>JAKLDR010000014.1 GCA_022703445.1 Planctomycetota bacterium | reverse complement strand
GGTGATCAGGAACGATGACCGCTGCCGCACCAGCCGGAAGATGGCTGCCTTGGATTCGCCTTCGGTGGGCGTCAACGAGAGCGCTCGGATGACCTGGGTCTCGCTGGGCGGCTGGTAGTATCCCGCCGCCGCCTTGCGAGTCACGCCGCCGGTGCCGGTCTCGCGCTCAGCCATAGCCGCCTATCCGTTCTTCCGGTACCGGAAATAGAGAATGGTGTCGAAGCCGACGATGGAGAAATTGTAGATGTACAGCAGCAGCAGCCAGTGGGAACGGGGGTCGTCCCAGCGGAAGACCTTGGAGACCATCCCCGCCAGGTAGCCAAGGAGTATCAGACACAGGAATATCGGGCTCTTTCCCGTGACCTTCTTGACGCGCAAGGCCTTGATCACCGAGAACGGCCAACTCGCCCCGAAACACACCAGCATCAGCGCCTCGGCAATGCTGGCGACGTCAGCGTTGATGGGCAACTCGGGTTCTCCTTGCAGCCGCGGCCGCCCCAGGCCGGTCGGCGAACCTGGGGTGCGCAATCGGTTTGCCTGGCGGAATTATAGGCCCGTCCGGGCCACACGCCAGTGCGCCGGGGAGGAGGCTCAGAACTCCACGCCCCGGCGACCGTCGACGCCGCGCTCCTGCGGGTGGCGCACGGCGCACATTTCCGTGAGGTAGTCGGCGGCGCGCCGCAGCGCCGGCGGGGCGCCCCGGCCGGTGACCACCGCCTCCACCCCGGCGGCGCGTCCACGGAGCGCGTCGAGCAGCCTGGCGGTGCTGATCAGCCGCAGGGCAGCGGCGCCGGCGGCCTCGTCCAAAACGACCACGTCCCAGCGCCCGGAGGACAGCGCCCGGCGCGCCCGGGCCAGGGCTCTCTCCGCGGCCATCCGGTGACGGCGCCTCTCCTCCGAGCTTCTCCCAAAGTAGAAGCCCAACCCGCAGGTCTCGACCGAGACCTTCCGGCCGAGGCGACGCGCGGCGGCGTGTTCCCCGGTCAGCCGCGGCCCCTTGATAAACTCGATCACCTTGACCCGCAGACCGTGACCGGCTGCGCGCAGGGCCAGGCCCCAGGCGGCGGTGGTCTTGCCCTTGCCGGTCCCCGTGTAGACGTGGAGCAGGCCAGCTTCTCGGGACTGCCTGCGCGGTTTCCTGCCGGCCACGTCAGCTAGTCGCGAAGGCCGGAGGGCGACTGCCCGGGCGGGGCACCCGGGGCCGGCGCGGCGGCGGGCGCGACGGCGCCCTCGGCCGCCGGAGTGAAGATCCCGCCGGAAATGACCACCTTCAGGGCGTTCTCCACGCTCATGTTGAGCGGGATCATCCGTTCGGCTGGTATCATCAGCAGGAACCCGGAGGTGGGATTGGGCGTGGTAGGGACGAACACGTTGACGACCGTCTCGACGGTGACCGCCTGGGCGGCGCCCTTGGTCTCGCCGGTGACGAAGCCGATGGCGTAGCTGTGCTCGTTCGGGAAGCGCACCAGCACGGCGCGGCGGAAGCTCTCCTTGCCCGCCGACGTGAAGACCGTGTCCGAGAGCTGCTTGGTCCCGCTATAGATGGTCCGGATGAGCGGGATCCTTTTGGCCACGTCGTCCATCCACTGAATGAAGTAGTGCCCGAGGTAGTTTCGCGCCAGGATGCCCAGCAGAAGGATCAGGATGAAGCCGAGCACCAGCCCGACCCCGGGGAAGGCCAGCCAGCCGAAGACGCTGGCCACGTCCGGATGCTGCTTGTCCTTAAACCAATCGGACAGAGCGCTGAACGTGCTCCGGAACGGGCTGTCCAGCAGATTGAGCACCCAGACGGTGATGGCCACCGGCAGGAAGACCAGCACTCCGGCCAGCAGGGTGGTGCGCAGCCCGGCCCAGAAGTTCGGCGGCCCGCCGGCGGCGGCAGGCGCACCGACCGCTCCGGGGTGATTGTGCGGCGACGGGTCGGCGTTCCAACTCACGGCGGGCTCCTGACCGGCAGGAGGCGGGCGGCCTATTTGCCCGCCCGCCCCAGGAAGAGACTGGTCCAGTGCCACGCGGGATCGGTGTCCGGCGCGGCGTTCCGGGCGTCCGACCAGGCCAGCAGGGCGGCCTGCTCCTCGCCGTTGGCCCACATCGCCAGGCCGGCCAGGAACATTCCCAGCGGCTGCAGGCAGGGCTGCAGCTCAGCGCCGACGAACTCCTGGAAGACCTCGATGGGCATCTCGCGGCAGATGGCCAGCTTGGCCCTGTCCATCAGCTTCTCCTGCCGCCACAGGCCCCCGCCCTCGATCATCTCCGCGAAACAGGCCCGGGCAGCGGCTTCGTGACCGCTCTTCCAGAGCTCGGCGCCCAGGATGAACCGGAGGTCCAGCAGGTCCGTGCTGATGCGGCCGGCGTCGAGATCCTCGAGGGGTTCGTCCCGGCGGCCCAGCAGCACGAGCGCCGTGGCGCGCAGGTCGGCCGCGGTCTGCCCCCAACGGCTGTCGCCGATCGGCCTCTCCTCGCGGTCCGTGCCGATGAGCTTGCCGACGCGCTCCAGCGCCCGGTCGTACTTGCCGCTGGCCAGGTCGATGAAGACGCGGGACCCCAGCGAGCGCAGCTCCAGGGCTTCGTCGCCGAGGGCCAGCGCCTGCTTCTCGAAATCCTCGGCGATGGCCCGGGCCGCGTCGATGTGTCCTGCGGCCAGCCCGGCCTGAAAGGCCCGCCACCGGCACTCCCTCAGCGAAGTCTGATCCTTGTCGCGCTTGGCGGTGACCGCGACCAGCCGGTTGGCGGCTTGGAACTCCTCCTCGAAGAGGGCGGCGTCCCGCAGCCGGTTGCCGTACAGGTTGAACATGTGGTGCGTTTCGATCAGCGGGGTCTTGAGATTCTCAAAGAGGAACTTGGCGCAGCGGCCGGACTCGAGCCAGCGCTCCTCGCGCCGCAGCTGGGTGGACAGACGGCCGCAGGCCACGGCCACCTCGTCGATGACCCCCGGATCGGAGGACTGCGACTGGACGTGCCCGAAGGTCCGTAGGGCCTCGTCGATCTTACCCATCATGCCCAGGGCCAAGCCGCGCCAGAGCTCGATGAGCAGTTCCATCTCGTTCCCGCGGGCAAGCCGGGCCAGGCCACGCAGCTGGGCCTCGCACTCCCCGTAGCGACCCGCGGCGAACAGGGCCAGGCCCACCTTGATCTGGGCCTGCATGGCCAGCTGTCCCTCGGGATCGGCTGCGGCGATCTGGCGGTACTTCTCGATGGCCCGGTCGACCAGCCCGTCCCGGCAGTAGGCGTCCGGCACGGTGAAGACCCCGGTCGCGGCCGGCCCGGTGCGGGTCAGCACCTTGAAGTTGGCGAACTCGCATCCGTACTTGTAGCTGACCAGGCCCAGGTGGTCGTGGCCGACCCCGGCCAGCGGCACCAGGTCGATGTACCGTAGAATGGCCTGCCCGTCGACGAACAGGCGCAGCTCGCCCTCGCCGCACTCGGCGGCCATGTGATAGGTGCGTCCCGGCTCGGCGGTGAGCTTGGTGTTGATGCGCACGTCGATGCCGGCACGCTGGATGCGGCTGCAGGTGTTGCTGTCAGCTCCGAAGGACAGACAGTAGCCGGCCGCGTCGCAGCGGCGCTCGTCGCCGGCCACGAAACAGCCCAGGTCGGAATTCTCGGCCAGTCCGGTCGGGAACCGGGCGTCGAACTCGAGGCGCACGTTGTCCGGGAAGGGCCGGCGGACCACCGCGTAGCAGTCGGCCCGGCCGGAGATCCGCAGCCAGCCGTTCTCCACGTGCGCCTGGCCGCCGACTATCTTCCAGTCGTCGCCCAGCGAGGTCCGCCCGAAGTTGTCGCTGAAGAGCGGCACCCACTGGGCCGCCCCGGCGGACGATTCCAGCGCCCGGAGCAGGTCGCCCGGATCGCTGAGGCCTTCGGGCCTGCTGGTCTCGGCGGCCATGGGCTGCCGTTCCTAACCCGCCACGATTTCCTTGATGGTCACGGTGGTGTACTTCTGGCGGTGGCCGAAGCGGGTCTGGGAGCTGTTGTTGTCACGCTTGCGGATCCCGCGGGACTTGTCGCTGAGGCTCTCGCCCTCGACCACGGCCACGACCTTGGCCCCGGCCACGACGGGCGTGCCGACCTTGATCTGGTCGCCGCCGACCAGCAGGACCTGATCGAAGACCACCTGCTCGCCCGGCTTGGCCGCGCGGAGCTCGACGTCAACCTTCTCGCCGGGGACGGCCCGGAACTGGTGCCCCCCATCACGAACCACTGCGTACATCAGTCTGCCTCCTCGGAACTGCGTTCCACCGTCTTGGTGCCCCAGCCGCCTTTGAGCACCACGCGCATCTGGCCCGGCCCCATGGCCGGATCCGCGCCGATCATTATCTTCACGCCGGCCGATTCTTCCAGTCGCTGCAGGTTGGCCCGGTACAGATTGGTCACGGCCAGGGCCACCTGGGGAGAGAAGAGCGCCTCTATGCCGGAGCAGTCCCCGCGTCCGGAGGCCGCCTTGACCTCCCGGAGCAGGTCGAGCCCCAGGCTCTCCGCGCTCTTGACGGTGCCCAGGCCCCGACAGGCCGGGCAGGTCTCGTACATGGACCGGTCCAGCCCGAGACGGGTGCGCTGCCGGCTCATCTCGATGACGCCGAGTTCGCTCATGGGGGTGACCGTGATCTTGGCCCGGTCGCGCTCCAGGGCGGCGCGCAGTTCGCGCTCCACCTGCCGGCAGTGCCCGCGGTCGTCCATGTCGATGAAGTCGATGATCACCAGCCCGCCGATGTCGCGCATGCGGATCTGGTAGGCGATCTCCCGCGCGGCCTCCAGGTTGGTCCGGAGGATGGCGCCGGCCTGGTCACGCTCCCGCCCGCGGAACCCGCCGGTGTTGACGTCGATGGCCACCAGTGCTTCGGTCTGCTCTATGACCAGCGACCCCCCGCAGGGCAGCTTGACCCGCTGCCGGCCCAGCCTGGCCAGCTCCTGCTCCACGCCGTAGTGGTGGAACAGCGGCGCCGGCCCCTCGTGCAGCCGGACCAGGTCGACCAGTTCGCCGCAGACCAGGTCCAGGAAGGAACGAACCCTTTCGGCGGCCTCCGTGGAGTCGATGACGATGCCCCGGGTGTCGTTCGGTATGAAGTCGCGCACCGCGCGGATCACTAGGTCGGACTCCTGGTAGATCAGCGCCGGGGCCTTGGCGGTCTGGGCCCGCTTGATTAGCGCCTTCCAGAGACCGACGAGGAAGTCCATGTCCCTGGCCAAGTCCTCTGCCGGGTGCCCGACGCTGGCCGTCCGGGCAATGAAGCCCATGTCCTTGGGCGGCTTCAGGGCCGCCATGGTCCGGCGGAGCTCCTCGCGCTGGGCCTCGTCCTCGATCTTCTTGGAGACGCCCAGCTTGGACAGCGCGGGCATGAGCACCAGGTAGCGACCCGGCAGCGACAGGTAGGTGGTCAGCGCCGGGCCCTTGGTGCCGATGCCCTCCTTGGTGACCTGGACCAGCACGTCCTGCCCCTTGCGGAGCATCTTCTCGATGGGCGGGTGTCCCTCGCCCCGGCCCTCTCCGCGGCCCTCGGCCCCTCCCTCGGCCCGCTCCTCGCCCCGGGCCCGGCCGCGCCCGCCGCGGCGGCGGCCCCCGCCGGACAGAGCCTCCTCGTTGCCGCCGTGGGGCGGCAGGCAGTCCGAGGCGTGCAGAAACCCGTTGCGGCCGGCGCCGATGTCGACGAAGGCGGCCTGCAGGCTGGGCTCGACGTTGCTGACCGTGCCGCGGTAGATGTTCCCCGTCAGGGTGCGGCCGGCGCGCTCCAGGTGGATCTCGTCAAGCCGTCCGCCGAGCATGATGGCCACCCGGACCTCGCCGGGGTCGGCCACGTTCATGAGCACCAGCTTCTCGGGGACGGAGCGCCCGTCGCGCCTGGGCGCCGGCTGGACCGCCGCGGGGAGCGGAGCCGTCTCGCGGCCCTGTCCGGACTGATCCCCTCCCGCTGCGACCGCCGGAGCGGGCGCGCCCTGGTCCTTCAGTGCGCCAGGCGCATCGACGTCTTCACCGCCGGCCACCGCCTCGTCTCGGCCAAAGGCCGGCCGGTCAGCAGCGACAGGATTTCCGCCGGGCGCGCCGCCCCCTGCGCCGTGGGCTGAAGACTTACGACGACGTCTGCGCCGTCTACGGCCACGCCCGCGAGACTGGGCCTGAGGTCCAGCCTCTGCACCCGGCGCTCCCTGGGCCGGTCGAAGATCAGCTCGCTCCTGCCCAGGAACTCCGCCAGCCGCGCCGCGGTCAGCTCCAGCGTTGCGGCGCCCCCCGGCGGACTCACCCGGTAGGTCATCTCCACCGGCCGGAGTCCGCTGCGCCGCGGAGGCAGCAGCTTCGTCTCCAGGATGCGGATCCCGTCCGGCAGGTGCTCCTGAAGCCGGCGCTTCAAACTCTCGGGACTGGTCCATTGGCTAAGCTCCATTTCCAGCGATTCGTCGAGCGACTCCACGCCCAGTTCCAGGGCGGTGGCGAAGACCAGCCTCGGGCGGGGGTCGAAGCCCTGGGTGAGCCGCACCGGCAGGGCCGCGCGGCGGCAGGCCCTGGCGAAGAGGCGCATCATGTCGTGGTGCGACAGGAAGCGCAGCGGCCCCGTCTTGGAGAAGCGAAGCTGCACCTTCTGGGCTATTTCCTGG
The DNA here is from genome assembly GCA_022703445.1 of Planctomycetota bacterium. Classification (GTDB taxonomy): domain Bacteria; phylum Planctomycetota; class SZUA-567; order JAKLDR01; family JAKLDR01; genus JAKLDR01. The sequence continues at coordinate 57,661 of JAKLDR010000014.1, read as the reverse complement.
CCCGGGGAGTTCAAGCCGCTCTTTTCACCGCCGAAAAAGCCGCCGCCCCCGTTCGCGGGGGCGACAGCCAGCCCGAAGGCTGAATCCCTGAAGGCGCCGACTGCGGCTACTTGCCGCCGCCGGCCTTGACCGGTTCGCCGGAGACGTCCCCGCCAGCCTTGTCGTCGCTGGTGAAGAACGGGCCGGCCAGGCCGCGCCGGATGTCCCGAACCGCCTTGGGCTCCCGGCTGTCCTTCTGAATGTCGATGATCGTGGGCGTGACGAAGATCAGGAGGTTCGACTGGTAGTTGTGGTCGCCCGGCTTGGTGCGGCTCTTGAAGAGCCAGCCCAGGCCCGGCACGTCGCCCAGCACGGGCACCTTGCTCTCCTGCGTCTGGGAGCTGGCCTGCTTGAGGCCGCCGATCACGCCGGTCTCGGTGTCGCGCAGCAGCTCCTTGGTCACCACGATCCGCTGGCTGGTCTGCGGCAGGTCGATGCCCGTCGCGCCGCCGAAGTTCTGGAACTTGTCGAAGATCTCGTTCTTGGCCACGATGGTCATCAGCACGTTGCCGTCCGGGCCGGTGACGTGCGGGATGATCAGGATCTGGATGCCTTCCTTGATGGGCGAGCCGTCGGCCTCCTTGAAACCCGAGCTCGTGCCGCTGTTGGTCGAGCTGCTGTCGTACTCGGCGTAGCGGATGTTCTTGCCGACGTGGATGGTGGCCTCCTGGTTGTCCAGGGCGGTCAGGCTGGGGGCCTGGAGCACCGAGGCCTTGGTGCGGGTCTTGAGGAAGCGCAGCGTCGAGGTCAGCGCCGTGAAGTCCAGGCGGCCCAGGGTCACGCCGGTGCCGGTGACCGTGCCGGGCGCGCCCGCCGTGTGGAGGGTCTGGAAGGAGGCGGGGTCGACCGCCATGCGCCCCCAGAACTGACCCGCAGCGATGCCCCGCCTGGAGTTGGAGGCGGCGAACGGGAAGGCGGTGTCGAAGCCCATCCCGCTGATCGTGCCGGTGAAGCCGTTGGCCCACTCCATGCCGAGCTCTTCGCTCTCAGAGTCGCTGAGCTCGATCATGCGCACGGCCATGTGGATCTGCTTGGGCGGAAGGTCCATCTTCTCGATGAGCCGCTGCATGGCCTCGAGCTGGGTGGGCGTGTCGGTGATGACCAGCGTGTTCGAGTCGCGGATGTAGCTGATCTTGCCGGCCTTCTCGGTGGCCATGCTCTTGAGCACGCCGAGCAGGCTGATCGGCTCGTTGCCGCCCGCGCCGCCGCCGCCCGAAGTCTTGGCCGCCTCCTCCTTCTTGACGAACTCGCTCTGGATGGTGGCCATGTAGCGGCTGCCCTCCGGCTGGATGTAGGAGAGCCGGAAGACGCGGGTCTCGAGCTGCTGGGCGAGCTTGTCGGGGGTGGTGATGCGGTAGGTGTTGAACTTGTCCTTGACGGCCACGAAGTTCAGGGTCCGGACCACCATGTTGAGCGCCTCTTCCCACGGCACGTTCCGGAGGGACAGGGACACCTTGCCCTGGATCTCCTTCTCCGAGCCGATGATGATGTTGGCGCCGCTCTGGTCGGCGATGGTGGCGATGACCGTGCGGATGTCGGTGGGCTTGTCGAAGATGATCGAGACCTTGGGCGGGCTCTTGACCACGATGAGCCCCTGGGCCTCGCGCGAGTCGTCGACGATCAGGCCGTACTTCTCGGCCAGGAAGGCCAGGGTCTCGCGCCAAGTCACGTTATCCAGGCTGAAGGTGACCTTGAGGTTGTCGAGTTCCTTGTCATCGAGCGCCCGGATGTTCAGGCGGCTGCTGGTGGACAGGAAGTCGAGGACGTCCCTGAGGCTGTGCCCCTTGAAGTTCACCGGGGCGCGCGATTCGGCGCCCAGCGTGCGACCGGCGCCGCCCGCCGGAATGATAACCGCCGCCTTGGGATCCAGCTCCGGCCCGGTCTCCCCGGCCACGGCGCACAGGGACGTGCCGCTCCAGGCCAGTACGGCCAGCAACCCCAGCGTGGGCTTGAGAATCTCGGACATGGCTACAGCCCCCCTCTGTCCAGGCGGACAGGAATCTGCACTCCCTTGTAGAGGAAAATCACTGCGTCCTTGCGGATGCGGTAGACCTGGGCGGACTGGCCGCCCGGCCCCAGCTCGATCAGCGCGCCCTCGCCGGCAACCGAGCCGTTGATGGCCGCCGACGGCGCACGCTCCGTCCAGACGATGCCGTTGACGGCGACCTTGAGGTTGACGAACTCCTTCTCGATGTCCTGCCGCTGCTTCAGCCGCTTGGCCGTCGCGTCCAGCAGCTGGAAGCGGGCCAGCAGATCGCGGGCCGGCTCGAGGTCCCTGGCCAGGTTCTCGTCCCTGCCGATGTCCAGGATCGTCTGGCGCAGGTCCTGCATGCCCTTCTGGCAGGCCTCCAGGCAGAGCGAGTAGCGCTCCGGCCGGTCAGAACTCAGCAGGGCCTCGGCGTCATCGTAGACGCGGTGGGCCTTGCCAACCGGATCGGTGGGAACCGGTGTCTTGGGATCCCGGATCGCCTTGGGCTTGCCGCGGGTGAACGGGTCGACCCGGTCCCTCTGCTCGTAGAGGGGGTAGGGCCTTTCCGTCCAGATGCTCCTCATGGCCGGGGCCTTGGCGACGGCGGCGGCCGGAGCCGCCGGGCGCGCGCCGGTCGGCGCTCCCGGGGTCGCTTCCTTGGGGGCGGCGGCAGGAGCTTCCTTCGGGTTCGCGGCAGGAGCTTCCTTCGGAGCCGCGGCGGGGGCCTCCTTCGGAGCGGCGGCAGGAGCCGCGGGCGCCGTCGGGGCGGTGGCCGGAGCCGGAGCCGCAGCGGGAGCCGTGCCGGCCCGTACGGAGACGGGCAGCGATGCGAGCATCATCGCGAAGAGGACGCGGACTGCGGTATTGGCCTGTCTCATGTCCGCCTCACTTGGCCGGCTGGCCAGCGGGTGCTCCCGGAGTCGCCGGACCGGCCGGGGTCGCCGCCTTTTCCTGGTACTGGTACTTGTAGAGCTCAAGCGTCATGCGGATCTTGTGCTTCTGGACGCCGTCGTCGTAGGCCATGCCTTTGCTGTCCGAGTCCATCGCGAAGGCGGTGATGTTCACGAAGCGGCGGGAGGTCTCCCAGTTCTCGACGGAGCCGACGAACCTGGCCAGCTGGTGGAAGGTGCCTTCGAAGTCGCCCTTGTAGCGGATCGTCTCGTAGGACGTCTTGTTCTGGCCGGGGCGCCCGGCCGTGGACTGGACCTCCTTCTTAAGCGAGGTCGAATCCAGGCCGGCGTCCTTGCTCCTGCCCGACAGGCTCAGCAGCGTACGCTCGACGTCGTCGTCCTTGGGAAGGTACTCGTTGCAGTCCGCGGTGCGGGCCTCGGTCTCCTTCTTCTCCCGCTCCTTGTCCTTCTTCTTGTCGGCCACGACCTGGGAGGCCTTGCGGGCGGCCTCGTACTTCTCGGTCTCCGCGCGGATCTGACCGAGCCTGCGGACGCTGAAGAAGATGAACACGCCCACCACGACCACCACCAGGGCGAAGATCCCTATGGTGATGCCGAAGATCTGCTTTTCACCGCTTTCCTTGACCGCCACGGCGCAGATCCTTTCTACTTCCCGGCCGCCGCCACCGGCGGCTGGGCCGGCTGCGGGCCGGCCGCCGGCTTGTTGACCACCGGCGGAGGCTTAAAGGTGAACAGCACCTCGAAGTTCAGCGTCGCCGCGGGCGCGTCCTTGGCACCCCTTCCCGCAGCGGCTCCCGGCTTGGAGGCGTTTTCGACCATCTGGTCGCCGAGGTAGGTGTACTTGGCGTTCTGCTCGCCGTTCTCCTCGCACTCGAAGTCCTGCTTGAAGGCGCTGTCGGCGCAGAGGGACTTGATGAAGGCCAGGCCGACCTCGCGGAGCTCGCCGGCGTTGGCCTCCTTGCGGTTGGTGGACACGAAGGCCTGGACGAACAGCTGGCGGACCTCGGCGGCACCCTTGCGGCCGGGAGCCGACCCGCCGGACTTCTTGAACTCCACCCTGGTCAGCACCACGTCGTCGAGGCCCTTGACGCCGGCGCGGGCCTCGGCCAGGCGGTCGAGGACCTTCGCCCAGGACACGCGCTGGTTGAAGAGCTCGTTGAGAACGTCCTGCCGGTCCTTGGCGGCCTTGAGTTCCTGTTCGATCTTCAGGACCTCGGCCTCGTCCTTCTTGGCCTTCTCCATGGCCTGGCGGCGGTCCTCGCAGCGCTGCTTGGCCTTGGGGATGGAGACCATGCTCAGCCAGACCCAGATCACCACGCCCGCGGCCGTCAGCAGCACGCCACCGAGGATGGTCAGCAGCCGCGGCAGCGGCGTGCGCTCGACCGGGCGGTGTTCCGGGGGAAGCAGGTTGATTTCGATCATCTGCCCGTACTCCCCCTACATTCCCGCGAGGCGGCTGGCCAGGCCCACGGCGACGGCCAGCTTCGCGCCGTTGGCGCCCAGCTGGGAGACCTGCTCGGAGAGGTCGGACGTGTCCAGCGCCTCCAGCGGATCCCAGATCTTGGCCTCCAGGCCGAGGACCTCGGAAAGCATCTTGTCGGCCTCCGGGAAGAGCACGCTCCCGCCGGAAAGGCAGACCTCCTGTACCTGCTGATCGAACTGGTTCTCGTAGTAGTCGAAGGAGAGCCGGACCTCGCTGCCGATGTCCTCGAGCACGCTGGAGAAGGCCTCCTTCATGCTCTCCAGCGCCTGGCCCGGGTCCTCCTTCATGTGCTCGACGTCCTCGGGGGACTCGCCGAAGCGCTTGGCCAGGGTCTCGGTCACGTCGTTGCCGGCCACGTAGAAGTCGCGGGTGAAGTGGCTGGTGCGGCCCCGCAGGATGTTGATGCTGGTCTTGGCCGCGCCGATGTCCAGGAGGGCCCGGACGGTGTTGTCCTCCTGGCCGACGCGCAGCGCCCGGGCGTCGTAGGCGTTGCCCAGGGCGAAGTAGTCGCAGTCGATCACCACGGGGGTCAGGCCGGCCCGCTGGATCATGGTCACGTGCTCGTCGATGACCGAGCGCTTGACCGCCACCAGCAGCACCTTGACCTGGCCGCCGGGCGACGGGGCGGCGCCGTCATCAACCTTCTGGCAGTCGAGGATGACCTCGTCGACCTCGAACGGGATGTACTTGTCGGCCTCGTAGGTGACGGCCCGGCGCAGTTCCTCGTCGGGCACGTTCATCATGGGAACGTACCGGACGATGACCGACCGGCCGCTCACGGCGGTGACCACCCGCTTGGTCTTGAACCCGCCTGCCGAAAAGGCCTCGGCCACGGCATCCATAACGCGGTCCGGGGATGCCACGCGGGCCTGGCTGAACCCGGTCAATGCCAGGGTCGAGCCGGAACGCGAAACCTCCACGGCCTTTACGCTGTGGGAGCCTATGTCTAGGCCGACTATGCTTTTGCTTCCGCCGAACATGTTCCTCCCCGGCCAGAAGTCATGCCATGTTGCCGCGAGGCTATTGGACCCGCCGATTATAGAAATCGGCCCCACCATGTCAAGACCGGATTTCCGGCCGGGCGCCGGCGGCAGTCCGGCCTTCGGGCCACAAGCCCGGGACCCCGCCGGAGTCCCGGACTGGAATCGCACGGGGTTGGCTCTATCATTACCTTAATTCCAGGCCAAGGGGGCACAAGCTGTGAGCGACGTTGAACGGCTTCGTCGGGCGTTTGCGGATGGTTCCCTGGTCGCACCCGGGGGGCCCGGGCCGACGTTGCCCGACTTCAGCCGCGCCCTCTATACCCTGGCCGGGGCGCCGGGGGCGGAGCTCTCCGCCGAGGCCCGCCGGCTCCAGGGGCTGATCGGTCCCGCCGAACACTACGTTCTGGTGCTCCTTGACGGCCTCGGAGGCGCCATGCTTGACCGCGCCCCGGCCGGCGGCTTCCTCCGCAGCCGCCTGGCGGCCACCCTCCGGACGGTCTGGCCGTCGACCACCGCCGCCGCGCTCACCGCCCTGGCCACCGGCGAGTGGCCCGGACAACACGCGGTCCCCGGCTGGTGGGTGTGGCTCGACCCGCCGGGGCTGTCCGCGGAGGTCGTGCCCTTCGTGGAGCGCTTCGGCCGGAAGCCGCTCGGGGAGCGCGGCGTCCGGCCCGAGGAGGTATTCACTGTCCCCTCGGTGGTCGCGCGGCTGGGCCACGAACCGCTGGCGTTGATGCCCGCGGAGATCGCCGCGAGCGTCTACTCGCGCTACTGCTCCGGCGGAACACCCACGGCCGGGTACGGGAAGCTCGACGCCGCGGTCGGCCGCGTCCTCGAGCGGGTGTCGGGCGCCAGCCGGCCGAGCTTCACCTACGTCTACATCCCGCACCTCGACGGCGCCTGCCACGATTACGGGGTGGAATCCCCCCAGGCGCTCGGGCTGCTGGCCCAGCTTGACGCCATGCTCGGCATCCTGGCGGAGCGGCTTTCCGGCCGGGCCCGGATCGCCGTGACCGGCGACCACGGGCTGGTCGACATCCCGCCGGAACGCTCGCTCTTCCTCGACGAGGGCAATCCGCTCCTCGATCACCTCCGGAACGTGCCCAACGGCGAGTCGACCGCGCTGCTGCTCCACTGCAAGCCGGGACGCGAGGCGGCCTTCGCCGCCGGGTTCCGGGCGCGTTACGGCGAGCTCTTCGGGCTGCTCTCCGCCGCGGAAGCCGAGGCGCTCGGGCTCTTCGGCCCCGACGGGCTTTCGCCGCTGGCCCGCGCGCGGGTGGGGGATTTCGTGGCCTTCGCCTGGCGCCCGGCGGCGCTCTACTACCGGCCGCGCGTTGGCGAGGTCCACGTCCACCGCGCCTGCCACGCCGGCCTCTCGCCGGCGGAGATGCTGGTGCCGCTCATCCTGGCATAGGGAGAAGCCGCCATGCGCGCGACGAGAGGGAAGCAGCGGGCCGTGGTGCTGCTCAGCGGGGGGCTCGACTCGGCCACCGTTCTGGCCATCGCCCGGAGCCGGGGCTTCGAGGTCCACGCCCTGAGCTTCCGCTACGGCCAGCGGCACGGGGCGGCGGAGCTGCGCTCGGCCCGACGCCTCGCCCGGCGCCTGGGGGCCGCGCGGCACCTGGTGGTCGACGTGGGCCTGGGCCGCTTCGGCGGCTCGGCGCTGACCGGGAACCTGGCCGTCCCCAAGGGGCGGACGCTGCGAGCCATGGGCCGGGGCATCCCGGCGACCTACGTGCCGGCGCGCAACACGGTCTTCCTGTCGCTGGCCATGGCCTGGGCGGAGGTCCTGGGCGCCGCCGACGTCTTCATCGGGGTCAACGCCCTGGACTACAGCGGCTACCCCGACTGCCGGCCGGAGTACCTGCGGGCCTTCCGGCGGATGGCCCGGCTGGCCACCCGCGCGGGCGTCGAGGGCCGGACGGAGCTCCGCATCCATGCCCCGCTGCTGCGCCTGACCAAGGCCCAGATCATCCGCCGCGGCCTGGCGCTGGGCGTGGACTACTCCCTGACCAGCACCTGCTACGACCCCGACTCGCGCGGCGCGGCCTGCGGCCGCTGCGACGCCTGCCGGCTGCGCCTCAAGGGCTTCGCCGAGAACGGCTTGGCCGACCCGGGGCGGTACCGCAATAGGGGTCAGGGGCCTTTTCCGTCGAAGCTTAAGCCGGCCCGGGGCACCGGAGGAAACTCCTGACCCTTTCTCCCAACCAACGTGCAAGGGCCTCTACAGACTACCAGACCCCGACTGCCGACTACTTCCCGAGCATTTCGAGCTGCTCACGACAGAGCGGGGCGAAGACGCTTTCGGGCCGGCGCACCAGGAATGATTCCAGCAGTCGCCGGGCGCGGGCCAGATTGGGCGGCCGGCCGAAGGGCTCCCTCTGCAGGCTCTGAGCGCGGGACAGAGTCGCCGGACCGCACAGGCCCGAGGCCGACAGGGCCGTCAAGTCTTCGTCCTCTCCACTCCGCGGATCGCTGAGTTCATAGACCAGCCGGCAGTCGACGCCCACCCGCCCGCAGGTCCTGTCCGGCCCTTCCGCGAGGACCACCTTTGCCCAGATGTACGGTGGAATGGAAACATCCGCCGCCACCTTGGATTTGTCACGGAATGCCTTCTTGAGCCGGGCGAACGCCTCAGGCTCCGGCTGGAGGTAGCATCGCATCCGGTTGGTCAGCAGCGTGCCGCGCCAGACTTGTTCGCCACGCAGGATTGTGCCCGGCTGTCCGGCTATGGTGTTTCGGCCAGCGTTGTAGCAGACGAGCTCCAGCCAGACCTCATAGATCCTCCCCGGCACAAGCTCGGAAGCCGGGGCTGCCACTATCTTCATCTCGTGGCGGGCTTCGCGCGGAGGAACGGCCGTTGCTTCGTCCTCCCAGAGCATGGGAGGGAAGTTGGTCATCAGCCTGACGGGCTCCCCCGTCGGGAGACCATCCTTGGAGCTGAGTTCCTGAAACCAGACACCGGCTGCGTACGTCGTGGTCTTGGTGGGCAGGTAGGTGGTTCGCCTGGAGAGATTTGTGAACCTCACGCAGAAGGCAAATGGCACGTCCGGAGTGAGAACGGTGTCGTCCATCTGGAGGCCGGCCACCACATCGTCGCGGTTCTTCTGCCTGTCATCAGAACTGCTTTGGGATCGACAACCGGCCGCAGTGCCAAGCACCAGGACTCCCAGACATAGCGCACAAGTCACCCGCATGCTTTGTCCTCCAGGCAAGCAACAGACGCCGGAAGACGGTTTCTGTCGTTCGAAATCACCTCGGCGTCAATTGGCCTGCCAGACGAAGGCCAAGGTGATGCCGTTCCAGAAGAGGCATAGGAACGTGAAGACTCCGATGACGCCGGCGCGCGGGATTCAAGGCCGAAAATCGTGCGGACGGACCTCCCGGAGGCCTTCGGAAGAGGTCAACCTGCTGCCGGACAAAGTGATACTGTGGTCCGACCCCGACGGCCCCGACGGTCCGGTCCGGTCACGCCGACGGTCACGACCCCGACGGCCCCTTGCGCAAAGGGTCCTCCATGATTGCCGCGTCGGCGGGCTGCCACTTGCGCACACCGAGCAGTTCCGGGTTGTCGACCCAGAGCACCAGATAGGGATTCTTCGCCTCGCGCTTCCGGAGCATGACCAGGAAGGGCCGGTCGAAGACGAGGTCGCGGACCCGGGCGATGCACGTCGCGATCACGATTTCGGACGTGAGCTCCGCGCCTTTCTCGTCCAGTCGGAAACGGATGCCCTGCCTGGCCGCGGCCAACTGCTTCCCGGCCACCTTCGGGTCCGGCGACGCGATCGGCTGGCCGCAGAGCTCGGCAAAGTCGTGGACGACGTCGAAGTCGATCACCGGGATCTTGAGGTCGGCATACTCGTCCAGACCGGTCTCGGGCTTGGCCGCCGCCATGCGCCTGCCGACGGTCTCGACCAGTTCCTTGAGCGTGGCGGCCGGCGGCACCTTGGCCAGGATCAGCTGGTCGCCTTTGGCACGAGTGTCGATCTCGATGATGAAGTCGTCCTTGCCCTTGTAGTCGTAGAGGTGCACTTGAGCGGCCGTCTTGCGCTCGTACTCCACGCTGGGCAAATACTGGGATATGCCGAAGCAATCCACCCGTGCCCCGCGGAAAGACAGGTAGGGCCCCAGCCGCTCGAAGGCCCACTCGTAGGGCAGGCTCTTGCGGAAGCAGGCGTAGACAGCCAGTTCGCCGGGTGGCGCCGCCTCGGCCATCGCCAGCAACTTGGGTGCGAAGCCGGCCCCGAACTTGCGCTCGATCTCTTTCCGGAGCTGCTTGGCCGTCGCCGGACCGCCCGGGCCGGCCAGGGCCACGAGCGCGTCCTCTTCCAGGTCGCCGCGGCCCACGTCCTGCCGGTTGAGCAGGCCGACCAGCGGCGGTTCCTTTTCCATGCGAACCGGCCCGCCGGCCAGGCCGCAGAGCTCGTTCCAGGCGATCTGTGCGGTGGCGCACCAGACCAGGTTCCGGTCCGCGACTATGGGCGTGTCGAGGTGCGCTACCACCACCGTGTGCCGCAACTCGCCGGACTCGACGGCCAGGGCCGCCGGCCCGATGGTCAGGTCCGGCTGCTTGGGGGCATACGGGTCGGGTGCCGTCACGGCGAAGAACTTCAGCAGCACCCAGAAGCCTATCGCGATCAGCCCGGCGGCGGCGGCCAGGGAGATCAGGACGCGGCGTAGCCAGTGGCGTTGGGCCATGGGAGTCTCCTCTCAGTCGGGAAGAACGGCGATTGCCCCGGCAGAGTTTGGCATATTCCTTGGCCAGTTGAAACCGATAGCATGCGGTAACCGCTCCCAGCGCGGAATTCAGGCCTAGAACCGCGCGCAAGGGCCTCAGCAAGGCCTCCAGGAGAGATTAACCCACTGCAGGACTATCAGATGCCGTGGCGCGCCACCCGACATCACTCCAACTGCTCACGGATGCAGGGCACAAAGACACTCTCGGGGTGGTGCCAGAGAAACGACTCAAGCAGCCGACGGGCGCGGTACCGCGCTCCGGCGTCCGCCCCAAGCAGGCCCGACACGAGCAATCTGGCGCGAGAAGCCACCGCCGGTCCGAGCAGCCCCGAAGGCGGCGCCGTCATCAACAGCTCATCGCTCCCTATTTGCGGATCGCCCAACTCACAGAGCCTGTAATCGGCAGTCACCCGGCCACAACTCTTGGACGGCTCTTCGGCGAGAACCAGCTTGGCCACGACATAGAGTTGAACCCTGGCGTTCGCCGGAAGCTTGAGTCTTTCATGAAACTCGCGCTTGAGCTTGGCGAAGGCTTCAGGCTCCGGCTGGAGATAACAGCGGAGCCGATTGGTCAGCACCTTGCCACGCCAGACTTCCTCCTCGGGCACCTTCTTGCCCGGTCGCCCGACTAGCGTCGTCGTGGCCCGGTTGTAGTAGGACAGTTCCAGCCAGATGTCGTAGGTTCGACCGGGCTTGAGCTCGTCGGCCGGAGACCACACTATCAGTGCTTCATGACGCGAGTCTCCGGCGGGGATGGCCACCGCTTCGTCTCTCAAGAGCACGGAGCCGAAGTTCGTCCAACGAGGTTTCGGCGCCCCCGTCGGAAGACCGTCTTCGGGGCTGAGCTCCTGAAACCACACTATCGCCGTGGACAGCAGACTCCTCATGGTCACATAGGCTGTGCGCGGCGAGTGGTTGGTTATCTTCACGCAGAAGGCGAACGGCACATCCGGCGTCAGGATGGTGTCGTCCGCCTGAATGCTGGCCAGCAGGCCCTCGCCACTCTTCTGAGCGTCGGCAGAGTCGCCTTGGGATCGACAACCGAGCGCAGAGCCAAGCACCAGGACTCCCAGACATATTGCACCCGTCGCTCGCATGCTTTGTCCTCCAGGCAACCAACAGACGCCGGAAGGCCGTTTCTGTCGTTCGAAATCACCTTGGCGTCAATAGGCCACCGGTGTGTCCGGACCTACTCCCACTCAATCGTCCCCGGCGGCTTGGAGGTCAGGTCGTAGACCACCCGGTTGACGCCGCGGACCTCGTTGATGATCCGGTTGGAGATGGTGGCGAGGAGTTCGTAGGGCAGCCGGACCCAGTCGGCGGTCATGCCGTCGGCCGAGTCGACGCAGCGCAGCACGAGCGCGTTCTCGTAGGTGCGCTCGTCGCCCATGACACCGACGGTCTTCACCGGCAGGAGTACCGCGAAGGTCTGCCAGAGCTTGTCGTACCAGCCGGACTTCTTCATCTCCTCGACCACGATCCAGTCGGCGGCGCGGAGCACGTCGGCGCGCTCGCGGGTGACCTCGCCGAGGATTCTGACGGCCAGGCCCGGCCCCGGGAAGGGCTGGCGGTTCACGATGCCGTCGGGCAGCCCCAGCTCGCGCCCGAGCACCCGGACCTCGTCCTTGAAGAGCAGGCGCAGCGGCTCCAGGAGCTCCAGGCCCATCCGCGCCGGGAGCCCGCCGACGTTGTGGTGGCTCTTGATCACCGCGGTCGGCCCGCCGTGCGCAGCTACGGACTCAATGACGTCCGGGTAGAGCGTGCCCTGGGCCAGGAACTTCACGCCCTTCAGCTTCCTGGCCTCCTCCTCGAAGACCTCGACGAAGACCCGGCCGATGACCTTGCGCTTCTTCTCCGGGTCGGTGACGCCGGCGAGCTCCTTGAGGAACCGGTCGGCGGCGTCGATGGCGTGGAGGTGCGGGCCGAAGTCCTTGCCGAAGGTGTCCTTGACCCGCTTGAACTCGTCGCGGCGCAGCACGCCGTTGTCCACGAAGATGCACTCGAGCTGCGCGCCGATGGCCCGGTGGATCAGGAGCGCGGCCACCGCGCTGTCCACCCCGCCGGACAGGCCCAGCACCACCCGGTGGGAGCCGACCCGCTCGCGGATGCCGGCCACCGACTCCTCGATGAAGGACTTGACCGTCCAGTCGCCCTTGAGGCCCGCGCACTTCTTCAGGAAGTTCCTGAGGAAGAGCCGGCCCTGCTCGGTGTGGCTGACCTCCGGGTGGAACTGCACGCCCCAGAAGCGGCGCTGCTCGTCGGCCACCGCGGCGGCCGGGGCGTCCTTGGTCTGGGCCAGCACCCGGAAGCCCTTGGGGAGCCTCTCCAGCCGGTCGCCGTGGCTCATCCAGACCACGGTGTTCCGCTTGCGGAGGCCGTCGAAGAGGCAGCCCGCGGCCTTGACCTTGAGCTCGGTCCGGCCGAACTCGCGGGCCCGGGCCTTCTCCACCCGGCCGCCGAGCACGTGGGTGGCCATCTGCACGCCATAGCAGATGCCCAGCGTCGGGATGCCCAGGTCGAAGTACTCGCGGGGCAGCAGCGGCGCGCCCCGATCGTAGACGCTCCGCGGCCCGCCGGTGAAGATCACCGCGGCCGGGGCGAGCCGCCTGATCTCGTCGAGGCCGATGGTGTAGGGCCGGATCTGGCTGTAGCAGTTGAACTCGCGCACCCGCCTGGCGATGAGCTGGGCGTACTGCGAGCCGAAATCGAGGATGAGGACCAACTGATGGTCGGTCTTGCGAGCCATGATCTTCTCTCCGTCAGTCGGCGCCGCCGTCGCGGCCTTCCAGGCGGTAGTTGGGGGCCTCGTGGGTGATGGCCACGTCGTGCGGGTGGCTCTCGGCCAGGCCCGCCCAGGAAATGCGGATGAAGCGGCCCTTCTCGCGGAGCTCGGCCAGGTTCCTGGCGCCCACGTAGCCCATGCCGGCGCGCACGCCGCCGCAGAGCTGGTAGACGTACTCGCCGAGCTGGCCCTTGAAGGGCACGCGCCCCTCGATGCCCTCCGGGACGAGCTTGTCGCGGCGGGCGCCGGCCTGGGAGTACCGGTCCGAGGAGCCCTCGACCATGGCGCCGAGCGAGCCCATGCCCCGGTAGGTCTTGAAGGACCGGCCCTTGTAGATGACGATCTCGCCGGGGCTCTCCTCGGTGCCGGCGAAGAGGTTGCCGATCATCACCGAGCTGGCGCCGGCGGCCAGGGCCTTGGTGATGTCGCCGGAGAACTTGATGCCGCCGTCGGCGATCACCGGCACGCCCGAACCCTCGGCGGCCCGGACGCACTCGAAGACCGCGGTGATCTGGGGGACGCCGATTCCGGCGATCACCCGGGTGGTGCAGATCGAGCCCGGCCCGATGCCGCACTTGACCGCGTCGGCGCCGGCGTCGACCAGGGACTTCGCGCCGTCGTAGGTGGCGACGTTGCCGGCGACGATGTCCCGGTCGAAGGCCTTGCGGTAGCGGCGCACCGCCTCGGCCACCCGGCGGGAGTGCCCGTGGGCGGTGTCGACCACGATCAGGTCGACGTCGACCTCGCGCAGCGCCGCGACGCGCTCGTCGTCGGTCACGCCCACGGCCGCGCCGACGATTAGGCGCCCGGAGCCGTCGCGGGCGGCCAGCGGGTACTGCCGGGTCTTGTCGATGTCCCGGCGGGTGATGAGGCCGGCCAGGCGGCCGTCGCCGTCGACCAGGAGCAGCTTCTCGACCTTGTTCTTGTTGAGGATGCCCTCGGCCTGGTCGAGGGTGGTGCCCGGCGGGGCGGTGACCAGCCGGCGGGTCATCACGTCCTTGACCCGGGTGGTGCCGGACTCCTCGAAACGCAGGTCGCGGCGGGTGAGGATGCCGACCACCTTCTTGTCGCCGTCGACCACCGGCAGCCCGGAGATGTTGTGGGCGCGCATCAGCTCGCGCACCCGGGAGATGTTGTCCTCCGGCGACAGGGTCACCGGGTCGGGGATGACCCCGTGGGCCGAGCGCTTGACCTTCTCCACCTCCCGGGCCTGCAGCTCCGGCGGCAGGTTCTTGTGGATGATGCCGATGCCGCCCTCCTGGGCGATGGCGATGGCCAGGCGGCTCTCGGTGACCGTGTCCATGGCCGCGGACGAGATGGGGATGTTGAGCTTCACGTTGCGGGTGAAGCGGGTGGAGAGGTCGGCCTCCTTGGGAAGCACGCCGCTCTCGCCGGGCAGCAGCAGGACGTCGTCGAAAGTGATGCCCTCGCCGATGATCTTCTCGTTCATCCCTGTCTCCCAGTGCTGCCCGACGGGCGGCACAGAGCAGGCGAGCGGTCGATCAGGTGATCAGGCGAGAAACGAGCCTCGCCTGCGGTCTCCTGCTCCCCAACTCTCCCGCTCACCCCAAAAGCACACCGGCGCCCGCCGTGGAGCGGCCGCCGGACAGTCCGCAATCTGCTTGGTGTTACCATATAGCCACTCTATGCAGCAGGCACGGGGAGTCAAGAGAAAAGTAGGACACCAACCTTGCGCGGCCCGGCGGGCCGGACACCGAGTTCCCGGCCGGCTACCCGCCCGCGCCCAGCCGGGCCCAGAGGACGACGATGACCACGGCCATGAGCACCACCACCAGGCCCATGACCGCCAGGGCCACCTTCATCCACAGGTTGTGGCGCTTGAGGACGTCGAGCTCGTTCTCGCGGCGGTCGCGCTTGGAGCGCTCGATCTTGAAGGCCCGCAGGATGGTGGACCGCCCGGCGTCCAGCCGCGGGGCCTTGGGGTCCTGGCCCATCTTGACGTACTCGAGGTCCTCGAAGAGCTCCTCGATGGTCGCGTAGCGGTCGGCCGGGTTCTTGGCCATCATCCGCTCGAGGACGGCGCAGATGCCCTCGCCGAGCGAGGGGTTGAACTCCCGGGGCGAGGGCAGCTCGGCGCGGATGTGCTTGCGCATCACCGCGGAGCCCGTGCCCTCGAACGGCGGGTTGCCCACCAGCATGTGGTAGAGCGTGCAGCCCAGCGAGTAGACGTCCGAGCGCCAGTCGATGTCCTCGGTGCCCATGGCCTGCTCGGGCGAGATGTAGTCGGGCGTGCCCAGCACCTCGCCGTCGGGGGCGAGCAGGGCGTCGAACTTGGACTTCACGAAGCCGAAGTCGCCGAGCTTGGCGATGCCCGACTTGGTGAGCATGATGTTGCCGGGCTTGATGTCGCGGTGGACGATGTCGAAGCGCTTCATGTAGGAGATGGCCCGCAGCACCTGCAGCGCGATGTTCAGCGCCCGGTCCTGGTCCATGGGGCCGTCCCGGTTGATGATGTCCTCGACGGTCTCGCCGTCGATGTACTCCATCGAGAAGTAGAGCAGGTCGCCCTGGCGGCCGACGTCGTAGACCTGGATGAGGTTCTGGTGCGACAGGCGCCCGGCCAGGCGCGCCTCCAGCAGGAAGCGCTTCTTGAACTCCTCGTCCTTGATCCACTTCTTGTGGAGGACCTTGAGGGCCACCGGCCGGCCCATGGTGATCTGGCGGGCCTTGTAGACCACCCCCAGGCCGCCTTCGCCGATGGTGCTCATGATCTCGTAGCCGCCGATGCGCTGCGGGCTGGTCTTGCCCTCGTCGCGGGCCAGGCGCTCGAGCGCGGTGTTGAGCGCCCGGGTGGCCTCGGCGGTCATGTAGCCCTTCTCGACGACGACCTCGTCCGGGCGCTTGGGGCGCCCGGCGGCGGTTTCGCTCTCGGCGAGCTTCTGGCACTCCTCGGCCTGGGCCTCGGTGAGCAGGCCGTTCTCGATGGCCAGCTGGGTGAACGTCTTGGGAGACATGGTCCTCCGTCCCGAGCCGCCGCCGGCGCCCCTCGTCCGCCGCGGCGGCCCGCCGGTATTTCTACACCAAACGCCCCCCCCGGTCAACCGGCGCACCCGGCGCCAGAGGTTGCGCGCCGGTCCGGAGGGGGCATAATCGCCGTCCAGGAGGTGTCCGATGCGATTCAGCTGCGCGCCCGCGATCCTGCTTTTCGCCCTGGCCGCCCTGACCCCGGCCCTGCCCGCGCTGGCCGGCGAGGACCCGTCGGCCCCCGCCGCCGGCCCAGGCTCCGCCGACTTCAAGCCCGGCGCGCTGAAGCTCCCGCTCACCGTCCACGAGAGGAGCGGCGTCGAGCGCAAGGGCGTGGTGGTCTCCTCCGGCGTGCCCTTCCCGCCCCGCTTCCTCCCGGACGTGAGCAAGCTCGCCGTGGTCGACAAGGACGGCAAGCCGGTCGTGAGCCAGGCCAGCCCCATGGTCAAGTGGCACAAGCCGGCCTACGACGACTCCGTCCAGTGGGCGCTGGTCAGCTTCGCGGCCGACGTGCCGGCGGGCGGCACGGCCACCTACTACCTGACCGACGACGGCAAGGCCGCCGCCCCGGCCTCGCCGCTCAAGGTCGCCAAGGCCGAGAAGGAGATCACCG
The DNA here is from genome assembly GCA_022703445.1 of Planctomycetota bacterium. Classification (GTDB taxonomy): domain Bacteria; phylum Planctomycetota; class SZUA-567; order JAKLDR01; family JAKLDR01; genus JAKLDR01. The sequence continues at coordinate 41,159 of JAKLDR010000014.1, read as the reverse complement.
TCGACACCGGCGCCGCCAAGTTCGCCGTGCCGCTCGACGGCGAGAGCCTGCTCTCATCGGCAAACGTCGGCGGCAAGAACGTTCTCGGCCCCAAGGGCCTGCAGTGCGTCATCACGGCCGGCGACTGGCCGGACCGCAGCGTGAAGGCCGGCGACAAGCACACGGCGACCCACGACGCCAAGGGCGTGGCCGTGGAGGAGTCGGGGCCGGCACGCGTGGTCGTCGCGGTCAAGGGCCAGTTCAAGCCCGGCGACAAGGACGGCAAGTTCTACGGCTTCACCACCAGGCTGTACTTCGAGGCCGGCAGCGCCTCGGTGCGCGTGGTGCACACCATCTCCAACGGCCAGCTCGACCCCAAGCTCTACGGCGGCTGGCGCTACACCTACACCTGGCCCATCGAGGACGCGTCGCTCATCGCCGACCTCGCCGCCGGCGGCAAGGCCACCGTTGCCACGCTGGCCGAAGACAAGCCGCTCAGCTCGGAGGGCGAGCTCAAGGTCTACCAGGACTCCTCCGGCAACGCCAACTGGCAGAAGTTCTCGGGGGCCGCCTTCTCGGGCTACAAGGCCACCGAGGGCGACAAGGAACTGGCCGCCGGCAAGAGCCACAGCGGTGTCATGAGCGTCACGGGCGACGGAGTCGGCGTGTCCGCCGCGCTCCGCAACTTCCGCGTGGAGTTCCCGCACGCGCTGGCCGGCTCGGCCAAGCAGTTGCGCGTCGGGCTCTTCCCCGGCGAGTTCGCCGAGGCCTTCCCGATCAACGCCGGCCAGCGGAAGAGCTGGGACCTGCGCCTCTCCTTCTTCGCCGGCGCCGCGCCGGATCCGAAGAAGGAGTTCGCCATCGGCGACACGCTGCTGCTCTTCCGCCCCGACCCGGCCTGGTCGGTGCGCGCGGCCGCGGCCGGCTGCTGGCCCTACGGCCTGGGCCCGCACCCGGCCAAGGGCAAGCCGGCGCTCCGCCGCGACAAGGCCGGCCTGGACGTCGGCGAGGCCGGCTGGGACCGCTACGGGATGGTCGACAAGTCCTGGAACTCCGGCGGACACCACTGGAACGAGGAGGCCATGTACATCCCCTGGGTGCTCTGGGGCGACGGCGCCAACTTCGACCGCTACGAGGCCAGCTCGATCTGGTGCTCGGAGATGGTCGCCTTCCACTGGGACGACCCCGACCCGGCGGTCTTCTACCTGATGCTGATGGGCTGGAACGACCACGAGAACCGGGTCAAGCGCACGGCCTACCCCGGCTACAAGAGCCACGACACCTGGGGCATGCCCGACTCCGGCCACATGGGCATGATCGTCATGCACGAGTACTACTTCCTGACCGGCGACCGGCGGGCCCGCGAGGGCGTCGAGCACCTGGGGAACACCGCCCTGACCATGCTCTGGAAGTTCAACCACGACGACCGCAAGGACGGCACTGGCCCGATGGGCGGGGCCATCCCGTGGTGCAAGCGGCAGGACGCCGACGCCGACCCCAACGCCAAGTTCGACACCCGCTACGTCGGCTGGCCGCTCTTTTGCCTGGCCAACGCCTACCGGCTGACCGGCGACCCCAAGCTGCTGGCCGACTGCCGCAACGTGGCCCGCGGCTTCCGCAACACCGCGCGCTGGTCGCCGAACGGCTTCATGTGCCTGACCGTCGAGCCCAAGGGCGGAACCCGGAACCTCTACGCCTTCCAGGGGCCGTTCGAGAAGTACCGCGACCAGTCGGCCAGCCAGTGCTACGCCCACTTCCAGATGGCCCTGATGGGCCACGGCCTCTGGGAGTACTACCTGACCGCCCGGGACATCGAGGCCCTCGACCCGATCATCGGCTTCGCCGACCTGATGACCCACCACGCCATGCTCAAGGACCCCGCCGGCAAGCGCGCCGGCTGGACCTACGCCTGGGGCGACTACTGGGGCCCGTACACCTGGGAGGACGCCGGCGGCAAGAGCGGCGGCTGGCACTACAACTGCGTCGAGGTCATGGGCTGGGCCGCGGTGCTCACCGGTCGGAGCGACTACATCGAGGTCTGCAAGGACGCGGTCGCCCAGTACGGCCCGGGCTTCGACATCTCCGCCGGGGTGATGGGCGCGCAGTTCAAGCCGGAGCCGGCGGCCGCGGCGGTGACCGACCTCAAGGCCGAGGCGACCGGCGGCGGCAAGGTCAAGCTCACCTGGACCGCCCCCGCCGGCCCCGGCAAGGCCGCCCGTTACCAGGTGAAGTCCGCCACCTCCAAGATCGTCGAGCGCGTCGCCGGCTGGCCGGACCGCACCGAGCCGCTGCCCAAGGATGCCAAGGAGTGGGAGGCCCGCGTCGCGGATTTCCACAAGAAGCAGCGCGCCTTCTGGGCGGCGAACAACCTCCCCAACGCCCCGGCGCCCGGAGCGGCCGGCAAGGCCGAGACCATGGAGGTCTCGGGGCTGGCTCCCGGAACCACCCACTTCGCGCTCAAGAGCTGGACCGCCGGCGACAGCATGAGCGAGATCTCGAACGTGGTTTCTGTTGAGGTGAAGTGAACCACGGTCTGCCGGGGAGTGTGACGATGCGCCTATCGAAAGCAGTCATCCTGAGCGTCCTCCTGGCCGCTGGCATGGGCTGCCGGTCTGAGGAGGCCGGGCCGTCGTCTCCGGGGGATAGGATCAATCCTCCAGACACCACCTGGCTGGTTCCCTGGGGTGGAGAGGCGATCTTTGATTGCTGGAAGTTCATGGGGGTGCCGAAGCAGTTCTATTTCCGTCGCGTTGGGAAGCAGGAGCTCTTTTGCACCGATCGCGATGGGAAGGTCATCTGGAAGAAGGCCGTTTCCGGCGAACCGCTCTGGGACTTCGAATGCAACGTGCGGGCGCTCATAGTCAATGGCGAGGCATCGGCAACCATCACCTGGATATCCCCGGACACCGGGGCAGAGGGGCAGAGAGTCGAAGTCAAGATGTCTCCGCCCTATCACTCCGTGGAGTTCCTCCTTGGCTCGGCGGAAGGGGATCTCCTTTGCAGATGGGATGAAGGCGTGCACCCGCCGGGCGAATTGTCCGAGCGCACGGGGGCTCTGCTGCGGTTCTATGCCGACGGCAAGCCGGTCAGCACCTGGGATCCGAGGAAGAACGGATACAGTCTGCGCCGTCAGCGTGGTCTGGGCCGAGCCGCAGGCGGCGTCTACACCGCCATCGGGGAGAAGGACGAGCGCGAGGCCCGGTTGACCTTCAGCCGGCAGGGAGAACTGCTTAAAACCGAAGCGGTCGATTACTGGGAAGAGCTGCCTGCATACGCTGGCCAACGCCGAAGCGGGCCCGCCCATTTCGGATACCAAATCAAGAAGAAGACCCTGGAGGTCACACGGGAGAAGGTCATTCCCAACATGAGCAATGGCGCGACGTTCGACCGAAAGGGCCAGCCGGTACCCGCGACCGTTCTGTGGTCTGTCGAGGCCGAGCGGGAAATATGGGGCGTCAGCGCCGAGAGCAACGGGGCTCTCTTCCTCCTGACCGCAATTCCAACTGTGACCGGAGGCGACTGGGACGTCGTCCAGGTTGACATGGAGAAACGCAAGGTGGTGGCTACGACGCGACTGGGGCCCGCGGGGCACTTCCTGATGGGGCCAGAGGACGACTGCATCTATGGAGCCCACGGCATCAAGCCCGACAAACCGGGGGGCAGCCCCCAGAGGGTGCTCCGAAGTCACAAGCTGGCCGCCACAGCGGTGGAGACCAAGTGAACCGCTCCGAGATCATCTGGCGCGACGGCGCCGACAGCTACTCGACCTCGGTGCGCCTGCCGAAGAGCGGCACCGGCGAGGCCGAGCGCGTCGGGGCGGGCTTCGCCGAGCGGGTCCGGGGCCTGGCCGGGGAGTGCTTCCCGTCACTCAAGGGCTACAGCCTGGAGTTCGACCCCTCGAGGAACGGCGAGGCCTCTGGGCGCATCAAGCTCCGCGACTTCGAGGCCAGCTTCCGGATCTCCGCCGGGCAGGACAAGAGCTACGGAGCCGACGGCCAGCTGCACAGCTGCAGTTCGCTGCTCTTCGATGCCGAAGCCCGGATCATCTCGCTGGGCCGGGCGGAGAAGACCTATGATTGGATCGCGCTCGTCTGCGGCCTGATCGGCGGTGCGGCCTTCGCCGTGCTCTTCTTCTTCCTGCGCGACCTGGCGCTCCGGGCCTTCCACGTGATCGTCTACCCGGCCGCGGCGGTGATCGCCTTCCCGGTGGTCGGGCTCGCGCTGGGCGGCTACCTCGGCCACTTGATCGGCGGCATCGTCGCCCGGCGGATGGGCGCCCGCACCGCCCGGGACGAGAGCGTGGTGGCCGCGTCGGCCGACTGGGACGCATTCGTGACCCGGGCCGGACGGCTGGTGGACAAGCTGAGGGAGTAGGGTAGCATCGAGGCAGGAGGACCTCTGATGATCGAAGACAGTGGCCTGCTTTCCCAACTTGGGCCCGCGTTCGGCACCAAGTGTCTGGGGATCGGACAACACCGGGTCCTCCATGCGAAGGACCGCAACCAGCGCTTCTGTATCTCATCCTTGTGGATGGCACTAATCAAGCCCGCGTTTGACCCGCCGTCGGTCCTGGCGGTAGCGCATACCGACTCTGGCACTAAGGCGCTCTACGTCGAACGAAGAGGCGATCCAGCTGTTCCCGGAACCCACGTTCTGGCTGTCCCGATGGCAGACTGGGAAGACGAGTTGCTGCCGGCGGTGAAGGAGATCAACCTGTTCCCGCAGGTGGATACCCTGACGCTCGATGGGATATCGTACCAGTTGCACACCGAAACCGTCGGCTTGGCCGCGGACTTCAGGTTCGGCAACCCTCGCGAGGCCCAGTTGTTGGCCGTCGAACAAGCCCTGCTGAGATCCGCCAGGGCCGTTGTCGCGGCCCAGGCCTCCTTTGTGAAAGCCGAGAGCGCAGCAACCGACGGCCTCGGATTCAAACCTGGCTCCTCCATGACTGCGGACGAGTTGGTCTATGGTGCCGCCAACTTCCAGGCCTGGCAGAAGGAGATCCAGAACTGCGACGCCTGCCTCAAGACATGGCAACGGTACGCTGCGGACAGCCAGAAGAGTTCCGTCAAGTGATAGGGTGAGAAGATGGAAGCCCTGTACACCACGGTCTTCTGGGTGCTCATCGGCGTTATCACCCTGCCGCTGGCTGCCCTTGTCGTGTTCCTGGTGTTCTCGGATTACCTGGAGCGCCGCCACCTCTCCAAGCAGAGATGTCCGGCATGCAACTCCCCCTACGGCCGGCCGGCCGCGCGCCGTGCATTCAAGAACGGACCGATCGATGACGGGCAATCGCGCGATGCGGCCAACGAGGAGTTGGTGTTTCGTGTGCGCGCTCTTGCGGTGACGCGCCCAAGGTGTGAGGCTCAAGCGTACTACTATCCGGAGACCCGAGTTGTCTCTCTGGAGAACAACATCGTTCTGGGCATACCGGAAAGCCGACGCCCGCTGCCGCCGACTGGGACGCCTTCGTGACCCGGGCCGGACGGCTGGTGGATAATCTGAGGGAGTAGGGCGGCGGGCGAACAAGGTTGGAGGTGCGGAATGGACAAGTCCCCGGGGACATCCAAGTTGGGAACTCGTGCGGCGATGAGGATCACGCTATTTGGCCTGGCCTGCGCGGTTGTCACCGCCGGCCTTCTGCTCTCCAGGACTCCGGCCGCAGCTGGCGCGGAGGAAGCACGAGTGTCATTGCGGCAGCAGGCCGAGATCGAGTACCTCTCCCCTCACTTGGCGGCTCTGACCTTCACCGCCCCGAACTCGCGGACCATTTCGCTGGTGCGGGTCAGCCGTGACGACCCACCCAAGTTCGAGCAGGTGCTGACCGTGCCGCCGCACTCGGTGCTGCTCAACTCCGACGATGAGGGTCGGGCGGGCTGCATGCAGTTCAATGACCGGGGCAAGCCGGACCGGATCGTGCTGGTCAACAACCGGGGCAAGGTCGTCAGGGACATGCGCGTGGAGAACCGTCCCTGCTTCCTGGGAGAAGCCGGCTATCTGGCCGGGACCGCGGATCACGCCATCAACCTTTTCCCGCCGGTCGACTTCGTCTTCTACGACATGAAGAGCAGGAAGCTCGGCTCATACGCGAAGGAGCGCTGGACCATCCGGGAGAGCACCATCTCCAGGGCCGGAGACTTCGCAACCATCATCGGGCCACTGGACCTCAAAGCGGACAACCGCTTCCTCTGGTTCTCTCCCTCCGGCAAACTGCATCAGGACATCGCCCTGCCGGACTGCCTCGGCAGCGCCACCGGCGAAATCCTGTTGGGGGAGGACCTGGCAGTCTTCCAGGTTCTCCTGGGCACGAAGGGGCAGCCCGTCCCGGGCGAGCCCGTCAAGCGCGCCCTGTACCTGGTCCGGCGGGAGGGACCGCCCCAGGTCCTGAATGACATCGAGGCGGTCGGCACCCCTGTGCTGGTCGGCCCGGACCGCGTCGCCTTTGTGGGCATGGACGAAGCGCGCCTCTTCGACACCAAGAATGCCCGCTGGCTGAAGCCGGTCCTGAAGTTCGGCGGACAGGTGAACCGCGGCGATCGTCTGGTGAAGGACGGCCTCCTGTGGGTCACGACTTTCAAAGACGAGAAGTACTTCGTCGAGGCCGTCTCCCTGGAGGACGGGAAGCAGCGCCTCCGCGAGGAACTGCCGGGCCTGACCGGCATGCCCTCGGGGAGGCGGCTCTTCGACGAGGGCGACGAGATCATCCTGGTCACTCCGCAGCGCCTCTTCGCCATCCCCTGCGGCGGGAAGGACCAAGCTGGCGATCGCTAAACCCGGTCGCCGCTTCGGCCGACTGGGACGCGTTCGTGACTCGGGCCGGGCGGCTGATGGATAATCTGAGGGAGTAGGCGCCGCTCGTCAGCCGTCACGCTCCGACTTGACCTTCACCGACTGGAGCTCCATGACGAGCTTGGCGGCGTTGACGATCGCGGCGCGGGCGCGGTCGGCCACCTCCAGAGACGCGACCTTGGGATACTTGGCCCGCATCCCGACCACGTCGTAGATGGAGACGTTGAACTCGCGGTCCTTCACTCTAGAAACCACGTAGGTGTGGGGGCAGTCGGTGGCGAAATAGCCCTTACCAGGGTAGTGCTTCTCCTTCTCCGCCGCCACCAGTTCCGCGGATATCTTCTGGAAGCCGGTGTTCTCGATGGCGCCCAGGATCACCGCCAGCGCAGCCGGCGAGATCTTGCCGGAGAAGGTCACATCCTCCGGTTCGGCCTTGATCCCGTTGTGCCGGGTGTAGCCCTTGACCGACAGGTCGGGGTAGATCATCACCCGGTAGAAGACCCCGTCGGAGGCCCCCAGGTCCAGGACCGGCCCCTCCTCCTTGGGCGCCTCCCGGGGTTTCTCCGGGGACTGCCCCGGAGATTCTCCGGAAGGCCGCTCCCCGGACAGGGCGAGCAGCGGGATGGCAAGCACCAGGGCGAGGATCAGGCGATTCTTCCGCATGGCTCAATCTCCTGCACGGGCTAACGCGGCCCGGGGCGGAAGGTTCAGCGGGTTGCCGGCTGGCGGCGAAGACCGCGCTGAGCGCCGTGAGAAAAGGGGGGCAGGAGTCTTTTCGCCGCCGGGGAGAAAAGACTCCTGACCCCTTTTCGCCCTCGCCCGGCGGATGGGCGCCCGGACCGCCAGGGACGAGAGCGTGGTGGCCGCCTCGGCCGACTGGGACGCCTTCGTGACCCGGGCCGGGGGGCTGATAGACAATCTGAGGGGGTAGAACGGCCCCATCGCGCTTGCACCGCATGTCGGAGCGTGGAGAATGGCGTGCGGAGGGTCTGGCGCGTATGACCCAGCGGATCACCACACTGCCCTCATCGCTTAAGGCGTCTCTGCGGCTTGCGGGCACCATCTTTGTGATTACCTGTTCCGCTGAAATGCTGGTTCTGGTCGTCGCTGGCCACCCGGTCATGAGCACGCTTGGAAGACACCTAGCCTGGCATGCCTGGCCAGCTGGCATTCTCGCGCTCCTCCTTGAGATCTTCGTGATCGCAACCCACTGGCGAATCTGGAAAAGCGCTTGGAGGGCGCAACGGAGAGAGCGGAAGCGCCCCCGAGTTGACTCATGCCCCTCGTGCGATGCGCAGGGGGCACAGCCCATAGTGTACGGGCTACCGGACGACACACTATTGGACCTAGCATGGCAGAAAAGTGTCGTGCTAGGAGGGGATGTCCTGGTCGGGGGGGAACGACTCTGGAAGTGCCCAACTTGCGAGCATGAGTGGGGAGATGAGCGCAGCCCGACTCCGGAGTACGAAGCCATGCTCCGTTTCCTGCTGGATACCTATGAGCCCACGCCCGAGAATCACAGGGAAGCCGCATTGGCAGACGAGGGCAAGAAGGATTTCCTGGATACCATCGTGCCACAGGCAGTCAAAGAAGGTGCCAGCGCAATAGTGATCGAGTCTCGCAGGGAACGGCAGAAGGCCCCAGCGACCGGCTGGGGATCATCACAGACAGCATTCCCCTACTCGCTCGCCTTCATTATTGGCGGTAGAAAGGTCCCCATGGCGCCTGCTTGGGGCACGTCAGCCCTGACTCTCTATCTTCGCCAGTTGACCGGTGCGAAGCTGACAACCAAGAAAGGACCAGAGAGCTTCTGCGCGAGCGTCCAAAGCCTCGGCCATCCTGTCCGTCTTTCCCTGGAGGCACAGCACACGCTGCAGGCGGAATCCTGGACCATCCGCATCGCCGAGCACGGCTTGACAGGGCCCATCGATGTCCCGGCCCGACTGCGAGCGCCGCTGTGCCGCTACTGCAACGAGGAGCTGGAGAGCGACACGGCCAGGCAATGCCTCAACTGCGGGATGAACTGGCACGACGAGGATATCCCCGTGTTGTCTCCCATGAAGGAACTGATCGGGGATGTCCGCATGGTCGTTGAGTTCATCAACGCCGACATCAGGCGAACGCAACCAGAGAAGGCTGAGCAGATCATCCGAGACATGGCCGAGTTCAGGAAGCACCTGCCCGTGGAGGAACTCCTATGGCATTACCTGAGTCTCTTCCTCCACGACTTCCGAGCTGGTGAGTCCATAGTCGAACGTCTCAGCGAAGTTCCTTGGAACCATCAGGACCGGAGGGTCAGGGACATCTGGGCCATGATCACCGATCCCCGGAACGAAGCACTCCTCCTGGTGCGCTACCAGAAGAGGGCCGACTTCAATGCCGAGGCCAAGAAGGAGGTCGAAGCTGCCTGGGACCAACTGCAGGAGCGACGAAGAACCAGCGGCAGGTAGCAGTGATATGGAGGAAGGCGGTGCAAAGGCCTTCTCACAGCAGGGGAAGAAGACTCTTGACCACTTCTTCCGCGGCAAAACAGCGAGGTCCGGGGCGTGGGGTGGCCCGGGGCGGCGTTGGAAAACGCCGAAGGCCCGGACGGCCGAAGGCGGTTTCCCACGCAGCGAGCGGGCAGGGATGCCCGCGAGCGGTAGCCCCGGGCCGCCCCACGCACCGGACCGGTGAGTGCCGGCTAACCGCGTCCTTGAACTCTCTCCAAAATATTCCTCGCCAGCCTGGGCAGGTCCGGGTCCCGGGCGCCCATGGTCACGATGGCGGAGCCGGGCTTGACCCTCGCGGCGACGGCCTCGACGGCCTCGGCGTAGTCCTTGACGGCGGCGGCCGGCAGGCCGGCGGCGGCGAGCTTCTCGACTAGCATCTCCGAGCGGACCGACCGGTTGGCCGTCCCGCCGGCGTCGAAGACGGGGAGGACCGCCAGGAAGTCGCCGGGCCGGCAGACCTCGCGGAACGTGGCGACGAGCTCGTCCATCATGACCGCCAGCGGCCTGAAGCCGTGCGGCCGCCAGACGGCCAGCACCCTCTCGTGATACGGCGCGAGCGTCTCCCACGCGGCCCGGATCTTCGCCGGGTTGTGGGCGAAGTCGTCGACGACCACGGCGCCGCCGGCTCTGCCCACCACCTCGAGCCGCCGGTGGATGCCCCGGAAGTCGGCGAGGGCTTTGGCAACCTCGGCCGGCTTGAAGCCGAGCCGCACGCACATGGCGGCGGCGTTCCGGGCGTTCTCGGCGTTGTGCCGCCCGGGCACGTTCACCCGGAAGGACGCGCCCTCGAACTCGAACCGGCTGCCGCCGGCGTCCAGCTGCGGCTCGAAGCCCCCGGCCTCGCCCCAGAGGACGCCGCCCGTCACCTGCGCCGCGAACTGGCGGAAGAGTCCGGTGCTCTCCTCGAGCGTGAAGTGGTCCGCCGAGACGTTGGTCACCAGCGCCCACGCCGGGTGGAAGTTGAGCAGCGAGCGGTCGCTCTCGTCGACCTCCAGGACGCACCACTTGGAGCGCCCGATGCGGACGTTGCCGACGCTGGTCTCGCTCATCCAGTTGAGCACCGGCGCGCCGTTGACCACGAAGGGGTCGGCGCCGAGCTGCTCCAGGATGAAGCCGATCATGCCGGTGACCGTGCTCTTGCCGGACGTGCCGGCCACGGCGATGCACTCCCGGCCCTCGACGATCTGGGCGAGCATCGCCGAGCGGTGGAGGACCGGCACGCCGAGCCGGCGCGCCGCCGCGATGTCGGGATTGTCGTCCTCGATGGCCGTGCTGACCACGAGCCCCGTGGTGCCGGCGGAGATGCCGCTTCCGTCCTGGGGGATGATCCTCACGCCGGCCTTCGCGAGCTTGCCGACGACGTCGAGGCAATGGCCCTGGTCGCAGAACCGGTCCGACCCGGTGACCTGGCAGCCGACCGCCGCGAGCGCCTGGGCGATGGCGTTCATCCCCACGCCGGCGACGCCAGTAAGATGGTAGTGGCCTGTCTTCATCGCGGGACATTCTCACTGTCTGGCACCGCGGTGCAAGAGCGAGTACGGCCGAACCTCCCGCGGCTCCCGTGGCGGTGATGCGATGCGCCGGTCCGGTGCACGGGGCGGGCTGGGCTCTGCGTCGAAGGTGCCCGAAGACCATGGAGGGCGAAAGGGCAGCTTCGTCGCCTTTCGACAGGCTCACGGCCATAGCCAAGGCCCTGAGCATAGTCGAAGGGCAGCTCGGAGGGCACGATGCCCTCCGAGCGGTAGAGCCCAGCCCGCTCCGTGCACCGGACTCTACCTAGGCGTCTTAGCTCTCTCTATGTCTCCTATGGCGTTCGCGGCGAAGTTCCGGTATGGATAGTTGGGATCGTCCCGGCCGCATATGGAGTGAACCCTCACGTTGAGCAGCGTCCGCAGTTCGGGCAGTGCCTCGACATAGCCCAGTCCGCCAAGGCTTCCCACCGCATTCTCCAGGCACATGTCGAGCGCGGCGCCCTGCCCACCACGACTCTCGGGAGCAGGCATGTGCGCCTTGAGCCAAGTGTGCACGGCCTGGGCGGCGCGCGCTGATTGGCAGTAGCCAAGGGCCTTGAGGACATGGCGCTGTTGCCCCGGATCGCCCTGATGCTTCTCCAGAAGGGAGAGAAGGAAATCGAGAGACGCCTCGGACCTGCACCTGGCCATTGCCTCGCAGGGCACTGATGGTGACCAGATCGCCGTCATCTCCTTGTAGTATTGGCGAATGAGGGGCTCCGCCCGCGCATCGCCGGCGTTCCCAAGACCGATCGCTGCGGCGTAGCGCTCGTTGCCATCGTTTGGAAAGCGCCGCAGGAGATGCCAGAAGAGATCCGCCTGACCGGTGTCGGGCAATCTGCAAAGAGCGAAGAAGGCACCGCGTCGCCTGTCGTTCCAGGGGCCGTCCGCCCCGCCGACGAACTGCGCAAGGACTGGAGCGGCATCCTTCATGCCGGCCTCCGCGACCACGCTCATGAGCAGGTTGAGAACAGCCTCACGCTTCTCAGTTTGGAGAGCCCGCGCGCAGGCCGGACCCGCTCCAGTGCCGAGCAAGACCAGGGCGTACCGGGCATAGCCATCCACCTCGCTTGAGCGCCCCAGAAGAGCGACTAATGGTTCAGCCGCCGCCGGGTCTCCGGTCTCACCCAGAGCCGTGGCACACCGCTCGTAGTACTCATCGGACTGGCCGGGAACCGCCGCGAACTTGGCAAGATGAGGCGTGGCCTCCGGGCCGCAGAGGTTGCCCGCGAACCAGATGAACTCCGGTTGTCCCCGGCGCAGCCTTTCTAGCACCGCCGCGGCGCCCGGCGGCCCCATGGTCTTCATGGCTGCCGGGACGGCGGCATACCCCCGTTCATCCTGGCGATAGAGGTCCAGCAGTGGCTCAATGGTTTCAGTCGCGCTCATCTCGCCGAGAATCCGGACCGCGAAGAAGCCGTCAGGCGTCGGTGCGGCGGCCATGAGGAAAGGCACGGCCTCCTGGCCCATGCTCTTGAGCTCCGTGGCGCGAAGCCCGCCCATATCCTGCGACAGTCCACCTATCAGCGTGCGGATATGGACGCTTCGGCGATGTGAACGGTAGGCCGGGATGGCAAGTGCCGAGGCCGCGATGAAGAGGGTCGCCACGCCGGCAACCCAGCGCCATCGCCTGTTCATCTCCCCGTTCTCCGCGTCGGGTTCATGCCGTTGTGAACGGATGCTTCGTCGGGAAGTTCACTGCAGGGGAAGCCGACATTGCCCAGGCACCCTCCACTCCGTGGTCCTCCGCCCCTTCAGTTGCCCCCGTATTTTCTCCTCTATACTTGTGCTACGCAAGGGCAGGGCTCGGACCACAACCATCTGCTTGCGCACCCTGCACTTGAATCTCCCCGCCGCGCCGGCAGGATGGTGGCCATGCTTCGAATCACAAGCGGGCCCTCAGCCGGAGAGCTCTCCGGCTCGACCGAACTCAAGCTCGCCGCCGGCGAGGCGCTGGCCTTCGACCTGGCCTCCGGCGGGCACTGGTTCGGCCACGGGTTCAGCCACGACCAGCCCTGGCCGCTCGAGGCCGGGAGCGTGTCGAACCCGGCCTTCGCGGTCAACAACATCCAGAGCCCGATCTGGATGTGCTCGGCCGGCTACGCGATCATCGCCCGCACCGACGCGAAGCTCGAGGTCTCCATCAACGCGAACGGCGACGGCCTGCTCAAGCTGCGCGCGCCGGCCGTGCCGGTGGCCGTCGAGGTCTTCCGCGGCCGGAACCTGCCCGAGGCCCGGGCGGCGCTAATGGCCACGCTCGGGTGGCCGAACCGCCCGCCGTCCGCGGCGGCGGCCTTTGGCGACAGCCTCTTCTGCACCTGGACGCAGTATCCGCGCTGCATCACCGGCGAGCGGATCCTCGGGATGGCCCGGGCCATTCGCGAGCAGGGCTACCCCTGCTCGACGCTGATCATCGACGACCGCTGGGAGTCGTGCTTCGGCGAACTCGAGTTCTCCAAGGACTTCCCGGACCCGGCGGGCATGGTCCGCGAGCTCCACGCGCTCGGCTTCAAGGTCTGGCTGTGGGTCACGCCCTTCGTCAACCAGGAGGCCGCCGGCTTCGCGGACCTCGCGGCGCGCAAGGTCCTGGTGCCGGCGCGCGCCGGCGGCGGCGCGGCGCTCTTCAAGTGGTGGGGTGGCACCGCGGGACTGGTCGACCTGAGCGGCGCCCCCGGCCGGGACTGGTACCGCGGCCGGCTCGAGCGCCTGCGCTCCCAGTACGGCGTCGACGGTTTCAAGATCGACGGCGGCGACTTCAAGTACCAGCCGGCCCCGGAGTCGGCGGCGCCGGCCGCGCCCTGGGGGCCGTCGGGCTATCCCGAGATGCTCCTCGGCCTCTTTGAGCACATTGTCCCCAACGCCTGCGAGACCCGCACCGCCTGGCTCTCGCAGCGCCGCAGCGTCCTCTGGCGCGAGGGCGGCAAGGACTCGCACTGGGGCCGGGACAACGGCCTCAAGGCCGTCGTCTCGCTCGGCCTGCACCTGGGCCTGATGGGCTACGACCTGCTCATCCCCGACATGGTCCCTGGGCGGGTCCAGACCCTGGTCTCGAACTTCCCGCTGCCGACCGACGAGCTCATGGTCCGTTGGACCGAGGCCTCGGCCTTCATGCCCTTGGTCCAGTTCTCGTACTTCCCGTGGAACTACTGCGAGGCGACGGAGCGCGCGGTGCGCGGCTACGCCCTGGCCCACAAGGCGCTAGGGGAGTACCTGGCCGCCGAGGCCCGCGAGCGCACGGCGCCACTCCTCCGGCCGATCTGGTTCGACGCGCCGGAGGAGACCGGGCTCTATACCGTCGCCGACGAGTACCTGCTCGGCGGCGCGCTCTTGGCCGCGCCGGTCCTCGACCCGGGCGTCGCCGCGCGCGACGTGGTCCTGCCGCCCGGCGAGTGGGTCGACGCCTGGACCGGCACCAGCCGGGTTTCCGGCCTGGTCCGGGACTGCTCCGCGCCCTGCCCGGGCATCCCGCTCTTCGTCCGCAGGGAGCGGCCGGAGGTGCTGGCCGCGCTGCACGCCGCGCTGCGGCACATCGAGCGCGGCTCGGTGCCGACGGGGGTCACCACGACGACCTTCCGCGCCGGCCTGGACCGGGACCTGAGCGTAACGGGCTGAGGGTGCCCGAGGATGCCTGGCGGCCCCGCCGTTCTCTTTGACGGGCCCCCCGGCGGCGCTACAATGGACGCGTAATCCTTCTTCCCACCGCCGGCCCCGCGCCGGCGACGCCTCCGTCCGGCCGCTGCCGGGGGCGGCATTTCTCCGCGGCAGCGCTCCGGCCAGAATGTGACGACATGGAACGGTCCCGCCCCCGCCGCCTCTTCCGGATGATTGTCCCGAAGTACCCGGCGTTCAATATCTACAGCCACATCGCCCGCAAGACCACGGCGCTCGGGCCGCTCTGCGTGGCCACGGCGGTCAGCAAGCTGCCCGGCTGGGACGTCGAGGTCATCGACGAGAACAACTACCGGTTCCCGGGCCCGGCCGACGCCGCCGGGGCGCCCGACCATTCCGCGCTGCAGGCGCTGCGCCCGGCCGACGCGGCCGGTTTCTACGGGGGCCTGTCCTGCACGACCCCGCGCCTCAACGAGCTGGCGGACTTCTATCGCCGCGCGGGCGTCTTCACCGTCGGCGGAGGCCACCACCTGGCCGCCGAACCCGAGGCCTCGCTCCGCGCGGGGCTCGACGTCATCGTCAACGGCGAGGGCGAGCACGCCATCGCCGAGCTGCTCGCCGCCCGCGACGCCGGGACGCCTCTCGACGCCGTCGCCGGGCTGAGCTTCCTGCGCGACGGCCGGATGGTCAGCACCCCGGAGCGCGCGCCCATCGAGTACTTCGAGGACCAGCCCCTGCCGGACTTCGGCCTGCTGCGCTACGCCAAGGTGCTGGTCTATCCGATCAGCCGGATCCGCGGCTGCGGCATGAACTGCGAGTTCTGCGCGGTCAAGGGCCGGGCGCGCTGCGCGACGCCCGAGCGGCTGCTCGCCCAGATCGGGAGCCTGGCCGAGGGGCGGGGGGCCCGCGAATTCTTCGTGGTCGACGACCAGTTCGCGCAGGACCGCGCCGAAACCCTGCGCTTCTGCCGGCTGCTCCGCGACTACTGCCACGCCACCGGCCTGAGCTTCTTCATCACCGTGCAGATCCGCCTGGACTGCGCCCGCGACGCCGAACTGCTCCAGGCCATGCGCGAGTGCGGCATCCGCAGCCTGGCCATCGGCATCGAGTCGCCCATCGAGGAGGAGCTCCGCGCCATGGGCAAGGCGCTCCGGGTCTCGGAGATGGTCGAATCGGCGCGCATCTACCACCGCGCCGGCTTCCTGGTCCACGGCATGTTCATCTTCGGCTACCCGATGCGGCCGGGGGTCGAGTTCCGCATGGCCGCGGCCGAGCGGGTGAAGCGCTTCCGGAGGTTCATCCGCGAGGCCAAGCTCGACACCGTTCAGGTGCTCCTGCCGGTGCCGCTGCCCGGGACGGAGCTGCGCGCCCGGCTGGAGGCCGGCGGCCGGGTCTTCCCGGTCCGCGAGATCGGCTGGGAGTACTACGACGGCAACTTCCCGCTCTTCGCGCCGGACCCGCCGCTGACCGTGGAAAGCATGCACGACGCCATCCTGGGCATCATGGGCAAGTTCTACCATTTCCGGCGGATGCCCGGCCTGGCCATGCACACCCTGCACTTCCCCTTCGCCATGCTGCCGCTGGTCAACCTGCGCACGCGTTTCCGGCGCTGGTACCGCCGCTGGCGCAACGACGTGATCGGCACCGGCGGGTACTTCATCATGAAGAGCTGGCGCCGGCAGTTCCGCGAGGGGCCGTTCCAGCAGAAGCTCAGCCGGGCCGCCGGACCGGGCGGAGCGGAGGCCTCCGGCGCCCGCGCTCCGTAGTCCGGCGTGATTTGACGGCGGCCGCCGCCCGCCTACGATTCCAGCCATGAGCGCCAGAAGAGCCGCCCGCCGGCCGCCGGCCGCACCGGCCCCCGGGGCCGTGGCCGAGTTCGACTACGGCCGCGAGCGCTTCCACCTGAGCCTCAACATCCGCGCGCCCTACCTCATAGCCGCACACCGCCACCGGCACTTCGAGCTGCTCTTCATCCTCCGCGGCCGGCGCGGGCTGGTCCTCGGCGGCCGGCGCTACGTGGCCCGTCCCGGGGACGTCATGGTCTTCCGGCCCGGCGACGTCCATGAGGAGTACTCGCGCTCGCAGCGCATCAGCTACCTGACCCTGCGCTTCTCGGCGGAGGAGCTCGAGCGCGCCGGGATCCGCTTCCCGGAGACCGCCGGTTTCGGCCCGGTCTTCCGGCTCCCGGAGCGCGAGCGCTTCGAGGGGCTCTTCCGGCGGATGATGCTCGAGCACCAGAAGGCCGACGCCGACTCCGAGCTGCTGCTGGGCGCGCACATCGCCGAGTTCGTGGTCCTGCTGCGTCGGGCGCTGGGCCGGGCCGCGCCGGGCACGCCGTTGGCCGGGGTCGACGGCGGCGGGGTGCGCGCGGCCGTCGAGCTCATCCGCGAGAACCTCGGGCGGGAGCTGCGGCTCGAGGAGCTGGCCCGGGCCAGCTTCATGAGCGTCTCGCACTTCGCCCACCGCTTCCGCCAGGAGGTGGGCGAGCCGCCGCGCAAGTTCGTGATCTCCGAGCGCATCGCGCGGGCCAGGGAGCTGCTGGCCGGCACGGACCGCTCCGCCCAGGACATCTCCCGGGAGCTCGGCTACGAGAGCCCCTACTTTTTCTACCGCCAGTTCCGCCAGAAGACCGGGATGACGACGGGCGAGTTCCGTAGCCGGGCGCGCGGCGGCTGACCCAACCAAGGTCCCTCTCAACGCAGAGGCCGCAGAGGAACGCAAAGGTCGCAGAGCGGAGCTGGCCTCGTCTGGGTCTGATCCCAGCACAACCGGAAGACCCCTCTGCGTCCTCTGCGCCCTCCGCGTTGAGAATACCCGCCGGATCGACCGGGAACCAGGCGGATGCGACGGGGCCCACCGCAGGAAAGTGCATCCCCTTTTCGCAGCCCGGTGCATTGCCCTGGCGGCGGCCGTGACGGTATCCTCACCTCCCAGGAATCGGACCCTTTTGGGAGGAACTGACCATGGCTCTCACCCTGGAGTGGCGCGAACGGATCGAACGCTGGATCAAGACGCTCGAGAAGCTGCCCTACGAACGCCTCGAGGCGGTTGAACTCAGGGCCTTCTTCACGCCCGGGCAGCTGCGCGCCGACCAGGCCGCGCGCGGGCCGTTCCGCGCCATCCGGCCCGGCACCAAGTGGGGCCGCAAGTGGGAGTACGGCTGGTTCTCCGGCGCGGTCCGCGTGCCCGAGGCGGCCCGCGGCCGGCGGGTGGTCCTCAGGGCCGACCTGGGCGGCGAGACCTCGGTCTACCTGGACGGCGAGGCCGCCGGCGGCCTCGACCGCTTCCACACCGAAATCACCCTGGCCCAGAGCGCCCGGCCGGGGACCGGCTTCCGAGTGCTCATGGAGGCCTACGCCGGCCACGGCGCCCAGGTGTGCAGCCCCGGGCCGGTGCCGCACGGGGTCGAGACCGTTCCCGAGCCCCCGGCCGCGCAGACCACCTTCAAGGGCGCCGAGATCGGCATCTGGGACGAGGACGCCTACCAGCTCTGGATAGACATGCGCACGCTCTTCGAGTTGCGCGAGAGCCTCGATCCGGAGTCGCTGCGGGTCGCCGAGATCGACGCGGGCCTGCGCGAGGCGACGCTGCTGGCCGACCTGGAGCTGCCCCGCGGGGAGATGGCCGCGACGTTCCGCGCGGCGCGCCGGAGGCTCAAGCCGCTGCTCGATTGCCGCAATGGCTCGACCGCCCCGGCCATGTACTGCTTCGGCCACAGCCACATCGACGTGGCCTGGCTCTGGCCGCTGCGCGAGACCGAGTCGAAGTGCACCCGGACCTTCGGGACGCAGCTGGCGCTCATGAAGGAGTATCCGGAGTTCCGTTTCCTGCAGAGCCAGCCGCACCTCTACTGGATGGTCAAGAAGCACTACCCGAAGCTCTACGCGCGCGTGCGCCAGGCGGTCCGGCGCGGCCAGATCATCCCCGAGGGGGCCATGTGGGTGGAGGCCGACACCAACATCACCGGCGGGGAGAGCCTGATCCGGCAGCTCGTGCACGGCAAGCGCTTCATGCGCGAGGAGTTCGGCGTCGACAACGAGATGCTCTGGCTGCCCGACGTCTTCGGCTACTCCGGGGCGCTGCCCCAGATCCTGGCCAGCTGCGGGGTGAAGTACTTCTCGACCGCCAAGATCTTCTGGAACTACTACGGCGGCGAGCCCTTCCCGTACAACAGCTTCTGGTGGGAGGGCATCGACGGCACGCGGGTCTTCGCGCACCTGCACACCGACTACAACAGCCGCACCAACCCCAAGGCGGTCATCAGCCGCTGGGCCGAGCGGCGCCAGAAGGACGGGCTGGTCTCCCGCCTGTTCCCCTTCGGCCACGGCGACGGCGGCGGCGGGGTGACCCGCGACCACCTCGAGTTCCTGCGTCGGGAGAAGGACCTGGAGGGCGTGCCCCGGACCAAGATGGCCCATCCGCTCGACTTCTTCCGCGACGAACTTAAGCGCGGCGCGAAGCTCCCGGCCTACGTCGGTGAGCTCTACTACCAGTGCCACCGCGGAACCTACACCACCCAGGCGCGCACCAAGCGCGGCAACCGCAAGTCGGAGCTCGCGCTGCGCGAGGCGGAGATGTGGTCGGCGCTGGTGGCGACGCTGGCTGGCCGGCGCTACCCGGCCGAGGGCTTCCGGGAGCTCTGGCAGACGGTGCTCTTGAACCAGTTCCACGACATCATTCCGGGCTCGTCCATCGGTCGGGTCTACCAGGAGGCCGAGCGTGACCACGCCCGCGTGGCCGCCGAAGCCGGGCGGATCGCGGCCGGCGCGGCCGGCGCACTGGTCGCGAAATCAGCCGACGCCCTGACCGTATTCAACTCGCTGTCCTGGAGCCGCCCGGCGCTGGTGCCCCTGCCCAAGGGCTGGGCCGGGGCGGTCGACGGTGCCGGCCGCGCCCTCGCCGTCCAGAAGATCGGCGGCGCGCCCCACGCGGCCGTGCCGGAGGTGCCCTCGATCGGCTGGACCACGCTGCGCCGCGCTCCGGCCGCCCGGCACGCCTCGGAGCTGCGGGCCGAGCCGACCCGGATCGAGAACGAGCACCTGCGGCTGCGCCTCAATGCCCTGGGCGAGATCACGAGCCTGCTCGACAAGGCCAGCGGCCGGGAGCTGGCCGCCGCGCCCCTGAACAGCCTGAGGCTCTACAAGGACGTGCCCAGCAGCTTCGACGCCTGGGACATCGACAGCAACTACAAGCTGCAGCCGGTGTCCCTGGGCGGGGAGGCCCGGGTCCGGGTCCTCTCCCGCGGCCCGGCCGTGGCCATCCTGGGGGTCGAGCGGCGCTTCGGCGGGTCGAAGCTCGTCCAGGAGATCCGCCTGGCCGCGGGCAGCCGGCGCGTCGAGTTCGTCACCACGGTGGACTGGCGCGAGCGCCACAAACTGCTCAAGGTCGCCTTCCCGACGACCGTGGTCAGCAGCGAGGCCATCCACGAGATCCAGTTCGGGCACCTGCGCCGGCCGACCCACCAGTCGCGGCAACTGGACGTCGACCGCTTCGAGGTCTCCGCCCACAAGTGGACGGCGCTGGCCGAGGAGAACCGCGGCGCCGCGGTCCTCAACGACTGCAAGTACGGCGTGGACGTGGCGGGCTCGAGCATCAACCTGACGCTGCTGCGCTCGCCGCTCGCACCCGACATGCGCGCCGACCAGGGCCGCCAGGAGTTCACCTACGCCTTCCTGGCCTGGGACGGGCCGTTCCTGGCCAGCGACGTGGTCCGCCAGGCCTACGACCTGAACGTGCCGGTTTCGGTCCGGCCGGGCGACGGCGGGGAGCAGTCCCTGGTCGGGGTGGACCGCCCGGAGGTCGTCCTCGAGACCGTCAAGCTCGCCGAGGACGGCAGCGGCGACCTGGTGCTCAGGCTCTACGAATCCAAGCGCTCGCGGGTGGCCTGCCGGCTGGCCCTGGCGCTGCCGGTGACGGCCGCCTTCGAGACCGACATGCTCGAGGGCAAGCCGCGCCGCCTGGCGGTCAAGAACGGCGAGGTCCGGCTGGAGTTCCGGCCGTTCGAGGTCAAGACGCTGCGGCTCAGGACCGGGCGGAGGTAGATAGAGGCAGAAGCCAGAAGAACGAGGCAGGAAGCCGGCGGCGGCGGCGGTCTCAGGATCCCCCGGTCAGCGACCGGATCTGCTCTGCCGTCAGCCGGACCTCGGCCGCGCCAAGGTCCTCGCTCAGGTGCTCCGGGTTACGGGCCCCGACGATGGGAATGACCGGGAAGTCCTGGCCCATGAGCCAGGCCAGCGCCACCTGGCCCGCCGTGACGCCGAGCTCCCGGGCCAGCGCCTGCGCGCGCTCCAGCCGCCGGCGGTTCACCTCGTTGTCGAAGGCCTTCTTGGCCGACTGCCCGCCGCTCGCGAAGTAGCCGCCGGCCGTCGAGGTGTAGGGCACGACCGGCAGCTGCGTCCGGCGGTGCCAGGCCTGGTCGGGCTCCTCGAGGAAGAGCATCACGTTGCCGCCGGAGGCGTCGGCGGTCGGGGCGGGGTTCGGCGTGTTCTTCACGGCCAGGCTGAACTCCGGCTGGCTGGCGACGAAGCCGCGCAGCCCGTGGGCCTGGGCGTAGGCGTTGGCCTCGGCGATGCGCTCCGGGCGCCAGTTGCTCGCTCCCAGCCAGCGCAGGCGCCCGCGCCAGATCTCGCGGTTCAGGGTCTCGATGATCTCGGCGACCGGCCGGGCGGTCTCGTCGCGGTGCAGCCAGTAGAGGTCGATGCGCTCGACCTCCAGCCGCCCGAGGCTGTCGTCGACGTCCGCCTCGATCCGCGCGGGACTGAGCCAGTGCTCGACGGTGCGGTAGCCCGGGGCGCCGGGATGGCCGCCCTTGGTCGCGATGACCAGATCGCGGCACCCGTTCCGGCGGACGTAACCGGCCAGGAAGCGCTCGCTGCAGCCCGCGCCCCCCGGCGTCCAGAAGGCGTAGCAGTGGGCGGTGTCCAGGAAGTTGCCGGCGGCGTCGCGGTAGATGCCGAGCAGCCGGTCGGCGTCCTTCCCCGGGTCCAGGTTGCCGCCGAACGAGCCCGCGCCGTAGCAGATCGGCGAGACCGCCAGGTCGGTGCCGGGAAGGAGTTTGCGCTGCATGGCGATCATGCTACCCATCTCCTACCCGCCCAGCAACGCCTTGAGCTCCGGACTCATGAACTCGCCAATGGCCTCGGCGGGCTTGCCGGAGGCGCGCCACTTGGCGACGGCCTCGGCCTGGAGAGCCAAGCGGCGGTGGAACTGCGCCTCCTGAGCCTCGTTCGCGGTTTGCCACCACACAACTTCGGAATTGACGAGGAGGACGGCCCGGCCTTGCTGGTGGTTCGCAAGCGACTTATCATGGGCAACGATGAAGGTGCCGGGCATGGCCAAGGTCAGCCCGGGGATGTACGTGTAGCTCGAACTCTTCTCGGTCACCTTGCCACCAAACTCGAAGTCCTTCCAAGAAGAGGGATTGGATGCACAACTGAAGATCTTAGCGCTGTCGGCGTACGCCGGATGGAGTTCAGCCAGACTAGCTGGAAGGCGGCCGTGGTTCTCCTCCGCATACAGATGAAGAGCGATGCCGATCTGCCGGAGGCTGCTCTTGCAAGCTGTACGCTTGGCGCCCTCCCTGATCTTCCCCCTGGCTGGCTGAAGAAGGCCAGCGATGTACACCGCCAGAAGGGCAAGGAAGACCCATGGGGCAGCCCGGAGGCCCCATCCCGGTTTTGGCGTCGACGGCGGCTTTCCCGATGACGGACCAGTTTCGCCCGGTGGCGATGAGAGAGCTTGAGTCAAGCCCTGATCCATCTCCGGCATAGCCCTTTCCTCCGCCAATCAAAACCGGCAACCGGCCCCCGGGGCCACGCTCCTCATCCGGCGCGCCCCATCGCCCTCGCTATCGGTATCGCCATCGGTATCGATGTCGGATTCTACCCGCCGTGGCGGGCGAACGCGATACCGATTGCGATAGCGATACCGATAGCGAGGGCGGCAAAAATCAGGGCGCCCCGGTCTCCCGGGGCGCCCCTCCCCCCATGCCGGCTTGCGCCGGCGGAGCAGGCGAGCAGTCGATCAGGCGAGCAGTAGAAGACGAAGGCCTCGCCTGCGGTCCCCTGCTCTCCTGTTCACCTGCTCGCCTCCATGAACCAGACTTGCACCCGGCGGTCGGTCAGCTCTTGCCCCCGCGGCCCGCCGACTTGGGACGCTTGTAGCCGAGCTTCTCGCAGATCTTCTGCGCGCCCTTCAGCCTCGGCTCGAGCTCGAAGGCCATGGCCAGGTGGTGCTTGGCCTTGCGCAAGTCGCCGAACTTGTGGTAGCTCTCGGCGATCTTCTTGTGGATGTAGGCCTCGGCCTTCTTGGCCAGGCCCATGTCCAGGACCTTCTGGTAGATCTTGACGGCGTCGAGCGAGGGCAGCGCCCGGGCCAGCCGCTTGCAGTAGATGTCCCGGATGCGGTCCTTGACCTCCTCCAGGAAGAAGCGGACGGGCATCTCCCGCTCCTCGGCGTAGACCCGCTCGTAGAGGTCCAGGGCCTTCTCCCACTTGCCGGCCGACTCGTAGGCCTCGCCCAGCAGGAACTCGCAGTCCAGGTAGTCCTTCTCCTCGAGGTAGTTGGCCAGGTCGAAGCCCTCGTACTTGGACTTCATCCGCTCGTAGATCTTGATGGCCTCGTCGCCGGCCTCGTTGAGCAGGCTGTAGAGGATGAGGCGCGCCTGGGCCGCCGGGTCGTCTGGCTTGCTCTTGAGGTGCTCGCGGTACGGGTCGCGGTTCTTCTCGGCCTCCTGCCGGAGGTGCTGGTCGTAGAGCCTGCGCTCGTTCTCGTTGATGAGCACGTCGTAGGCCTTGATGATCAGGCGCATCTTGTCGTCGGTGCCGGCCTCGCGGCTGCGGTCCGGGTGGAAGCGCTTGGCCAGCCGCCGGAAGGAGCTCTTGATCTCCTCGGGGGGCGAGGTGGGCTTGACTTCCAGCACCTCGTAGTAGTAGTTGACGGTCTTGCCGCCCTCGGGCAGTATCATGTTCCGACCCTCACTTCTTCCCGGCCGCCTCGGGCTTTCCGTCCGCCCGGCCTCGGTCTTCGAGCTCTCCGATGGCTTTTTCGATCTGCTCATCCCTGGCGCCCTTGCTGTACTGCCGGAAGAGCTGGTAGTAGCGGAGGGCGGCCTCCCGGGCCTCCGCCCTGCCCAGCCTGGCGTACTCGTCGTGGTAGAGCACCGCCAGGTTGTAGCAGACCTCCGGCATCGTGTTGTCCAGCGACAGCGCCGCCTGGTAGTAGCTCAGCGCCTCGCCGGACTTGCCCTCGTCGTAACTGATCACCCCCAGGGTGTTCTGAACCTCCGCCGCCCTCAGGTCGTCCTTCAGGTCCTTCAGCGCGGCCTTGAGCTCGTCGACCGCCTCTTTGGTCTTGCCGGTGCGGTAAAGAGCGAGCCCCAAGGTTCCGCGTATCCTGCCGTTATTCGGCTCTTTGCGGAGTGCCTCGGTGGCTTCAGCCAGTGCCGACTCGAAGAGCTTCCTGGCTTCCGCGTACTTCGGCGCCGTGATCGGCTCCCTATGTCCACCGCTTGTCCGGGCAAAGAAACCAGCCTTGCCCAGAAGCTCATCCCCCTGCAAACACAGGACTTTAGCGAGGCTGCCGCGAGCTTCGGCGTCCTCCGGGTTCTTGCTCAGGACGCTGCGGCACATGGCCTCGGCGTCAGCCAGGCGTCCGGTGTCCATCAGGTGCGCCAGATTGGACTGAGTCGGCTCGGGGGTGTCCTGTCCACATCCGGACATTGTCACCACCGCTACGCTCAGCATTAGAACCAGCGCCTTCACCACCACCGGCTCCAAAGCGCAATGCTTGTTCTTTCTACGCATCATGGGCACGGCAAGTCTATTGAGGAAGACGTTGAAGTCAACACAAATCCATAGAAAAATTAGGGTTACAAACACTCCGAGATATGCATGCGCATACGTTACTTATACGCTCATGTTCGCAAAATGCGCCGATGCGACGTTTGGCGCGATCTTCTATACTACCTTGATGTCGATGACCTCGTTCAGCCCTGCTGCCCGGAAGGCCCTGGACACCTGCGACGATACTATTATCTTGAGCGCCTTCTTCTGCTTGGCGGCCAGCGCGCTCGCGTAAGCCAAAACCACCAGATTGGCGCTGCAGACGTGTGTCGCTGCGCTGAGATCGATGGTCAGATTGACTGCCTTGGAGTCTATCAGGCTGCGGCACTTCTCGCGGAGCTCGTTGTCCAGGGCCCAGCCCAGATCCTTGTTGATCTTCAGGAGGCCGATGGCTTCTTCATAGTCCGGAGCGTCTGGCATGGCTGTCTCCTTGGCGTAACGGGGCCTTATTACGGGCTTGTCCCAGCCTCATCATTTGTCCTGGCCGTCCTCGGCCGCCTCTATCCGACGGAGGACGAACGCCGCCATCTCCCTGAGGCAGTCCTGGCAGTAACCCGCGGCTAGCAGGGACTTGCGGGCGGCCTCGGCGCGGGTACGCTGGTCGGCCGGCAGGGACTTCTCCTCGTCGGTGCCCAGGCGCAGCACGGCATCCAGCACCGTCTTGACCGTGCGGCGCTGCTCGGCCAGGAAGCTCAGCCGGAGCATCTCGAACTGCTCGCTGAAGACGGCCAGCGGGTCGAGCTTGTCGCCGGGGTGGTCCAGGCTCCAGGCCGCCGCCCGGGTGACCAGTCCCTTGCGGAAGTCGTCGGTCTCGCCGTCGATGCCCAGACGGGACTCCACCGAGCGCATCAGCTCCTGGCTGGCCGGCTCCCAGCGGTTGTTGGCGGCGTTCTGGATCTTGTCGCCCGAGACGAAGGCGCGGACGTGCACGAAGTAGTCGCGCATCAGCCGCCGGTACTCGGACTCCTCGACGATGCCGGCGGCCGAGGAGGCCTCGCGCCAGACGGTCTCGGCGTATTCCTCCCGGACGGTCTCGACAAACTCGGCGGGCTTGAAGTAGTCGCCCTCGGCCTCCAGGCGCAGGAAGTCGTAGGTGGAGACCTGCTTGACGAACTCGGCCAGGCGGTCGAGCAGCTTCAGCGGGGTCAGGCAGCCCTCCCCCGCGGCGGCGTCGGCCAGGATCAGCTGCATCTCGCGGGGGCTGGCCCCGAAGGCGCCCTCGTAGGCCGCCCAGACCTGGCCCTCGAACTCCACGGCCTGCTCGCGGTGCTGGCGCGCGAGCTGGCCGACGGCGCCGGCGAGCTCCCGGCGCTGGCGCTCGTCGAGGCCGGCGGGCAGCCGGCCGGAGTCGTAGAGCCGGGCCTTGTCGATGGGCTTGAGCTTGCGCACCGCCGCGGCCAGCGGCCCCTCGAAGCGGTCGGCATCGGGCTGGCGCAGCCGGGTGAGCACCGCCCAGAGGGCCGCGCACTCGGCCGTGCCGGGGGCCACGTGCCGGTCGCGGACCGACCTGGCCAGGAACTCCCGGTAGATGCGCGCCTCCTTGCCGTATTCCAGCAGGTACGGGCAGGGCACCAGCTCAAGCCGGCCGCGGAACGAGTTGAAGTCGGGGTGGGCCTTGAAGGCGGTCAGCTGCTGCTCGTTGGCCGTGGCGGTCATGACCATGTCCAGGTGGGCCTCGTAGCGGGGCAGCGAGGCCGTGCCGCGCTCGGCGGTGTGCAGCAGGTACTTGTTGGCCTCCATGTGGCGCTTGAGCACGTCGCTGTACTCGACCATGCCGCGGTTGGCGTCGACCAGGTCGCCCGCGGGCGCGTAAAGCTGCAGGCCCTGGAGCACGGTGGGCAGCCCCGGGCCGCGCTCGGGCATGTAGGGCTCGACGCCGGCGTCGATCACGCCCTGCGGCTGGATGGACACGGCGCCCTCGCGGTAGCGCCGGGAGATGAAGAAGCGTTCGACCTGCACGTGGCGCATCACGCGCTGCCAGTCGCCACCGTAGGCGGCCAGCAGCGTGTCGTAGATCTGCCGGCACTTGGGGCAGACCGCCCCGTGGCGCAGCCCGACCGAGGCCAGCCGCGCCGCCGCGCGCCCGCCGCCCAGCCCCGCGGCCAGCTCGTCGAGCAGCGCGCCGCGCTCCTCGGGGGGCACCAGGAAGATCGGATTGTCGCGCATCTCACAGGGGATCCGGCAGGAGATCTCCTTGCCGTCGACGTGGGCCAGGCTCTCGCCGCGGTCGACCGTCGGCGCGCGCTCGAAGCCCATGCGCCCGGAGGATTCCTCGCGGTCGACGAAGACCCAGTTGAAGGTGTAGAGCGCGCCCTCGGGCTCGTGGGAGTAATGCTCCATGGCCCGGAAGACGCAGTCGACCAGGGAGGTCTTGCTCGAGCCGTTGGGGCCGTGGATCACGATCAGGCGGTTGGCCTGGCCGGACTGGGCGAAGCCCCGGACCCGCGCGGCGAAGTCCTGCTGCACGGCCTCCTGGCCGAAGACCGGGCGCTCGCCGCCGTCGAAGGCCGCATCGAAGAGCCTGTGGCGCTGCGTCGGCCGGCCGCCCAGCCCCGGGACGTTCTCGGTCCCGAAGTGCTCGAAGACGTCGGCCAGGTACTGCACCGCCGAGCGGCTCAGCCGCACGGGGTCGGCGGCGAAGAGCTCCAGGAACTCCCGGTACGCGAGAATCAGCTTCTTCTGGGAGAAATCCCGTTGGGCGCTGGCCTTGACCCCGTCGAGAAACCTGGATATGTCCAAGGCGACCTCCCGCCGGGGGAGCTGACCGCTTTCCCCGTCGGGAGACGATGGTAACTTGGGCCCCGATGAAGTCAAGGCGGAGGGGCGGAGGAGCGGTTGCAGTGGCGCGGTAGATCGGCGGTGAACGCCGATGCGCTCCGGTCACGAAACGGCGGTGTGCCCAGGTTGAGTCATGGCTATGATGGGGCAGCCCCGGATGTTCCGGGGCGCCCGCGTCGGCGTTCATCGCCGGTGGCAGGGAACAGCCGTGGGCGGAGCGGGGCAGGGGAGGGGAGGATGGGGCAGGGCCTGGACTCCGGCGGAGAGCCTCATGCGGCCAGGCCGCGCACCTGGCTGCCGATGGCGCTGTGGTCGGCGGGCATCGTGCTGGCGCTCGCCCTGACCTGGCTCGGAACCGAAGCCTACGCGATGCATCGCGTCGAGAAGGTGCTCATTGCCGAACTCGCCCCGCGCCCCGGCAGCCTATGGTTCCCCGATTTCGATGGTGCGGCGAAGAAGCTCGGCGGGCCGGAGAGAACTCTCCGACTATTGCGCCGGTATCTGGCATTGCAGCGCCCGTACAGAAACGAGGCCATTTGGTTCCTGGGAGCGTGCGGCAGGCCGGCCGTGCCGGACCTCATTCGCTACCTGCAATCAAGCGAACTCCTGGAACGCCACAACGCCATGCGGGCTCTGGGCCTGCTCAAGGCGGAGGCCATCGACGCGCTTCCGGCAATTATCGAGACGACCAAACATGGCGAGCAGCCCATTGAGCGCCGGGTGGCCATCATAACGCTCCGACAGGTTGGCGGGAATTTGCCGGACGTGATCGCGGCTCTTGCTGACGCCCTTGAAGACCCGGACGACGAAACGGTGGCCTGGGCTGTCCCGGAATTGGCGATGATCGGCCCCGGGGCTGCTCCCGCGGTGCCGGGACTGGCCAAAGTCCTGACCCGGTGCGATCCGGGCACGCGCACGTATGCCGCGCTGACCCTGGGCAATATCGGTCCCCGGGCTGCCGCTGCCGTCCCCGCCCTGCAGTCAGCATTGGCTGATGAGAATGGGATGGTACGCGCCGCCGCTGCCGAGTCTCTCAAGAGGATCCGCTGCGAGGAGCCCCCCAAGTGACCGCCTCTGCCCCCCGCGGATCCTAGTCTCGGGCCTGCGCAGCACCGGCAAGTCGAGCCTGGTCTCGGCGCTGTGGGGCGACTCGGAGCTTCTGCCCACGGCGGCCGGAAATGCCCTTGACCGCGTCACGAAAAGTATGTATTATTCGTGACATGAAAATATCAAGGAAGCCCGCGCAAGCTGCTGCTCAGAAAGTGCGTGCGCGCATCTACGGCAACGGCAGGGGTGGCGTGTTCACCCCAAAGGACTTCCTCGACGTTGCCAGTCACGAAACCGTCCGGCAGGCATTGGCCCGCCTGACCAGAGCAGGCACGATCCGCCGCCTCGCGCGAGGCGTCTACGACTATCCTCCGTTCAGCGACATCCTCAAGGCTCCGGCCAGCGCCGATCCGGATGCCATTGCCAGGGCCATTGCGCGGGCACACGGCTGGACGATCCTGCCGTCGGGGAACACCGCCCTCAACCTCCTCGGGCTGTCCACGCAGGTGCCAGCCGAGTGGCAGTACTTCAGCGACGGCCCTTCTAAGACGCTCGAGTGGAGCGGGGGCACGCTCGTCTTCAAGCACCGGACCAACAAGGAAACGACCGCGCTTTCCCCCGAGACTGCCTTGCTGACCCAGGCACTGAAGACCCTCGGCAAGGACGAGGTCGGGCCGGCCCAGTTGGGCAAGATCCGCGCCCGGCTCGACGCGGGCAAGCTCAAGCGCGCGGCCCGCGAGGCACGGTACGTCACCTCGTGGGTCTACGAGATCATCAAGGAGCTGGCGGCCGGGACTTCGCGCCGTGCGTGACTTGGCACGCCGTGCGGAGCGTGACCGGACCGAGCTGTTCCGGGCCGCCGCGCAGGCCATGCGGGTGCACGAGGCCATCATCGAGAAAGACTTCTGGGTCTGCTGGGTTCTCGACTACCTTTTTCAAGACAGCCCCTGGAAGTCCACGATGGCCTTCAAGGGCGGCACCAGCCTGTCGAAGGCGTTCGGGGCCATCGAGCGTTTCTCTGAAGACGTGGACCTCATCCTGGACTGGCGGATGCTAGGATTCTCCCAGGATGAGCCATGGGAGGAGCGCAGCGCGACCCAGCAAGACGCCTTCGGCAAGCACGCCAATCTGAAGACGGAAGAGTTCCTCGCCTCGGAGTTTGCCCCGGTCCTGCGCCGCGACCTCGCCGAGCGCGCCGGCGCGGCCATGGAAGTTGACGCCGAGAAGCAGGAAGTGCTCATCACCTATCCGCGCGCCTTCTCGTTGGGAGCGATCCGGCCGCAGATCCGGCTGGAGATCGGTCCGCTCGCCGACTGGGTCCCCAACGAGGCGCGGAGCATCCGCCCCTATGCGGCCGAGCGCTTTCCGGGCGTCTTCAAGAAGCCTGACACCTCGGTCCGGACCATCGC
The DNA here is from genome assembly GCA_022703445.1 of Planctomycetota bacterium. GTDB lineage: Bacteria > Planctomycetota > SZUA-567 > JAKLDR01 > JAKLDR01 > JAKLDR01. Next base: position 11,703 of record JAKLDR010000014.1, on the reverse strand, counting down.
GGCCGAACGCACCTTCTGGGAGAAGATCACCATCCTCCATCAGGAGGCCCACCGCGGACCGGAGAGTCCGGTGCCGGCGCACTACTCCCGCCATTACTACGACACCTACCGCTTGAGCCTTCTCCCGATTAGGGGCGCCGCGCTGGGCCGCCTCGATCTGCTGCGGGACGTGGTGGAGTTCAAGATGAAGTTCTACCGCTGCCGGTGGGCCAGGTACGAGGCAGCCAAGCCCGACAGCCTGCGACTGCTACCGTCGGCGCATCATCGCGACGACCTGCGTCGGGACTACCTGGACATGCAGGCCATGCTCTTCGGAATGAAACCGACCTTCGACGCGATCCTGCGGGGACTCGCAACTCTGGAGGAGTCTATCAACACGGGAAGAGTCGGATGAGCCGGGCAGTCGCCAGACGACGCCCGGAGGAGAACCGCGGCTACCGGTTCGAGACGTGGCATTGGACGAGAGGATAGGTGCTGCGATGCGAGCCTTTCTCCTGATTCTAACCGTCATATCAGCTACCGGGTGCATCCTGACGCTCCAGCGCGAGTGGGCAGAGCTTCAGCGCTGGGACAACATGTTTGAGAGAGGGAATAGTGATGACAAGATCATCGCACAGCTAGCGGAGATGCGCAACATCAACATCAGGACCGGTGGCGCAAATACCCCGCTGCATTACGCGGTCAACACCAACCGAGTAAGAGTGGTAGGCTATCTGCTTGAACGTGGCGCCAAGCTGGACATCCGTGGCGGTTTCAATCTCACGCCATTGGGGGCGGCAGCGGACCAGGGATTTGAGGCCGTAGCACGGCTGCTGCTGGATCACGGCGCCCCGGTTCACGAGCCAGGCGGCTGGCCGCCTTCGTTCCTGGCTGCCTCGCACGGACACCCAAGCGTCGTGAAACTCCTCCTGGAAAGGGGCGGCGATCCGAACGAGCGATGCGACAAAGTGAGCCTTCTACATGAAGCTGCACGCGGAGGAAACAAGCAAGTGGTCGAAATTGTCCTGGCCGCCGGTGCGGACCCGAACGTGCGCAACTCATGGGACGGGACGCCCCTCCACTACGCGGCTCGCGACGGCAAGGATTGCGCGGACGTCGTCGGCCTCCTCCTGGACAAAGGGGCGGAAGTTAACGCCAAGACCGATGACGGACTCACCGCCCTTCACTATGCCGCGATGACCCACTCGGTAGAAGTGACCAAGGTGCTTCTTGCCAGGGGCGCCCAGCCCAACACAGCGGTGGCGAGCAAGGGGAGAGAAGGCATGTCTCCCCTGCACTACGCAGTGAACTTTGTCCCCGTTCGGCACAGCCACACGGACGTCGACTACGAGCCGCACCACGCCGAGATCGTGGCCGCGCTCCTCGACAAGGGCGCCGACATCAACGCCCGGACGAGCAAGGGCGAGACCGCCCTGGACCTGGCTAGGCGCCACAACCTTTCGAAAATCGAGAAGCTTCTTCTGGACCGCGGCGGAAAGACGGGATCCGAGCTGACCGAAGGCAAGGTGCCGTGACCGCCTCCGCCCCCCGCCCCCCGCGCATCCTCGTCTCCGGCCTGCGCAGCACCGGCAAGTCGAGCCTGGTCGCGGCGCTGTGGGGCGACTCGGAGCTCCTGCCCACGGCGGTGCGCGACTGCACTCAGACCAATACGCTCGTCCGCGCGCCGGCCGCCGGCGAGGCCGACCGGCGGATCGTCCTGCGCTACCTGGACCGCGAGGCGGCGCTCGACTACGCCTCGCGGGACCTGGCCTATCACCGGCTGGAGGAAGTCGTCCGCGAGGCCGCGGGGCTGCTCGGCACGCGGCTCGACGAGCTGTCGGCCGGCGACCGGGTCCGCTGGGCGGCGGCGACCGTCCGGCGGCTCTTCGCCGAACGGCCTGGTGTTCACGTCCTCCACGAGCCGGCCATGGATCACGTCGAGAAGCTCGAGCAGTTCCTGGCCTTCATCGACTCGGGCGACTACCGCCCGGGCGGCGCGGTCGAGGCGCCCTGGGAGACGCGCCACGAGCACCTCATGGGCCGGCTGCGCGCCGACGGCCGGACGCTCGACGCCGGGCGGTTGCTCGCGCTCTCGCTCGTGGAGTTGGTGCGCCGGACGGAGCGCTGGGGCGGCTCGCCCCCCGAGCTCGTCGACTCGCCCTGGATCCCGACCTTCCACAACGCCCGCCGCGCCGACCTGATCCTCCGCGAGTCGGCTCACGCCGACGTCCTGGTGATCGTGGCACTCCCCGAGCCCTTCGCGCTCGAGCCCTGGGTGGAGGAGGCTTTCCGCCGCCGGCCGGAGCTCCTCAGGCGGACGGTCCTGGTCTTCAACCAGGTGGACACCGTCGACCTGTCGGCGCTCTGGAGCCGGAGCGGCTTCGCCGAGGCCTGGCGATCGAGCGTCGAGGCTCTGGTCCGGCTCGGGCTCGCACCGGAGAACGTAGGCCTGTGCGCCGCGGCCCGGCTGCCGTTCCTCGAAGGATTGGAGGGGCGGACGGCGTCCGATGATCACGAAGCCGACAGGCGTTCGCGCCTCGACAAGTTGCGCTCGGTGCTCGCCAAGATCCGTCGGTCGCTCGACGGCCGCGCTGCCGGCGACTTCACCACGAAGCTCGCCGCCGCCTGCGACCCGGCGGACGCCGGAGTGGAGACGCTTCGCAAGAGGCTAGTTGCACTGGCCGGAGCCTGACTAACAGCGAACCGCAGAATGTCGAACACTGAATGAAGAAGTCAGAAGTACTTCATCATTCTACATTCGACATTCGGTGTTCTGCGGTTCGTCGTTCGTCGGCCGTTACTCCTCCGCGGGATATCCGTACTCCGTCCAGTTCCTGAGCACCTTGTCCCCGACCTCCTTGGGCCAGAGCGAGGCCAACGACGCGCGGCGGGGGACATATGCCGCCGGCCAGTCAACCGGCCTGGCGCTCCGGCGCCGACAGGAACGGGAAGAGCGGGAAGACCTTGGTGCCCTCGAAGGGCACGATGCCCCTGACGGGACGGGCGGCCCTTCAGGGCGCGACTTGTAAGACCAGCGAAGTCATCCGCGGGTATTTTGGCCCGATGGTTTCGATCTCGAACGTGCCGCTCTTCTCGAAGGTCTTGGTCGCCGACTTGGCGTCCTTCCAGCCCTCGCCCTCCGCCCAGTTGTAGGTCAGGGCCAGCGGCGCGCCGAAGCGCGCGGCCTCGACCCGGATGACGTTTTTTCCCGGCACCAAATACGGTAGCGAGTACGGATTGAGCTGGAAGTGGCTGGTCAGTTCCAGGGAGGCCACCGCGGTCTTCGCCGGGATCGTCAGCTTCAGCCGGTAGCCCTCGAAGCAACCGTCGACCTGCTCGCGGAAGAGGCTGGTGAGCTTGCCGTCGGCGGCGGCGAGCTCCAGCGCCTGCCAGGTCTTGCCGGCATCGCGGCTGACCGCGGCAGCTGGCTTGCCTTCACCGCTGGCAGAGAGCTTCAGCTCCCCGGCGGTGATCACGTACGGACAGTTGACCGCGAGGACGACCTCGCCGTCCTTGCCGGCCTCGGCGGGCGCGAGGCCCTCCTTGCCGCCGGCCAGGTTGGTCTTCTCCACGGCCGCGTCGGTCCAGTGGTCGCCCTTGAGGTCCGGCGCGTAGACCAGCCGGCCGGCGCCCCAGTGGCGGAACTTTCCGTTGGCCTCGTGCGGCTCGTAGAGCGGCCAGTTGACCGCGTCCTTGCGGTCGGCGCCGCCGCAGCCGTGGCGGGGCGCCTCGCCCTTCCTGGGAGAGCCCTTCTGGTACCAGTACGGCCCGGGCATCCAGGTCCGGATGTAGGTCTCGCCGCGGCGCAGGGCGATGCCGCCGAAGGGTTCGTTGATGACCGGCGTGTACTTCTTGCCCTCGGGGAAGTCGCCCAGGTCCTCCCAGCCGTCCTTGGTGGCGAAGGTCGAGACGCCGTCACCGCAGAGCAGGAAGCCGGGGCAGGCGCGGTTCTCCTTGACCGCGTCGCTGGCCAGGGTCAGGTCGGCCCGGATCTGCTCGATGCTGGCGATGGCCCGCGGCTCGCCGCGGTCGTAGACGTAGAAGTTCATGTGCGGGTCGAGCAGGTGCCACCGCTCGCCGTAGAAGACCTGGATGCAGTGGTGCCCGCCGGTGGCCCAGCCGCGGCACTTGTAGCCGAGCTTGCTCAAGAGCACCCACATCGGCGTGGTCTGGCGCAGGCAGCTGCCGTGCCCGTGGACATTGATCATGCGAAAGAGGTTGTAGGCCTCCTCCCGCGGACCATCGCCGTGGTAGATGACCCGGCGTACGAAGTTGAAGACCGCCAGGACCTTCTCCTCGTCGGTCATGCCGTCGCGGATGATGCCCTTGAGGATGCCGTCGACGGTGGAGCAGTCCACCGACTGGTCCGTGGTGATTCTCGGGTTCTCGACCACGGGAACCTCAGCGGACCGGGCCGCAGACCAACCAATGGCCAGGACCGCCCCGGCCACGGCCGCGGCCTGGACTGCTCGGGATCGCAGCAGCATCAAGCATCTCCTTCATCCTCGGCCCCGCCGCCTCAGGGCAGCGGGCAGGTCTCCCGGGCGTCGTATTCCAGCTTGGCGCGGACCACGCGGTGGCGCAGGTAGTCGGCCACGTAGCAGGCCTGGTCGGAGACGGCCACCTGCGTGCCCCAGCCCAGCTCGGTCCCGCCGGCATCCGGCCGGCCGCGGCTGCCGAACCGGATCACGGTGTTGGCGTTGGCGTCGAGCACCTCCACGCGGCCGCCGACCGCGTCGGGGACGAACAGCCGCCCGAAGTCGTCCAGGTCGAAACGGCCGTTCCGGCAGGCGCAGCCCGGGCCGCCACTCTTGTCGGCGATGCGCGAGAGGATCGGCGAGAAGCCGGGGCGGGCCCACAGGGCCCCCTCGGCCGTGAAGGGCTCCATGCCCCGGGCCCCCGGCGAAACCAGTTCGCCCTTGGGCTCGGGCCGGACCGCGCCGCCGGCCGGGCCGAACTTCAGGATCGATCCGTAGAGCCGCGGGTACTTGGCGCGGAGCTCCTCGGGGAGCTTCCCGGCCAGGTCCCCGGGCGGCATGGCGCCGGCGGGCTGGACGGTGACGCCCACGTAGACGTTGCCCCTCCGGTCGACCTTGACCCCGGCCGCCGGGCAGTGCAGCTCGATGAACCCGTAGGCCTTGATGCGCCCGTCGGGTCCGATCCGGGTGACCTGGTGGGAGGTGTTGGAGTGGGTCAGGTAATGGTGCAGCTTGTAGATGCTGCCGTCGGGACCGGCGGCCAGGCCGCGGTGCGGGTTGGCGTGCCCGCCCCAGAGTTCGGGGATGAAGCAGCGCCCCACCGCCGGGAAGTCGGCCGGCTTGCCCTCGCGATCGAAGCGCCAGAGCTCGTTGGAGCCGGACATGCAGATCAGCCCGTCCGGCCCGACGGCCAGTTCCCCGTTGCCGAACCGCCCGCCGAAGGGCGCGCCCGGCGGGCCGGCGGGCTTGTACTCGCGCAGCAGCTTGCCGCTGGCGCCGTCGTGGACGAAGCGGTTCTGGACGTAGAGCTCCTCGCGGGCGCGGTCGATGCCCAGGAAGTTGACGCCGCCGAAGGCGTAGCCGCTGTGGCTCGGGGGCCAGGCCTTGCTGACGTCGGGCGGCGCGGGCAGATTCTCGACGTCCAGCCCCTCCGGCCACTTGTCCTTGTCCACCCACTCCTTCTTGAGCTCGATGGCAAGGTCGAACCTGGCCTTCAGGCCCAGCGACACGCTGGCCCTGTAGGCCCCCGGCGGCACCGGCTTGCCGTCATCGTCCTTGCCGTCCCACTCCAGCTCCTGCTCGAGCGTGCCCTTCTTCAGGGGCTCCGGGGCGCGCTCGCCCAGGACTCCGGCGGCCAGGTGCCGGACGATCTTGCCCTGCGCGTCCAGGACCGCCACGGCGCAGTCGGTCGGCGCGGCGGCCTTGAAGGCGATGCGCCTGGCGCCATCGACGGCCTTGGCCGAGGGCTTGGCCGCGAAGCTCCCCGGCTCGCGGGCCTTGCCGGCCGCCTCCGCCGGCACGATCTCGGGCTTGCCCGCGGGGTGCTCCGGACGCAGGTCGTCCCAGTACTCCATGCGCGGCGCGTCCATCTCCCTGGCGATCTTGTCGCGCCGGGAGAGGTCCCAGCCCACCCGGGCGGCCACGTGGCCGGTCAGCCGGGCGCCCTGCCCGCTTATCACCCGGCTGTCGATGGTGCCGGCCTCCAGCGAAATCGGGCCGAACCCCTCAGGCAGGGCCAGCTGGGTCCAGCCGTCCCCGCAGGCATAGGCGGTGGAGTAGGCCGGGTAGGTCTTGAAGAGCGGCCGCCAGGTGGCCATGTGGTCGTACTGGAGGTTCTGGGCGCGCTTCTCGACCAGGGCCATGCCCGTCCAGTAGACCGCGAACTTCTGCTGCCCGCGGTCGGCGCCCCACTGCACCCGGCGCAGGTCGGCGCCGACGGTCTTGGGGATGCCGTCCTTGGGGTGGCGCAGCAGCTCGGCGATCGGGATCTTGAGCTCCGCTGTCCAGCACTTGCCGGCCTTGTCGATCCTGGCCGCGCCCTGGACGGCCGGCAGTCCGGCCTCGGTCAGCACCAGGTCGTAGCGGTGCGGCCAGGTGAAGCTGCGGTAGATCTCGCCCTTGGGACTGACTGCGATGAAGTAGTAGTTGTAGAAGCCGAACCGCCCCAGGTCCAGGGCCAGCGCGCAGTAGTCCCCGGCCAGGACCTGGTAGTTCCGCTTCTTGAGGTTGGCGTCGATCCCGTCGAAGAGCCAGGGCCCGTCGGCGTGCGGCTCCTCGCAGCGGAAGCTGACGTAGAGGTTCTCGCGGTCGGTGACCATCCGGGCCTCGGCGGCGTCCCTGGGCTTCTCGCCCTTCTCGCGGCGGGCCGCGTCGCACCAGCCGTCGATCTTGAAGACCGCGGCCCCCTTCCAGGACTCGTCGCCGAGCTCGCCGTCGACCGCCGGCGCCTGGGCGACAACCGGCACCCTGGGCGCCTCCGGCTCACCGGCGGAGGAGAAGGCAACGGCCAGGTTCCAGGCCAACGCGCATGCCAGGGTAATTCGCATCATTGCCATCCTTCCATGTCGGGAGGGGGCGTGTGTGGGTGGGTGAGTATGCGAGTGTTTGAGGGCCAAGGTGGCCGTGCCCATCCGCTCACCCACACCCACACACCCAAACACGCTCGTCCCAATCACGGCACCGCCACCGTCTCCTCCGCCGCCGCTCCCAGCTTGACCACCACAATCCGCTGGTTGACCGTGTCGGACACGTAGAGCTTGTCCCCGGCCAACGACACGAAGCTCGGCCGGGCGAAGGCGATCTCGGGCTTGGGCACGGCGCTCTTGGCGCCGCGGCTGTCGGCGTTGCCGTAGCCGCCGATGCGCGAGAACATGTTACCGCCGGGATCCAGGACTTCCACCGTGAACCGGAACGGGTTGGGGGCGAAGGTCCGCCCGAAGCCGTCGACCGCGAAAGTGGCGAGCGCGCAGTTGCAGCCCGGGTCGCCCCAACGGCAGACGTTGCTGGCCACCGGCCCGAAGCCCTGCCGGTACCACTGGTGACCGCTGACCTTGACATCGGCGTCGAGGAGCGCGGCCTGGAAGTCCTGCGCGCCGGCCGGCGCCTTGGCCGCCGCAGTGAAGGGGTCCTCGACCTTCTTGTTCGCCGGACGCAGGCCGTAGATGCCCCCGCCCTCCGGCCCGAACTTCAGGATGCCGCCCCAGTGGTAGAGGTAGGGGTTGTAGTAGGGGTAGATCCACGGCGCCGGGCGGTCTCCGAACAGCTCCGGCTTGCTCTTGGCGTCGTACCAGAACCACCAGTTCCTGCCCGGCACCTGGCCGGCGAAGCCGTCCTGGTAGGGCCGCTCCTTGGTCTTGAGGTTGGCCCCGAGGTAGATGTTGCCCGCGGCGTCAACGCCCACGCCGCACGCGCCCCGGTCGATGCCGCCGATGATGCCGGCCTTCTTGAGCTTGCCGTCCGGGCCGTAGACGTCCAGCTGGCAGGCTTCGTGCCGCCGGCTGTTGTACATGATGTAGATATCGCCGCTCGGAGCCACGGCGATGCCCCGCGCGGGGTTGGAGCCCTCCACCGGGTCCCAGTCCACATGGTTCTTGCCGGTCGCGGGGAAGGGCAGCGGCGCGCCGTCGGGCCCGAAGCGGTGGAGGCCCACTCTGGCGAAGTCCGGGCCGGCGTAGATGTTGCCGTCCCGGTCCAGCGCGAAGACCAGCCCGGGCATGCCGCCTGGGCCCTTGCCGTCCTTCATGAACGGTGCTTTCTTGCCGGAGGCCAGGTCGACGGTAATCATGCCGCGGCGGCCGAGGTTGTGGTCGCGCTCCCGGACCAGAAGCCGCGCGCGGGCCGGGTCGGCGGCGATGGTCGCCGGGCACTCCAGGCCGTCGCGGCCGTTGATACGCGGACCGGCCTCGAGCTTGTCGCCGCGGTCGACCAGCGGCATCACGTCCATGATCGCGTTCCACCCGGGCTGGACCGCGGCCCACAGGATCGGCGGCTCGGCGGCCGGGTCGAGCGCGATGAACTCGGTGTTCTTGAGCGGCATGGACAGCCGCTCCTTGACCTCGCCCTTGCCCCAGGCCGTGAACTTGCGCACCACCGTGGTGGCGTCGGGGAGCATCTTGGCCTGCTTGGGCCTGGAGAGCAGGTAGATCTCGCCGCTCTGCGGGTGCACCGCGATCTGCTCGGGCTTGTCGGCCGCGAACTGCCCGAGGCGCTTGCCCTCGGCCGAGAACACGACCACGCGGTTGTTGCCCCGGTCGCAGACGTAGAGGTTGCCGGCCTTGTCGACGGCCACGCCCTGGGGGTCGTCGAAGTGCTCGTCGTCCTTGCCGGCCTCCTTCTGCCCGACGAAGGGCTCGCCGAGCCTGGCATCGCTCCACTTCAGACGGTAGACGCCGTGGGCGCGCTTGAGCCGCGAGGCGTCCGAGGCCTGGACGAAGTAGATCCATTCGCCCTCGGGGCTGGCGGCCAGGTGGTCGAACCAGGGCGTGCCGCGTTCTCCGGCGCCGCCGATGTAGCCGGGCGCCTCGCGGACCTTCGGCCCCACGCAGGGCAGCCCCTCCGGCGCCCCGCCGGCCGGCGAGACCGTCAGGAGGTGGCGCATCGGGCCGTGTTCCACGTAGGTGCCCATGGCGCTGACCAGGACGAGATTGCCGCGGGCCGTGAAGGCCATGTTCTGCTTGACCAGCCCGTTGGTCATGGGATAGACGCAGGCGATGCCGTCGGTCGCCACCGGGGGGTGCAGGTTGTAGACCACCGGCAGGGTCTGGCCGTCGACCTCCAGCTGCCCCACCGAGGCGGTCCGCTCCTTGGGGAGCCCCGCCGGGTAGGGCATGATGGTGCGCAGGTACTTGCCCTCTCGCGAGAAGACCTTCATGCGCGCCTCGGCGTCGAGGGTGTAGACCTCGCCCTTGGCGTCGACTGCCAGGCCCACCAGCCAGGTGCCGAAGGTCTGGCCGTCCCAGCCGAGGATGGCGTCGAGCTCCGACTTGAGCCCGAGGCGCACCCGGGCCTTGAACGGTCCGCCGGCGGCGGCCTTGCCGGCATCGTCCTTGCCGTCCCAGACGACCTCCTGGGCCAGCGCGTCCTTCTTGAACGGCGCCGGCGCCTCCTTGCCGAGGAGCCCCGCGGCCAGGTGGCGGACGACCGCGCCCTTGGCGTCGAGCACCGCCACCTCGACGTCGGTCGGCGCGGAGACGGCGAAGGCGATCTTCAGCTTCTCGCCGTCCTTGGTAACCGCCGGCTTCGCAGCGAAGCCCGACACCGTCGGCTCGCCCGCCAGAGCACAGGCTCCGAACGCCGCCGCCGCAAGGAACGCAGCCGCACGATAGTTCATGCTTCCTCCTGCTTCCGTGGCTGGGCCCCGCCCTCGACCAGCCGGGCCGGGATGACCACGGTGACCGGCTCGACGTCCGGCCGCTCCATGCGCAGCAGCAGCCGGCGCACGGCCTCCCGGCCCATCTGCACCGGGCTCCATTCGACGTGCGCCGGCGCCGGCAGGCCGTCCCACAGGCCCGGCGCCAGCCCCCAGGCCACCATCTCGAAGGCACCGCCGGGCGCCAGGCCCAGGTTTCTCATGGCCTGAAGCACGCCGACCTGCTGCGGCTGGAAGGGCACGACCATCGCCGTGGCCCCGGCCCGGATGATGCGTTCGGCAGGGACCGGGTCCTCGCCGCCCAGCCACGGGACGGCGGCGATGAGTTCGCGCTCCGGACCGATCCCCAGCCGGCTGCACTCGCCGACGAACGTCGAGCAGCGCGCCTCGGCGTGGAGCGCCGGCCGCCCCATGCGATGCATGTCCGCGGACGTGTCCAGGTAGCCGATCCGCCGGTGCCCGCGGTCGTGGAGGTAGGCCACCGCCTGGGCGATGCCGCCGGCGTTGTCCTGCACGATGGCGTCAACCGCCAGCCCATCGGCGTGGTAGCCGGTCCGGACCACGGCGAGGCCGGCGGCCAGCAGCGCCGCGACCGATTTGCGCTCGCCGTGGTCACAGAGGATCCCGCTGGCCACCCGGGCGAACTCCGCGGCCCGCCCGGCAGCCAGGTCGCGCTCGCCCATGTGGCTGATCACCGTCAGCCGGCCGTGACGCGCGGCCTCCTCGCGCGCCCCCTCCCAGAGTCCCGGGTGGTACTTTGCGTCGTAGCGGGTCTCCGGCTCGCTGTGCAGGAAGAGCAGTGCGGGCGGCCGGTCACCCCCGGATTCCTCCTCTGCCGAGCGCAGAAAGTAGCCGCGCGCCGGCCGCCGCCTGACCAGCCCCTCCGCGACCAGCTTGCCCAGGCCGTTGCGCACAGTCACACGGCTGACCTTGAGCATCTGGCTGAGCTCACGCTCAGAAGGCAGGCAGGCCCCGGGCAGCAGCTTACCCAATGCTATCTGTCTTCGTATGCTGGCCGCAACCTCATCCTCTTTGAGTCCTGGAACTCTTGCCCGCGTGGTCATCATGACCTCCAAACTGGTCTAGACCGCTATACACCATACGATGCCGAAATGTTCGCAATATTGCCGGAGGTCTCGCAAGATACGCTATCCTGTGTGTTAGAAATGCTGACTGGTTGGCATTTTCCCGTGAACCATGGTGTTTTCTTGCGTTCATATCTGCGCCGGCCAGAGTGGCGGCGAGGAGGCGAAAGATGGCTACGTCCACCGACCTTCGTTCCGCGATCGAGGAAGTCCAGAGCCAACTGCCGGCCGAACAGCTGCAGGCCGAGGGGACACTCCCCCTGGATGGCGAGGCCAACTGGTCCGCACGGCTGGCCCGCCGGGTCGGCGCCCTGCCCTGGTGGGTGATCTCGGCGGCCACCCACGCAGTTCTCTTCCTCTTCATCGCCCTGCTTGCGACAGCTGTCGCTCCGGCCAAGCAGGACGAGGTGGTCATCAGGACGGAGATAGTCAAGCAGAAGCCGCCGGAGTACGACCCCCAGAAGAAGCGCGACATCTTCAGGAACGTCAAGGAGGTCCAGTCCGATACCCAGGTCGAGGCCCCGGTCGTCGTCCACGAGAAGATGGAGGAGGCCGAGACCTTCCAGACCGACAACAACATGGACAGCCGGAACTCCCGCGGCAACGAGGACGCCATCTCGGACATCCCGCTGGGCGGGGCGGGCACGGTCGGCTCGATCGGGGTGGGCGGCGGCGGCATGGCCGGAGTCTTCGGCTACCGCGACGGCGGCGGCCGGAAGAAGGCCGTGGGGCGCTTCGGCGGCTCGCAGGCCACCGAGAGCGCCGTCGAGGCCGCGCTCCAGTGGCTGGCCCG
>JAKLDR010000139.1 GCA_022703445.1 Planctomycetota bacterium | reverse complement strand
CTTCAAGGTCGGCTTCCAGGGCGGCGAGGAGACCTACAGCTTCAAGGACACCCCGCGCTTCAACCAGCCGTACGCGCACATGAAGGCCTTCCTGACCCACCCCTTCAGCGTGATGCGCCACTTCTGCGGCGACATCACCCACGTGCAGTCCTTCTCGACCAAGCCCGGCTACCGCAGGAACAAGGGCGACCTGCTGGTGTCGGTGAACAGCGTCCACCTCCAGTTCGCCAACGGCACGGTGGGCTACCTGCTCAGCCACCGCGGCGACGCGCCCTGGGGCCTGGGCGGCTGGTGGAGCTGCGAGGTGGCCGGCTCCAAGGGCGCCTTCTGCATCGAGAACTGCATCGAGCGGCTGACCTACTGGCCGTCGCCGAGGCCGGGCGAGAAGTACGGCCTCGGCCAGGGGCCGGCGCCCGAGGTGCTGGACACGGGCATCAAGGACTTCGGCGCCACCTTCCCGCTGCGCATCAACGCCTTCCTCGAGGACGTGACCAACGGCGTGCCCCGCGAGCACCTGCGCTCCTCGGGGCGCGACGCGCTCGCGACCCTCGAGTACATCTGGGCGGTGATCGAGTCCTACGAGAGCGGCGGGGCGCTGGTCCGGCCGAAGCCGCTGCCCACGGTCCACGGCGACCCGCGGGTGGAGAAGATCTAGGAGGCACTGAGGGACTGAGGCACTAAGGCACTGAGTACGAAGGAGACGGCGCAGAGGCACTCAGTGCCTCAGTCCCTTAGTGCCTGAGTGCCTCCCAACGGAGATCAACATGATCAAGCTCGGAGTCAACTCGGTTCTCTTCCAGGGCCACGACCTGGCCACCGCCTTCCAGCACATCGCCTGGGCCGGTTACGACGGCGTCGAGCTCTCGGCCATCAAGGGCATGTGCGAGCACCTGGAGCTCGACAACTGGAAGCCGCAGGCCGCGACCATCAAGGGCCTGGCCGCGGAGCACAAGCTCGCGCTGCTCTCCATGGAGGTGGCCTCGCTCGACGAGGCCAGGCTCGAGAAGGCCTTCGAGGCCGGCCGGGAGATCGGCGTCCCGGTGATCAACGTCGGGCCTGGCGGCAAATCCAACGTCGAGGAGGACTTCGTCCGTCAGACCGACCTCCTGGCCAAGATGGCCGAGAAGGCCGGCAAGTACGGCGTCAGGCTCTGCTGCAAGGCGCACGTCGGCGGGTCGATCTACAACACCCCGACCACCCTGCGGGCCATGGAGAAGATCAAGCTGCCGTCCTTCGGCATCGACATGGACCCCAGCCACATCTACCGCGCCGGCGAGAACCCGGAGAAGGCCCTGCCGGCGGTGCTCTCCCGGGTCGGGCACATCCACATCCGCGACTGCAAGGGCCGCGGCCCGAGCCCGGGTGATCCCTGCGACCAGGCCTGCGGCCGCGGCGAGATCGACCTGCGCGGCTACTTCAGGGCCATGGTAGAGGGCAAGTACGACGGTGCGGTGTGCCTCGAAGTCATCGGCGCCGGCAAGTACGAGCTGCCCCGCCGCGACGTCATCGCCGCCGAGAGCTACGGCTACATGAACGCCATCCTCAAGGCCCTGGGCGCCAGGTAACAACGTGCAGATGGGCATTCGGCTTTCGGCATTCGGCTTTCGGGACGGCGGCTGTTCTGACAGCCCTTCGACTTCGCTCAGGGCCTGGGCCGTGAGCCTGTCGAACGGCCGAAAGCCCATAGCCGAAAGCCGGCTCTCCTCGTGGAAGGAATTGCGATGAACCCCGTCCGGCTCGGCGTCCTGGGGTTCGCCCACGGGCACGTCGGCACCTACTGCGACCGCTGGCGGCAGCAGCCGGACCTCGGCGTTCAGCTGGTTGCCGGCTGGGACCACGACGAGGCCCGGGTCACAGAGGCCTGCAAGCGTCACGGGCTGGAGCGCGCCTCCTCGCCCGAGAAGCTGCTTGCGGACGGCCGGGTCGACGCCGTGGCCATCGGCGCCGAGACCTCCCGGCACGCCGACCTCGTCGAGCTGGCCGCGGCCGCCGGCAAGGCGGTCATCCTCCAGAAGCCCATCGCCCTGACCCTGGCCGAGGCCGACCGGATCGTCGCCGCCGTGGAGCGGCACAAGGTGCCCTTCACCCTGGCCTGGCAGATGCGGGCCGACCCGCACAACCTCAAGGCCCGCGAGCTCGTTTCCGAGGGCCGGCTAGGGCGGATCTTCATGGTCCGGCGCCGGCACTGCCTGTCCACCCAGCTCTGGAAGGACTTCGACAAGTCCTGGCACGTCCAGCCGGCGCTCAACCGCGACATCTTCGCCGATGACGCGTCGCACGCCATCGACTTCGTCTACTGGCTCCTGGGCATGCCGCTGTCCGCGACCGCCGAAATCGGCACCGCCCTCAACCCGAAGATCCCCAACGACAACGGCATCGCCGTGTTGCGTTACCCCGACGGGCAACTCGCCGAAGTTTCGTGTACGTTCGTCGCCGTGGCCGGGGAGAACACTCTGGAGATCCTCGGCGAGAAGGGCATGATCGTCGGCAACTACGGAGACGGCGTGAGCTGCATGGTCCCGCGCCCGGCCGGCGGCATCCAGCTCAAGTGGTACCTCCACGAGACCAAGCAGTGGACGGCGAGCGACCTCCCGGACATCCGCGGCCAGGGCGAGAGGATCGGCGGCCTGGCCGCGCCGCTCGCCGAGTTCCTGCACGGCCGGCGGCCGCCGGTGGGCACCGCCCGCGAGGGGCGCGACGTACTCAAGATCACTCTGGCCTGCCTGGAATCCGCCGCCACGGGGCGGCGGGTGACTCTGGGCGCGGCCGAAGACAGATAGGAAGGGAGCAAGACCGTGGCCCGCAAGACCAACGTCATCCTGATCGGCATCGACAGCATCCGCGCCGACCACATGAGCATGTTCGGCTACAAGCGCCTGACCACACCGCACCTGGACAAGTTCGTGAAGCGGGGCGCGGCCTTCGAGAACATGTTCAGCCCGCACATCCCGACCACGCCGGGCTACACCTCCATGTTCACGGGCATGGACACCTTCGGGATGGACGTGGTCGCGCTCCGCCACCAGGGCGGGCTGCGCAAGGGGCTGACCACGCTCGCCGAGATCCTCGGCAAGCGCGGCTACGCCACCACCTGCGTGGGCTTCAGCGGCAACCCGGCCTCGCGAGGCTTCCAGAAGTACCTGGACTTCGAGGGCTGGGGCTCCTGGGAGGCCGGCCGCAGCCACAAGGCCGAGAACCTCAACAAGGTGACCATCCCGGAGCTCAAGCGCCTGGCCGGCGGCAGGAAGCCCTTCTTCCTCTTCCTGCGGCACATGGACCCGCACTCGCCGTACCTGCCGCCGCGGCCCTTCGACCGGATGTTCTACGAGGGCAACGAGTTCGACAAGAAGAACCGCTCGCTCGACCCTGTCTACAAGTTCAAGCCCTTCTGCGACTACTTCGCCAGCTGGTTCCCCCCGGGCTGCACCGACAAGGACTACATCATCGCCCAGTACGACGGGGCCCTGGCCTACATGGACGCCTGCATCGCCAACATCTTCCAGACCGTGCAGAGCCTGGGCATCGAGGAGGAGACGCTGGTGGTCATCGACTCGGACCACGGCGAGACCCTCCACGACCACGACTGCTACTACGACCACCACGGGCTCTACGACTGCACCCTGCACATCCCGCTGGCCTTCGTCCTGCCCGGGAAGGTGCCGGCCGGGGCGCGCTTCAGGGACTACTGCCACATGAAGGACGTGACCCCCACGATCCTCGACCTGCTGGGGGAGAAGACCAACATCAAGTTCGACGGCCGCAGCCTGGCGCCGCTCTTCGCGGGCCAGGAGCGGGTCCAGGAGCCGGAGTACTACATCACCGAGTGCACCTGGATGCGCAAGCACGGCTGGCGCACCCCGGAGTGGAAGCTGATCCACGCGCTCGAGCCGGACTTCCACTTCAAGCCCGAGGTGGAGCTCTATAATCTCCTCCAGGACCCGGAGGAGAACAACAACGTGGCCAAGCAGGAGCCGGGCGTCGTGAAGATGCTTGAGGCCCGAATGCAGGCCCACATCGCCAAGCGCGAGAAGGCCACCGGCCGGAGGAACCCAATCTACACCAACCTCAACTGGCACGGCAAGGGCTGCGGCCCGTTCAAGACCTCCAAGCAGGCCTACGAGTCCATGCACATCGGTTCACCCAAGGCCGCCAAGGGCCTCCAGGCCAAGGAGCTCCAGACCCAGCGGGGCGCCAAGAAGCTGTAGCGGCGGACCAGGCACCGGGACCGCAACACAAGGAGACCGACCGTGCTCATCACCATCATTGGCCGCGGGCACTCGGGCACCAGGGCGATGTCGCACACGCTCACCGCCAGCGGGGTGTGGATGGGGCACCAGCTCAACGGGTCCGGGGACCTGATCCCCGGCGACGACATGTACGAGGCCTGCCGGGTGCTGGCCAAGTACGTGGATTGGAAGGGCGGCCTGGAGTGGGATTTCAGCAGGCTCCACACCATGCCCATTCCCGGCGAGTTCAAGAGCCTGATCGAGTCCTACCTGGCCTCGGTCCTCCCGAACGGCTCCAAGGTCAAGGGCTGGAAGATCCCCGAGACCACCCTGGCCTATCCCTGGATCGTGCGGATGTTCCCGGAGATCCGATACATCTTCTGGGCCCGGGACCCGCGCGACTGCATCGCCGGCGGGCACCTCACCGACGACCTGGCCGACTTCGGGGTCAGCTACCCCAAGACCGACGACCTCATCAGGCGGCGGGCCATCTCCTGGAAGTACCAGTACGACATCGTCCGGGCGACGCCCCGGCCGGCGCACTGGATCGAGGTCCGCTTCGAGGACTTCGTGCTCCGGCAGGAGGAGACCCTGGAGCGCCTGGAGAAGTTCCTGGGCATCGACCTGGGCCGGATCATAGTGCGGCCCGACACCGTGGAGCGCTGGAAACGGTCGGGTGATGGCAGATGCTTTGACTTCCTGCAGCCGGCCATGCGCGAGTACGGCTACGAGCTGCCCTGCCCGAAAGGAGCGGCCAAGTGCTGAAGGTCTGCGTCATCGGCCTGGGGCCCATCGGCAACCGCCACGCGGACATGTACCGGGCCAGCCCGCTGGCCGAGCTCGCGGGGGTCTGCGACCTGCTGCCGGACCGTGCCGCGGCGGCCTCCCGCCGGCTGGGCGTGCCGGCCTTCGGCGACGCCGCGGAGATGCTCCGCAAGCTCAAGCCGGACATCACCAGCGTGGCCACCGGCGGGCACGAGTACGGCAGCGACCACTGCGCGCCGACCCTGCAGGCGCTCGACGCCGGCAGCCACGTCCTGGTCGAGAAGCCGATCAGTAACGAGATCGCCGACGCCGAGCGCATGGTGGCGCGCGCCAGGGAGCGCGGCCTCTGTCTCGGCGTCAACCTCAACCACCGCTTCACGCCGGCGGCCAGGCTTGCCCGGAAGTGGATGGACGAGGGACGGCTCGGCCATCTGCTCTTCATGAACATGAGCATGTGGATCAAGAACCCCAACGAGACCTCGCCCTGGTTCCAGATCAAGGCCCTGCACCCGCACACCGTGGACATCATGCGCCACTTCTGCGGGGACATCACCGCGGTGCAGTGCTTCGCGTCGAAGGCCCCGGGCCGGAAGATCTGGTCCACCGCCCAGTTCCTGATGCGCTTCGCCAATGGCGCAACCGGCACTCTCACCGGCAGTTACGACGTAGAGCGCGGCCATCCCATGGAGCGCTGCGAGGTGACCGGCACCGGCGGGCGCTTCGTCATCGATGACATGTTCCGCGAGGTTACGCTCTACCCGGCCGGGAACCTCGAGAAGACCGTCTACACCAACCCGGTCTTCGGCGGGATGGGCGGCTTCGAGGACACCTTCCGAAACCGCATCCACAGGTTCCTCGAGCAGATCGCCGCCGGCGCCAGGCCCGAGGAGATCGATGGCTCGGGCGCCGACGGGCTGGCCGCCCAGAAGGTCCTGGCCGCGGCCATCGAGTCGATCCAGACCGGCAAGGTCGTGGCGGTGCAATAGCACACTGGGTCTGCCGGACGGGATGGACTCCGTACACCGGCCCCCTCCGCTTGAAAATGGCGGGCTATCGTGATAATGCCGCCGGAAAGGCGGTAAGAGATTCATGCCCGCGACAGTTCTGGTCGGTCTGCAGTGGGGCGACGAGGGCAAGGCCAAGGTCCTTGACGAGCTCGCCGGCGAGGCCGACATCATCGTCCGCTATCAGGGAGGCTCCAACGCCGGCCACACCGTCTGGCTCGGCCAGGAGAAGTACGCCTTCCACCTGGTGCCCTCCGGCGTCCTCCGCCCGGGGAAGCTCTGCTTGGTTGGCAACGGCGTGGTCTTCGAGCCCGGCCTGTTCGTGGAGGAGGTCGCCGACCTGCGCAAGCGCGGGGTCAAGCTGGGCGCCGAGAACCTGCGCGTCTCCGGGCTCGCCCACCTGGTCATGCCCTACCACCGGCTGATCGACACCCTCGCGGAGAAGCGCCGGGGCAAGAGCTCCATCGGCACCACCGGGCGCGGCATCGGCCCGGCCTACGCCGACAAGGCCGCCCGCACCGGGCTCAGGGTCTGCGACCTCCTCGCCCCCGAGTACTTCCTGTCCCGGGTGGCTGCGCGGCTCGACGAACTCAACCCCATGCTCGAGAAGGTCTACGGCCACCCGGCGCTCGACCCGCGCAAGGTGGCCGACGAGGTCCTGGCCTTCGCCGAGCCGATCCGCCCGATGGTGGCCGACGTCTCGGCCCTGCTGCTCGACGCCCTGGACGCCGGCAGGAGCGTGCTCTTCGAGGGGGCCCAGGGGGCCCTGCTCGACATCGACTTCGGAACCTATCCCTTCGTGACCAGCTCCAACGCCACTACGCTGGGCGCCGCTGCCGGCGCGGGCGTGCCGCCCTTCCGGCTGGACAAGGCCCTCGGCATCGTCAAGGCCTACACCACCCGGGTGGGGTCGGGCCCCTTCCCCACCGAACTGCTGGAAGCCACCGGCGAGGCCCTCCGCCAGAAGGGCGGGGAGTTCGGCACCACCACCGGCCGGCCACGCCGCTGCGGCTGGTTCGACGCCGTGGCCGTGCGCTACGCCGCCCGGCTCAACGGCGTCAGGGAGGCGGTGCTCACCAAGCTCGACGTGCTCGACGGGCAGCCGGCCGTGAAGATCGCCACCGCCTACCGGCTGGACGGGCGGACCACCGAGTCCTTCCCGGCCGATGTGGCCGCCCTTTCGCGCGTCGAGCCGGTCTACGAGCAGATGCCCGGCTGGAGCGAGGACACCTCCAAGGCCCGCAAGTTCGACGACCTGCCTGCGGCCGCGCGCAACTACGTGCTGCGTCTCGAGAAGCTCAGCGGGCTGCGCTTCCCCGGAGTGTCGGTCGGCCGGGGCCGCGACCAGACCCTGAGGCGGTGACGGCCGCCCGGACTCCGGCGGCGGTCGGCGATAAAGGAAGCGATCGGGCTTGGCTGAGAAGCTGAAGCAGGCGTCGTCGCGCGGCTCCGGAAATGCCGACCGGCAGCCCGCGGCCGCCGGCCTGCCGCTGCCCCGCCACATCGCCATCATCATGGACGGCAACGGGCGCTGGGCGGTGTCGCGCGGCAAGGGCCGCACCGCCGGCCACCGGGCCGGCATCGAAAGCGTCAAGGCGGTGCTCAGGGCGGCGCTGGACCTGGGGCTGCCCGAGCTGACCCTCTACGCCTTCTCCACCGAGAACTGGAAGCGTCCGCGGACCGAGGTCTCCTTCCTGATGCGCCTGCTGCGCTCCTACCTGGCCGCGCAGCGCGCCAAGATGATCCGCGACGGCGTGCGCCTTGGGGTCCTCGGGGACGTCGCCGGCCTGCCGGCGCCCGTCCGCCAGGAGCTCGACCGGACGCTGGAGGCCACCGCCGGAGGCCGCCGTCTGCTGGTCAACCTGGCCCTCAACTACGGCAGCCGCGAGGAGATCGCCCGGGCCGCCCGCCTGGCCGCGGCCGACGTCGCCGCCGGGCGCCTCGCCCCGGACGCCATAACCGCCGAGGAGCTGGAGCGGCGCCTGTACACCGCCGGCCACCCGGATCCCGACCTGGTGATCCGCACCGCCGGGGAGATGCGCATGTCCAACTTCCTGCTCTGGCAGTCGAGCTACGCCGAGTTCTGGGTCACGCCGGTGCTCTGGCCGGACTTCCGCCGGGAACACCTGGAGGAGGCCCTGGCCGACTTCGGCCGCCGCCAGCGGCGCTTCGGCGGGCTTCCGGACAGCGACGAATAGGACGGCACCGTGGCTACCTGGACCTACGTACTGCACGGCGGCACGCTGATCGACGGCACCGGTGCGGCGCCCGCGGCCGGCGACCTGGCCATCGCCGACGAGCGCATCGCCGCCACCGGCGAACTGCGCATGCCGGCGGACGGCACGCTCCCGGCGGTGATCAACTGCGCCGGACTGGCCGTGGCCCCCGGCTTCATCGACGTCCACACCCACTCGGACCTGACCCTGCTGGCCGCCCCGGAGGCTTCCACCCACATCCTGCAGGGCGTGACCACGGAGGTCTGCGGCAACTGTGGCTGGTCGGCCTTCCCGGCGCTTGGCGAACGCGCCGTCCGCATCGCCGAGGAGTGCCGCGACTACGAGATGCCCTTCGACTGGGAGGAACTGCCGGGCTTCATCGCGCGCATCGAACGCACTCCGGCGGCCGTCAACCGGGCGCTGCTGGTCGGACTCGGCGCGGTGCGCGGCTCGGTGCTCGGCTACGCCGACCGCGAGCCGTCGGCCGCCGAGCTCGAGGCCATGCGCGGACTGGTCCGCCGCGCCATGGAACTGGGCTGCCTGGGGCTCTCCAGCGGGCTGATCTACCCGCCCGGGATGTTCGCCAGGACCTCCGAGCTGGTGGAACTGGCCAGGGTCGCCGCCGGATTCGGCGGACTCTACGCCAGCCACGTGCGCGGCGAGGGCGCCCGCCTGGAGGCGGCCGTCGAGGAGTTCCTGCAGGTCGGGCGCGACGCCGGGCTGCGCGTGCAGTTCAGCCACCTCAAGGTCAGCGGCCAGGAGCACTGGCACAAGATCGACTGGCTCCTCGAACGCCTGGAGGCGGCTCGCTCCGCGGGACTCTCCCTCTACGCCGACCGCTACCCGTACACGGCCAGCGAGACCGGCCTGGACGTGCTCCTGCCCGCCTGGGCCTTCGAGGGCGGCCGCGAGCGGGAACTGGCCCGCCTCAAGGACCGGGTGACCCGGGCCAGGATGGAGCGGGAGGTGGCCGCGGCCAACCCCGCGCCGGAGTTCTGGGAGCACGTGGTGGTCGGCTCGGTCGACGAGCCCGGCCTGGCCGGTCTGCAGGGCCGCTCCATCGCCGAGATCGCCGCGGAGCGCGGGCGCCCGCCGCTGGAGATCTACTTCGAGGTCCTGCTCGGTGACGAGTGCCGGACCGGCGCCACCTTCCACAAGATGAGCGAGGAGCACCTCGAGCGCATCCTCCGGCTGGACTGGGTCATGGTCGGTTCGGATTCCTCGGCGCGCGGCCTGTCCGGACCGACCGCCAGGGGCTTCCCCCACCCCCGCGGCTGCGGGACCTTCCCGCGGGTCGTGGCCCGCTACGTGCGCGAGAAGAAGCTGCTGACGCTCGAGTCGGCCATCCGCAAGATGACCGGTCTGCCGGCCGAGGCCTTCGGCCTGAAGGACCGCGGTTTCATCCGCAAGGGGGCCTTCGCGGACCTGGTGGTCTTCGACCCGGCCAAGTTCGCCGACGCGGCCACCTACCGGAACCCCAAGGCGGCGGCGGCTGGGCTGGTCCACCTCTTCGTCAACGGCCGGCCGGTGGTCCTGAACGGCAAGCCGACCGCCGAGCGCCCGGGACGCCTGCTGCGGCGCGAGGGGAAGTGACTGCCGATGGCCGCCAGTGCGCGAAGCAAGGCCCCCGGCCAGCGCCCCGTCATCCTGGTCTCAAGCTACTACTTCCCGACTCCGACCAACCCGACACGCTGGTTCCACACCGCGGCGCCGATGGCCTACTGCGACTCGGTGCGGCTGGCCGGCGGCTGCCCGCTGGTCGCCCCGCCGCTCGACGACGACGCCGAGGTCCGCGAGGCCCTCGCGCGCGCCGACGCCCTGCTGCTGGTCGGCGGCCCGGACGTCGACCCGCGGAGCTACGGACAGGAGCCTCATCCCAAGCTCCAGCCGCTGCACCCGCGCCGGAACGACTCCGACCTGCGCCTGGCCCGCGCTGCGGCCAAGGCGGGCAAGCCCACGCTCGGCATCTGCGGCGGGATGCAGGCGCTCAACGTCGCCCTGGGCGGGACGCTCCACCAGCACATCCCCGACGTGCCCGGCCTCTGCGGCACGGACAATCACCTGCTGATCATCCCCGACGACAACCTCCACCAGGTGCGTGTTGACCCGGCGAGCCGGCTGGCGAGAGCCATGGGGCTCGCGCAGGTTGGAGGTGGCAGGTTGGAGGTTGGAGGCACGAGCGTCGGGATCGCCTCCGGCCGCCCCCAACCCCCAACCTCCAACCCCCAACCCACCATCGAGGTAAACAGCGCCCACCACCAGGCCGTGGATCGCCTCGGCCAGGGCCTCCGCGCCGTGGCTTGGTCGTCATCCGACATGATCGAGGCGATCGAGGGCCCGGCCAACGGCCCGTTCCTGGTCGCCACCCAATGGCACCCCGAGCGCCTGGCGGTGACGCCCACCGGCGAGGACCGCGGCGGGCGGCCAACCGCCGGCCGGGCGGACCAACTCGGCGTCTTCCGGGCGCTGGTGGAGGCGGCGAGCAAGGCCAGATGATCGTCAGGCGACCATGCTGGCCCTGGTCGCGGCCCGCGCCCTATGACGTGAAGATCCAGGTGGGGATCGAGGCCGGATGGCGTGGACGGGCAGCGCTACTGTCCGATCATTTCGACCGGGCGGCGCGCGCGCAGCCTAAGGGTACGCTCTCGGAGCCGGCAACGTCCGGTTAGAGAGAGTCCGCGCCCGCAACTCGAACCGCTGCCAGCCTATCCATTACAGGTGAGTTCCCGCGCGCACCATGGCACAGGCCTTGCTTGCATGCTCTGTAGGAAGGGCATGGTGCTCCGACCGTGCATTCGGACGGCGAAAAGCCGGTTCGGAGCACTGCCTGCACCGGCGGCACGGGCACCATCGTCGGAGCGACCGTCGCCGGCGGGCGCCCGGGGGGCGCGTCCCTCTTCCCGGTGAAGCGCCATCTTCCCCGAAGCCCCCGAGAGCCCCGGAATGGGCTGGCTCGACAGCCGGTCAGGGCAACGGCAAGACGCTCAGGAGGGTTCCGCAATGGTATCCACTGGTGAGATGGCGGACGTCAGCGAGATCATCCGCGGGGGATCGCGCCCCGAGGATCTGGAGGCCCTGGCCCGCCGGGGGCTCACCAGGGTCCGGGTCATCGAGGAGCGGCGCATCGCCGATCTGATCGCCGAGGCCGTGCGCCAGGCCATCGGCCGGGAGTCCGCGGACCACGCCGCCCTCGAGCGGCGCACGGAAGCCGAGAAGTCCAAGCGCGAGATCGAGAGGCGCCTGGCCGAGAACCGTGCCGAGCTCGACGGCGATTCCCTGGCCAGTCAGGAGGTCGAACGCCTGCGCTCCGAGGTGACCGCACTCCAGGCCCGGCTCGCCGAGACCAATCAGGTCCTGGATGGCGAGAAGCGGCGCCTGGCCCAGAAATCGGAGCGGGAGTTCCGCAAGCTCATCGATGGGGCCCGCGCCGAACTCCAGTCACGTAGCAACGCCAACGATCGGGTGTTGGCGGAAATCCTCCGTCGCGCGGACGAGATGATCCCCCCGGCCCAACGCGAGGCACTGGATCCTCCCGCGGATGGCCGGGAGCCGTGGGGCGCCGCACTGCTCGATGCGCTCAACCGGCGGCTGGTGGCCATCGGTCAGAAGCTGGAGGAGTCCCGCAGCCAGATTGCCTCACAGGAGGAGGACATCGCCATCGCCGCGGAGATGCGTCGCAGGCTCAACGACGAACACCGGAAGCTGCGCGCCGCCGTCGCGGAGCGCGACGCACAAGTCGAGCGACTGAAAGAGGAGCTCCGGGCCGCCGAAGCCGGAAAGCAGCGCCTGCCCGAGGAGGTCGAGCGGAAGCTTTGCGAGCGGATGGCCCAGGCCCGGGCCGAGTACGAGGCCCGCGCCCGCGCCGGGGAACAGGAACTCCGACTGATGATCGACCGCCTGGAGCGGGCCATCCCCGCGGAGGAGAAGGCGGACATCGCCAGGTGCGAGTCCGGCGCCGCAGCGCCCGAAGCGCTCGTCGGGCTGCTCGGCCGGCACCTGGAGGCGCTCTGTCGCCGGACCGAGTCGGCCGGGCAGAAGATCCTCGCTCACGAGCAGGAACTGCAGGCTTTGAGGGCGGAGGGCTGCCGGCGGGCCGAGGAGCTCAGTCACCAGCTGGAGGAGCGCGCCGGCCAGGTCGCGGCCTTGACCGCCCGGATCGGCCAGCTCGAGGAGCAGCGCCAGACGCTCCTGGCGCCGGTCAGCGAGTTCCGCGAACAGGAGAACTCGGCCGCCAAGCGGCTGAGGGTCTTGTCCGCGCGGCTCGCGCGCATGGCCGACGACCGCGCGCGGCGCGCGGCAGAGCTCCAGGAGCGGATGGCCATGCAGGTCTCCGCACCGCCCGAGGGCGGAAGCGCAACTGGGACGGCGGCGGCCCCAGCATCACCGACGACGGCTTCCGCGTCCTGAGGGCCAGGAGGGCTCTCAGGGCCGGCACTGGGCCTTGAGCTCTACCGCCCCGCCCCCGGCTCCTCCCGCCCCTTCCACACGCTGCCGCCGAAGGTGGCCAGGTAGATGATCCCCTCCTCGCCCGGCACGAACTCCACTCGCATGATGTTCTTGAACGGCAGCTCCTCGAAGGCCTGCCAGGTGGCGCCGTTGTCCTGGCTCAGCCACAGGCCGGGCCTCATGGGAAAGATGCTTCGCTGCGCTCAGCATGACAAGCCTGGGCCGGCGTCCAAACAGCGAGGGCGGCCTCGTTGGCCGCCCCCGCTTGGTGCCTCAGTGCCTCATTACCTCAGGACCTCAGTGCCTTTGTGCCTCTGTCCCTCTGTGCCTACTACACCAGCCCCTGATCCAGCATCGCGTCGGCCACCTTGACGAACCCGGCAATGTTGGCGCCCATCACGTAGTTGCCGGGCTGACCGTACTCCTTGGCGGTCTCGGCGCAGTTCTTGTGGACGGCCTGCACGATGCCCTTGAGCCTGGCTTCGACCTCCTCGCGGCTCCAGTCGATGCGCATGGAGTTCTGGCTCATCTCGAGGCCCGAGGTAGCCACGCCGCCCGCGTTGGCCGCCTTGCCCGGGCCGTACAGGATCTTCTTCTCGACGAA
>JAKLDR010000138.1 GCA_022703445.1 Planctomycetota bacterium | reverse complement strand
GAGGTCGTCCCCGGCGTCGAGCTCACCAGCTACCACGGCGAGAGCGAAATCCACGTGCTGGGGCTGTTCATCGACCCGGACCACCCCGGCCTGCGCGAGAAGCTGGCCCACTTCCGGCAGGTGCGCAGCGAGCGCGCCCGGAAGATGTGCCTGCTGCTCGAGCGGCTCGGCGCCCCCCTGAAGTTCGAGCGGATCCTGGCGATCGCCGGCCCCGGCTCCATCGGGCGCCCGCACGTGGCCAAGGCGCTGGTCGAGGCCGGCCACGTCCGCGACATGAACGAGGCCTTCCGGCGCTACATCGGCAACGGCGGCCCGGCCTGGGTGGCCAAGGCGCCCTTCACTCCGCAGGAGGCCATCGCCCTGGTCCACGCCGCCGGCGGCCTGGCCTTCGTGGCCCACCCCGGGGTCACCGGCCAGGACGGCATCGTCCCCGAGCTGGTCCGCGCCGGGCTCGACGGCCTGGAGATCCGCCACAGCATGCACGCCCACATGGTGAGCGAGCACTACCTGCGCTGGATCCAGCGCCGGGACCTCCTCCCCACCGGCGGCTCGGACTTCCACGGCGGCTTCAAGCCCGATGCTCCGCTCGGCCGGCCCTTCGTGCCGGAAACCTGGCTCATCCAGATCAGGAACCGCAGGAAGCTGCGCGAGACGGGCGGCGGGGGCGACGGCCCCGCGCCGTCGGACGCGTCGACCAAGTCCGGCCAGGCCAGGGACGGCGCTCCCGCCTCACCGACCACGAACCCTGGACCCTGAACCGGGGGGCAAGCGTATGGCCTTCGACTTTCTCAAGAAGCTCAAGGACGGCCTGGCCAAGACCCGGGCCGGGGTGGCCGCGGCCTTCAAGAAGGTCATCTCCGTCGGCCGCCGGCTCGACGCGACCACCGCCGCGGAGCTCGAGGAGGTCCTGCTCGGGGCGGACATCGGGGCCAAGCTCGCCTCGGAGCTGGCCGCCAAGGCCGAGGCCGCCTACCGCCAGCGGGAGGTCAAGCGCCCGGAGGAACTCTCCGAGTTCGTCTGCCGCGAGATCCAGCGGATGCTCCCCGAGCGCGAGTGCGCCGAGGCCATGGCCCCGGCGGGCCCGACGGTGGTCCTGGTGGTCGGGGTCAACGGCTCCGGCAAGACCACCACCTGCGCCAAGCTCGCCAAGCGCCACAAGGACGCCGGCCGCAAGGTGCTCCTGGCCGCGGCCGACACCTTCCGCGCGGCGGCCACCGAGCAGCTCACCATCTGGGCCGAGCGCATCGGCGTGGACATCGTCCGCGGCGGCGAGGGCGCCGACCCGGCCGCGGTGGTCTTCGACGCCGCCGAGGCGGCCGTGGCCCGCAAGGTCGACGTGCTCCTGGTGGACACCGCCGGGCGGCTGCACACCAAGGAAAACTTGATGAGAGAGCTCGAGAAGATCCGCCGCGTCGTCGGCCGGAAGATCCCCGGCGCGCCGCACGAGACGCTGCTGGTCCTCGACGCCACCACCGGGCAGAACGCCATCAGCCAGGCCAAGCTCTTCACCGAGGGCGTGGGCGTCACCGGCCTCGTGCTCGCCAAGCTCGACGGCACCGCCAAGGGCGGCGTGGTGCTCGGCGTTTGGAACGAAGTGCGCGTCCCCGTGAAGTTCGTGGGCCTGGGCGAGGGCTTCGACGACCTCGCCCCCTTCAACGCCCGCGAGTTCGCCGGGGCCATCTTCGGGGCCGGAGGGGAAGGCAGCCAGCAGTCCTGACAGGAGGATCGCGCCGTGGCGCCGGAACCGGATATCGAACGACAGGCCGCCGACATGTTCTCAGCCGGGCGAACCAAGCTGGCAGTCAGGAAGGCCCTGATCGCAGAAGGCGCCGGCGAGGAGCAGGCCGCCCTGGCGGTCGAGGCCGGCTGGGAGATCCACCAGCGGGAGCGGAAGCGGCGGCGCTTCCGCAACCGGATCATCGGCGCAGTGATCCTGGCCGCCGGCCTGGCCCTGAACGCCTACACGTTCTTCTGCATCGATGGCGCGATGGTGGCGGTGGGCATATTCATCATCGTGGCCCTGGCCGGCCTGATCACGGTGATCGACCCGGACACCATCGGGGACCTGCCCTCGTTCTTCCGGCACAAGGATGAGTAGACTGCCCACCGTCCCGGAACAGCCCATCATCCGCCCGCCCAGCGAGGCGGCCAGCGTCCTGGTCCGCGCGACGCGCGGCTGCGGCTGGAACCGCTGCCGGTTCTGCGGCATCTACCCGAGCTTCGGCGAACCCGGCCACTCCTTCCGCTCCGCCAAGGAAGTCTGCCGGGACGTCCGGGCGCTGGCCGCGGAGTGGCCCGGCGCCGAGAGCGTCTTCATCGGCGACGCCGACCCGCCGGCCATGCCGCTCGCCGACTTCGAGGCCATCCTGCGCGAGATCCACGCCGCCTTCCCGAAGGCCGAACGGGTTACGGCCTACGCCCGGGCCAGCACCCTCTGGCGGCTGCGGCCTGAGGGGCTCGCGCGCCTGGCGGCCGCCGGACTCACCCGGGTGCATGTGGGCCTCGAGTCCGGTGACTTCGCCACGCTCCGGCTCATGCGCAAGGGATACAGCCCCAGGATCCTCGTCGAGTCTGGGCGCTGGACCAAGGCCGCGGGGCTGGAGCTCTCCTGGTACGTGCTCCTGGGCCTGGGCGGGCTCGACCGCTGGCGCGAGCACGCCGACGGGACTGCCGCGGTGGTCAACGCCGTCGACCCGCACTTCATCCGTCTGCGCCGGCTGTGGATCTACGGCGGCGACGATCCCGAGAGCCCGGCCGGGATGCCGGAGAGCCCGCTATGGGCCCTGGTCCGCGCCGGGCGCTTCCGGCCGCAGACGCCGGAGGGCACGGTCCACGAACTGCGCCGGTTTCTCGAGCGCCTCGAGGGCGTGAGCTCCGAACTGGCCTCCGACCACGGCAACAACTACGTGCGGGTGGCCGGACGGCTCATGGCCGACCGGGACGGAATGATCGAGGAAATCGACCGGTTCCTGGCCTGGCCTGTCGAAAAGCGCCAGCGGCGGTATCGGTTGGCTGGATCGCAGCTCTAAATGTGTTCAGCTTCCGCTCAGACTCCCTCTCCCCTTGAGGGAGAGGGCGGGGGTGAGGGGTGTTCTCTGCCGTTAGCAGCTCACCCCTTCATCCTTTTCCCCTCCTTGAGGTGTTATGGGTGTCTCCCGCTGTTCAATAACCGCGCCATCTTCTCCAGCACGGCCTCGATCTCGACCTCGCCCAGTACCTGACTATTCCAGAACCGGATTACGCGATAGCCTCTCGCCCTCAACCACTTCGTCCGTATGGCGTCGGCCTTTGCCCGCCGGCGGTGCTCGCCGCCGTCAACCTCAATGATCAACCGGCGGTCAAAACAGACGAAGTCCGCCACGTAAGGGCCCAACGCCTGCTGCCGGCGGAACTTGAACTCTTCGAAGCGCCTGCTGCGGAGCAGCCGCCAGAGTTTCCGCTCGGCGTCGGTCATCCTACGGCGAAGGGCGCGGGCGAAATATTCGGCCATGGGCACACCTCAGCCTTTCCTTGTCCCATAAGGAGGGCGAAAGAAGAAACGGAGGAACGCCGACACCCCTCACCCTGGCCCTCTCCCTCAAGGGGAGAGGGGATCTGAGCGGAAGAAGCTCTCCGTCGCTACTCTACTCCCCATTCGCGTAAGTTCTCGATGCTGACCTCCAGGCTCTTGAAGGGGTCGCCGTCCACGTGCTCGTCCTCGACCTCGACGACGTACCAGTCGACGCCGACCTCCATGGCCGCGGCCAGGACCGCCGGCCAGTTGAGGTTGCCGCGGCCCACGGGCATGGAGTGCTGCTGGCCGTCGGCGCCGATGCCCAGGTCCTTGCAGTGGATGGTCGGCACGCGCTTGCCGAGCTTGCGGATCCAGGCCGCCGGGTCGGCCCCGCCGGCCTGCACCCAGCAGACGTCGAGCTCGAAGCCCAGCGCCCCGGACGGCGCGGCCCCGGCCATGATCTCCAGGGCGTTGCGGCCGTCGAACTTCCGGAACTCACCGGAGTGGTTGTGATAGATGAAGGTCATGCCCGCCTTGCGGAGCTTCTCGCCGGCGCGCTCGACGCCCTCGGCGAACTGACGGTAGCCGTCGGCGGTGCGCATCTCCTTGGGGATGCCGCCGGCCCCGGGCAGAGTGCAGCCCAGCGTCTTGTGATCGGCGATCAGGCCGTCGACGTCCTCGAGGACCCGCTTGGCCGGACCGTGGCTGCCGCAGACCTTGAGGCCGTTGGCGTCGAGGATCTTCTTCATCTCGGCGGGGCCCACCACCGCCGGCAGGCAGGGCTCGACGGCGGCGTAACCCATGGCGGCCACCCGGGCCATGCTCTTGGCGAAGTCCTCGGGGGTCTTGAGGGAGTCGCGGATGGACCAGAGTTGCACACCGATCGTGACGCTGCGGGAAGACATGAGACGTTCCTCCTTACAGTCCCCCTCTCCCCTTGTGGGAGAGGGCCAGGGGTGAGGGGTGTTCTCCGTGCCTCTCGGCCTGCCTCCCTTCAACCTATCCGGTTCCCCCGGGGGAGGCGGGAAGCTAAGCGGATTCTAGCCGGCTGGCCGCCATGCGGCAACCGGAATCGCGCATTTGCCTGTAGCCGCCGCCCGGCTATATTGCCGCCGGGGGAGTTCGGGAAGGGACCTTCATGCCATCCTCAGCCCTGGCACCCACGGGACTGCTCTGCGAACTTCTGGCCGCCCCGGAAAAGACCGTCATCAACCGCCCGAGGCCCCGCTTCGGCTGGATCGTCAACGACGCCGAGCCCGGCGCGGCCCAGTCCGCCTACCAGGTCCTGGTGGCCACGGACCCGGCGCGGCTCGGGCGCGGGGAGGGCGACCTGTGGGACTCCGGGCGGGTCGAGTCCCCGGCGTCGCTCAACGTCCGGTACTCCGGCGCGCCCCTGCCCCCCGGCCGCGACTGCTTCTGGCAGGTGCGCACCTGGAACGGCAGGGCCGAGCCCGGCCCCTGGTCCGCCCCGCAGCGCTTCCGCACCGGGGAGCCCTCCTCGGCCCACGCCACCGCCCGCTATCCTCTGGAGAAGACCGAGTTCGCGCCGAAGGAGCGCGCGCTCCGGGCCGCCGGGCACCACTTCTTCGACTTCGGCAGGGCGGTCTTCGGCACGGTGCGGGTCGATGCCGAGTCGGCCATCGACGGCGCGACCGTCGAGGTCCACCTCGGGGAGAAGCTCGCCGCGCCCGGGGCCATCGACCGCCAGCCGCCCGGACACATCCGCTACCGGGGCACGACTCTGACCCTCCGCCGGGGGACCGCCTCCTACGTCGTGGCCATCCCCCCGGACAAGCGCAACTCGAGCGGCGCGGCCATCCTCATGCCGCCGGAGGCCGGCGAAGTCCTGCCCTTCCGCTACTGCGAGCTGGTCGCCGACCCGCGCGCCGTCCGGATCGGCGACGTCCGGCAGGTGATGGTCCACTACCCCTTCGACGACAACGCGGCGGCCTTCGCCTCCTCCTCGCCGGAGCTCGACGCCGTCTGGGAGCTCTGCAAGCACAGCATCAGGGCCACCACCTTCTGCGGCGTCTACGTGGACGGCGACCGCGAGCGCATCCCCTACGAGGCCGACGCCTACATCAACCAGCTGGGCCACTACTGCGTCGACCGCGAGTTCTCCATGGCCCGGCACAGCCACGAGTATCTGCTGACCCACCCCACCTGGCCGACCGAGTGGATCCTGCACTCGGTGCTGATGGCCTGGGCCGACTACGAGCAGACCGGCGACCCGGCGTCGCTCGAGGCCAACTACGATACGCTGGTGGCCAAGGCGCTCCTGCCGCTGGCCCGCGAGGACGGTCTGATCAGCACCCAGACCGGGCTGGTGACCGGCGAGGTGCTCAGATCCATCCACATCGCCGACCCCATCAAGGACATCGTCGACTGGCCGCCGGGCTCCTTCACCCAGGGCGGAACCGGCGAGCGCGACGGTCACGAGATGATGCCGGTCAACACCGTGGTCAACGCCTTCCACTGCCGGGCGCTGGCGCTCCTGGCCCGGATCGCCGGGGCCCTGGGCCGGAAGGAAGACGCCGGGCGCTTCGCCGCCCGGGCCGAACTCGTCGCCGCCGCGATCAACGCCAGGCTCTTCGACCCGGCCCGGGGTGTCTACCTGGACGGCGAGGGCTCCGGCCACGCCTCGCTCCACGCCAGCATGTTCCCCCTGGCCTTCGGCCTGGTGCCGCCCGGGCGCGTCCCGGCCGTGGCCGCCTTCGTGAAGTCCCGGGGCATGGCCTGCAGCGTCTACGGCGCGCAGTTCCTGCTCGAGGCGCTCTACGCGGCCGGCGAGTCCGAGCACGCGCTCGGACTGCTCACCTCCGAAAGCGACCGCGGCTGGCTGAACATGATCCGCGCCGGCTCGACCATGACGCTCGAGGCCTGGGACTGGAAGTACAAGAACAACCTGGACTGGAACCACGCCTGGGGCGCCGCCCCGGCCAACATCATCCCCCGCTGTCTGATGGGCGTGACCCCGCTCGAGCCGGGCTTCGGCCGGATCCGCATCCGACCGCAGCCCGGAACGCTCGAGCGCGCCGAACTGCGCCTGCCCACCATCCGCGGAACGGTCGGGGTGCGCTTCGAACGCTCCGCCGGCCGCTTCCGGCTGGAGGTGGAGATACCGGGGAACGCAACCGCCGAGGTGTGGCTGCCCGGCCCCCGCGGCGCCGGGGAGCGCGTCATGCTCGACGGCCGGCCGGTCAAAGTGCGGGCCGCCGGCGACTCCGCAGCGGTTGACGACGTCAAGGCCGGACGTCACACGCTGGAGACCTAGCAGCTCGTTGAAGGAGTTGCTGATGCTCCGATTCAAATAGTAGGTCCGTGCGAGGCCGACCGGAGCGGTCGGGACCGAAGTTTGCAGGAATCGGCCGGCCCTCCCTGGCAGTTGACAACCAGCCGGTAGCGATCGGGGAATGGGGGGCGCTATGAGGCTGGTCCAGGGCCACATCATCTCCGTTGCCACCGGGCAGGCGGACTGGCCGCTGCCGGCGCTGGGCGGCCGGGGCGTCCGGGACTTCCTCCGCCCAGCCCGTCAGGTCCGCCCGAGACGCCGCGGACCAGACGCCGACTTCCCGCAATCAGAGCGCGGAGCCTTCCTGCGCAGGCACTCCGGAGCGGCCCTGGCAGTCTGCGCAGCCGTCACCGCAATGGTAGCAGTATGCGCGGCAGCCCTGGTCTGGAGCGAGCTGCGCCCAGACAGCGCTCCCGCCCCAACGAGCGCCGCGGAGGCGATGCCTCCGACACCCGGCCCGCCCGTGGTCCCGGCCACGGCGCCGGCTCCAGCTCCAGCGCAAGGTCCGGCTCGAACGCCGGGTGCCGCCGGCTCCGTCCGGTCCGCACCGCCGCCTGCTCCCCGGCCCCAGCCGAAGACCAGGTCCCTGGGAACCTTCCTGGTGACCGCCTATTGCCCGTGCGCCGAGTGCTGCGGGAAGTGGGCCAAGTTGCCGGAGAGCGAGCGGCCGCCCCTTCGCGGGCCCTACTGCGCCGCGGACCTTAGCGTCCTGCCCCGGGGCTCCCGGGTCCTCGTTGAGGGGGTCGGTTGGCTGCAGGTCTCGGATACCGGCAGCGACGTTGTCGGCCGACAGATCGACCTGCTCATGAAATCACACTGGCGTGCCCTGCGGTTCGGCAGGCAGTGGCGAAAGGTCCACGTCCGGGTGCAGTAGCCGCCGTCTCAGCCTGCGCTCGGGCGGCCACAACGCCCCCGGCTACTCCTCGTCCTCCCCCCTGGCGTCCCGGAAGCGGCTCAGGACCGTGGCGTACTCCGGCAGGATGGTCTTGTCGCCCACCGCCGCCTTGTCCCGGGCCTTCTCGGCCGGGGCGGGCTTGCCCAGGCGCGGGAGCGGGAAGATGCCGATCTTGGTGCCCGGCTTGGCCGCGGCGTTCGTGACGTAGGCCATGCCCACCTGGCGGTCGCCGGCCAGGACGCAGCTCGTAACCTCGCCGACCACCTCGCCGCGCGAGGAGGCCACCGGGTCGCCCGGCTGGATGGAGCGCGCGCCGGACTCGTTGAGGCGGAAGCGGACGATCTGGCTCTTCCGCCCGGCCTCGGCGGCCAGGTAGCTCGCGCGCCCGGCGAAGAACGGCTTGTGCAGTTTCACGAACGACCCGTAGCCGGCGCCGGCCGGGCTGATCCGGTGCTTGCCGGCCAGCTCGTGGCCGAAGAGCGGCAGCCCCGCCTCGGTGCGGGTCGAGTCGCGCGAGCCCAGTCCGCAGGGCACCAACCCCAGCGGCCGGCCCGCCTCCAGGACCGCGCCCCAGAGCCTGGCGGCGCCGTCCGGGTGCAGATAGCACTCGTACCCGAGCGACTCTCCGGTGTAGCCGGTCCGCGAGACGTACATGGGAATGCCGGCGAGCTTCACCGGCGCGAAGTCGTTCCTGAGCAGGTACCCGATCCGCCGGGCGTCGGCCGGGCTGTCGGCCAGCTTCAGGAGGACGTCGCGCGAGCGCGGGCCCTGGATCGAGACGTCCACCCGCCGCTCCGCGCCGGCCTCGGGGGCCTTGAGGTCGCGGACCTCGGCGACGGCGTCGAGGCGCGCCCAGGGATCGGCGAGGTCCAGCTGCCAGCGGCCCGCGCCGGTCGAGAGCGCCTTGAGCCAGGCGAAGTCCTGCTCGGCGTTGCAGGCGTTGACGATGACCATGTACTTCTCGCGGCCGATGCAGTAGATGAGGATGTCGTCGATGGGCACGCCGTCGGGCCCGAGCAGGTAGGCGTAGGCCGCCGTGCCCGGATCGATCTTCGGCACGTAGTTGGAGGTGGCCAGGTCCAGGAACCGGCAGGCGCCCGGGCCCCGGACCTCGAGCACGCCCATGTGGGCCACGTCGAAGATGCCGGCGGCCGTGCGCACCGCGCGGTGCTCCTCGGAGATCGAGGTGTACCAGACCGGCATCTCCCAGCCGGCGAAGGGCACCAGGCGCGCGCCCTTGATCTTCTTGTGCTCCTCGTGCAGGCAGGTCCTGCGCAGCGGCAGTTCGGCCGGCGTCCACTTCCAGATCTCGCGCTTGGGCGCCGCCCCCGCGGCGGCGCGCAGCGCCTTGATCCCGGCGAAGTAGGGCTTCTCGAGGCCGGCGCCCGCCTCGCGCTCGACCGGCGTGGTCTTGGCGGCGTCGCGAAGCGCCGCGGCCGTCTCCTTGGCGAGGCCGGCGAGCGCCTGGTCGGACACCAGCGCCACTCGCGCCGGGCCGGCCACCTTGGCGCCGATGTCGGCCGCGTGGTCGAAGAAGACGTAGCCGTCGGAGAGGTCCCGGAGGTGCGCGGCCAGCGCCGCGGTCCCCTTGCCGGCCGCGGCCAGCCACCGGTCCGGGGCGGCCTCGGCCAGGACGGCGACGGCCAGGGTCTGGCCCTCGGCGTCGAGGAACCGGCTGGTGACGGCCTTGCCCGCGGGCACCTCGAGCACGTTGGCCGTGCCGGCCTCGTGGAGCAGGACCCTGGCGCGCTCGCCGCGGACTTCGATGAAGTCGCCGGCGGCGGCCGCCGCCGTGGCGGTCTCCGGGTAGCGCACGGCCTTGGCCAGGAGCTTCCGCACCCCGGCGCGGGCCGTCTCCAGGACCGCCGGCTCGATTTTGCCGCGGCCGATGGGGTTGGCCGTTCCTGCGTAGGCGAAGCTCTTGATGCCCTTCAGGACCGAGGCGACGACCTCGGCCAGGGCGTCCATGTCCTCGGCCCCGAGCCCGCGCTGGCTCAGCCACACCGTCCCGAAGCGCACGCCGGACGGGTGGAAGGCGTTCTCGTCGCCGATGACCGTGTTCTTGTTGCAGACGATGCCGGCCAGGTCCAGGATCCGCGAGGCGATCTCGCCGGAGAGCGGCGGCTCGCCGGGCTTGGTCAGGCTCTTGAGGTCCACCAGAACCAGGTGGGTGTCGGTGCCGCCGTAGGCGAGCTTCAGCCCGCGGGCCGCGAGCGCCTCGCCGAGGGCCGCGGCGTTCTCGACCACCCGCTCCATCAGGTTGCGGAAGGCCTCGGTCTTGGCCAGGCGCATGGCCACGGCCACCGCCGCGATGGTGTTCATGTGCGGGCCGCCCTGCTCGCCGGGGAAGACCGCGGCGTCGAGCTTCTTGGCCACCTCCGGGTCGGTGGAGATGAGCACCGCCGAACGCGGGCCGCACAGCGACTTGTGGGTGGTGAAGCTGACGGCGTGGGCGATGCCCACCGGGTTCGGGTAGCAGCCGGCGGCGATCAGCCCCGCGGTGTGGGCCACGTCGGCGAGCAGGATGCAGCCGGTGCCGGCGGCCTCGGCCACCTCGCGGAGCTTCTTCCAGTCGACGCTCCAGGGGTAGGCGGAGTAGCCGGCGATGAGCAGCTTGGGCTTCTCGGCGGCGGCCAGCTCCTTCATGGCCTCGTAGTCGAGGCGCCCGCTGGTCGGGTCCATCCGGTAGGAGACCACGCGGTAGCGCTTGCCGGAGCGGTTGACCGGCGAGCCGTGGGTGAGGTGCCCGCCGCCGGAGAGTTCCATGCCCATGACCGTGTCGCCAGGCGCCAGGAAG
Source organism: Planctomycetota bacterium (assembly GCA_022703445.1). Lineage (GTDB taxonomy): Bacteria > Planctomycetota > SZUA-567 > JAKLDR01 > JAKLDR01 > JAKLDR01. The sequence goes on along the minus strand of JAKLDR010000138.1, from coordinate 3,154 downwards.
GCCTCGTAGACCGCGTTGTTGGCCGCGGCGCCCGAGAGCGGCTGGACGTTGACGAAGAGCCGCTCCGGCGGGTAGTCCTCGGTGGCGAAGACCTCGGCGGTGCGGCGGATGGCGAGTGACTCGACGAAGTCGGCGAACTCCACGCCCTTGTAGTAGCGCTTGCCGGAGTAGCGCCGGTAGTGGGCCAGCCAGCCCTCGACGTCGGCCAGGTGCCCCTCCGGCGAGCGGGCCATGCGCGGGTGCGGGTAGCCCTCGGCGTAGATGCTCGAGAGCGAGCTGTCCAGGGCCGCGCGGACCGCCGGCGGGGTGATCGACTCCGAGGCGATCATCACCAGCTTCTCGGCCTGGCGGCGGTCCTCGGCGGCGAGCAGGTCGGCGACGAACGGGTCGGCCTGGCGGAGGTTCTGGGCGATGAGCTTGCTGGGCATGGATTCCTTCCCCTGTTCCTCTGCAACCCGGACAGGCTCGCCCCGGGAACCGGGAGCCAGCGCCGGGCGCGCTCAATGCCGACCCCAGCCGCCAATGCCGGAACCGGGCTGATCGGTGCATCCGCCGGCCATGCCGCGGAAAGCGCGCATGCCAGCCGGCTTAACAACAGATGTTATATCGCCGCCGCAGGTTTTCCAGCGCGGGACAGAGAATGCGCCGCCGACTGGCATCGCCGGGGCGGCGCGCCTGCGGCTCAGGCCCCGCCCGGCCGCAGCCGCTCAAACAACCCCGGGTTCGCCGCGCGCCAGGCGGCATAGCCGCCGTAGACGACGCGCACCGCCGGGTGCCCGGCGCGGGCCAGGCGATAGCCGGCGCCCAGCGAAAAGATGCCCGTCGAGCACATCAGCACGACCTCCTTGTCGCGCGGGATCTTCTTGAAGTAGCGCTCGAAGCCGATGTGCGACCAGAGCATCGCCCCGGAGATGCTCGGCGCGAGCATCCGCTCGTACGGCCAGCGCAGATCGACGAGGAAGGTCCGGTCCGAGCGGAGCCTCTCCTCGGTGAGATGCTGCGGGTCGAGGTAGGCGAAGCCCGCCGGGTCGCCCTCCAGCACCTTGGCCAGGACCGCCAGGAAGTAGTCGACGTCCGCGGCGACGGTGGTCGAGCCCATGCTGATCCGGATGGTGGCGAGCGCGGCCTCCTCGCTCCGGCCCATGCCCAGCAATACGTGCGACGGCTCGATCCGGTCGGCGGTGCAGGCCGAGCCGATGGACACGGCCACCTCATAGCAGTCGAGCCCGGCCAAGAGGCGCAGGCCGCTCCTGCCCGGGAACTCGGCGCTGACCGTCCCGGGCATCTGCCGGTCGGCGGGCGCCTCGTTGATCCTCACGTCCGGGAAGACCTGGCGCAGTCCCGCGAGCAGCCGCTCGCGGAGCCCGGCCAAGCGCGGCTGTTCGGTGCCCAAGCGCGCGGCAGCCAGCCGGCAGGCCGCGCCCAGGCCGGCCAGTTGGTGAACGCCCTCGGTGCCGCCGCGGAGCTCGCGCTCCTGGGTGCCGCCGGCCACGAGCGGGCTCCAGCGCGTTCCGCCGCGCCAGTAGAGGGCGCCGCAGCCCTTGGGCCCGTTGATCTTGTGGGCGGAGAGCGACAGGAACTCGCAGCCGAGTTCGTCGACCCGCGTCGGGATCTTGCCGAAGGTCTGGACCGCGTCGGTGTGGAAGGGGATCCCGGCCTCCCGGGCAACGGCGGCGATCTCGCGCACCGGCTGGACCGCGCCGGTCTCGTTGTTGGCGTGCATCACCGAGATGAGCGCGGTGTCGCGCCGTACCGCGGCGCGCACGTCCTCGACCCGGACCAGTCCGTCCGGACCGGCGGGGAGATAGGTGGCCGTCGCGCCCAGCGCCTGCGCCTCGCGGCAGGCGGCCAGGACCGACTCGTGCTCGATCTTCGAGGTGATGACGTGTCCGCCGCCCTGCGCGGCCAGCACCCCCCGGATCACTGAGTTGTTGGCCTCGGTGCCGCCGGAGGTGAAGAAGATCCGCTCGGGCTCGCAGCCCAGGAGCGCGGCGACCTCCCGGCGGGCCTCCTCGACGACCCCGCGGGCCTCGCGCCCGGCGGTGTGCAGCGAGGAGGCGTTGCCGCCGCGCCCCTTGAGTACCGCGGCCATGGCCTTGCGCACCTCCGGCGCCACCGGCGTGGTGGCGTTGTGGTCGAGGTAGGTCTTGCGCGGGAAGATGGGCATGGACGCGCTCCTAGAAGACCCCAGGGATGAACCGGTACTTCACCTTCTCCCGGTACTCCCGATACTCCGGCCACTGGGAGAGGAACCGCTCCTCCAGAATCGCCCGGTAGCCGTAGCACAGCGCCGTGGCGGCGACGATGCCCAGGTTGAGCGGGGTACAGTGGCTGATGAGGTAGCCGACGCGGATCAGCAGGTCGGTGACGTACATCGGGTGCCGGACGATTCGGTAGAGCCCGCCGGTCTCGACCCGACGCACGGCGATGAGGATCCCGAAGCTCCGGCCCAGGTTGAAGATGGTGGCCACGCTAAGGACGAGCGCGACCAGGATGAACCCCCCGGACACGTCCAGGACCAACGGGCTGCCCCGCTGCCCGGCGATGGGCATGAGCAGCCCGGAGCAGAAGGCGGCCAGAGCCACGACCTGATGGAAGACGTTCCGGTCCACCGCCAGGTGCTGACGCCGGATCAGGATCATGGTGATCCACAGGGCGTTGTGGGCCATGAAGCTGATCTCGATGAAGCCCAGGCGGTGCTCCATCCAGGACTTATAGGTGTCCCAGACCAGCCAGCCGGCAAGATTGGCGAAGAGATAGACGTTGAGCAGGACCTGCCAGTGCTTGCTGAGGAAGGCCTTCACCGTCCGCACCCTCCCCCGCCCTCTCCTCTTTGCCCCAGGACGTTGCGCACGCAGGCCGGGATCACCCGGCCGTCGCGCTGCGGGTAGCCGTTGCAGCAGCGCCGGGCGCGGGCCAGGTCGAAGGTGTCGGCGTCCTGGAAGGCGTGGATGAACACCGACTTCACCCGGCGCTCGGCCAGCTCGAAGGCCCGGCGCGGGTCGAAGCCGGCGCAGGCCGAGGACAGCTGGCGCATCAGGTTGCGGAGCGTCTCGAGGACCGCGGCGCTGTCCGGCGCGGTCGCCGCCGGCCCGCTCCAGAGCGCGTAGACCAGCTCCCTGAGGCGCTGGTGGTCGGCGGCGTCCAGGCCGAA
>JAKLDR010000137.1 GCA_022703445.1 Planctomycetota bacterium | reverse complement strand
GCCGGTAGTTGAGGATGGCGCGGCCGAGGTCGCCCATCCGGAAGTAGGCGTTGCCGGTGTTGTAGTAGAGCCTGCCGCTCCGAACGCCCCCGCCGGCCAGGCGCTCGAAACGCATGGCTCCCTGCCTATAGAGGTCTTTGGCCTTGGCCGGATCAGATGCCGCGGACTGATTGGCCTGGCGGAAGAGGTCCTTGGCTTGGCTGTAGAGATCGTGCTTCTCTTCCTCGCTGAGCGCTTCAGCCGAAGGTGCGGCGCGCGGCAGACAAAGACATGCCGCCAGCGCTCCGGCGACCAAGAACAGTTTGCGCAGGGCGATCATTTGAGCGACTGTTCCAGTTTGCGGGCCAGTGCAAGCGCCCGGTCGGGGATCTCCGCGGGATCGCCGCCGGCGTCGACCCCCGCGTAGCGGCTGGCCTCGCACTCATCGAAGATCCGCTTCAATTCCTCGATGTCGTTCTCCGCGGCGCCTCCTTCCAGCAATCGTTGCCTGACGTCGCTCAACGTCAAGGAGCCAGGCGGGATGCGCAATTTCCTGCCAAGATAGAGTCTGAGCGCTTCCAAGACCGCTCCCCGTACGGTTTGAGGATCTGCTCGGGATCGGGTTTTGCGCAACGCCTTCGCCAATTCTCCGTGAGCAAGACGCGCCTCGCGCGCGGCCGGATCGGCCGATCTCCTACGCGCGACCGAGTAAAAGGTCAGCATCGCTGCATAGAAGAGGGGCGGGATGCCCAGGAGAGCCCACCAAGCCGGAGAGCGAACCCACGCAGCCGGCCCGTATGCCTGATCGGATATGACCGAAAGGTCTTCATAATTGTGGGCAATACCGGCGGACCACGCTTCGAGCTCGTTCTTGACCGTGCCCGCAACGGCCTGCCCCTCGGCATCCCCCGCGGTGACTACCCGGGCGGCGTTGACCGCCAGCGGGATCGGCTCGGAGCGGGCCACGGCGTAGCTCCCCTTGTCTGCGTCGAAATAGGCTAGTTCGATTGGCGGGATGGCTTTCACGCCGGCGTGTTTCGCCCGGATCGTCTGAGTGAACACCTTTGCCCCATCCTCTATCTTCCCCGGAGCCATCTCACTGGGTATTTTGAAGTCCCTGGACAGCGCCGGCTGTTCATCGAGGGGCGGCAGTTCGACGTTCTTCAGGTAGGCGGCGCCGCCCACCTTGACCGTCAGGGTAATGGGGTCGCCCACGCGTACCGTGGTCGGCGTGGCGCTGGCGCTCATGGTGTATCTGCCCACCAAGCCGGCGAAGCCGGCCGGCTGGCCTTCCGTCGGCAGAGCCAGAACCTTCAGCTTTGGCTCGTTGGAGGGGATGACGAACTTCTTGTAGACAGCCTGCTTTCGCTTGCCGAATAAGAAGTCGTCATTGAAGAAGTCGTCGAAGAACGGATCGCGGGAGCTTCGGCCCTTGTGGCCGACGACCGCGTTGCATGCCACGGTTCCCTGGGGAATCGAAATCTCCCCGGTCGCCTTGGGGATCAGCGCTTTCTGGAAGCGCAGCGTTAGATAATCCTTGCCGTCCAGCGAGCCGCGGCCTTTTTCGCCTACGGCTTCGCCCCCTCCTATCGGCACCCGGAGATAGTTGCCGCGCTTGGCCGGGTCAATCCGAACCTCGACGTCGGCTGACCCGAAGCGCTCGTCGATCAGGACGGGGAGATTGAACTCGAACCCCTCGACGTCCTTGCCGATATACCAGGTGACCGTCAGCGCCACCGGCTGCCCTACGTAGCACTTCTCTTCCGACAGCTCCATCCGCAGCTTGAAGTCGGCGGTCTCGGCAGGCTTCTGGGCCCTGACGAGCACGGGCTGCGTGGCCACCGCCTTGCCTCCGGCCTTCGTTGGAATGGATGGGACGGTGAGATCTCCCTCTCTCTTGGGGGTCAGCCGGTAGTTGAAGATGTAGCCCTTTCTCTCGTTTCGCGTCATCTGGCCGTTCACGATGGTGATGGAAGAGCTGCTGTTCTGTTGCCCGCCGAGGTCTTCGACTGCAAAGTCCTTGATGCCCGAAACGTCGGGCTTCTCGGGGGCGTCATGCCCCTCTATCTGGACCTGGAAGGCGAACGACTCGCCGATATAGACTTCGGTCTTCTCGACGGCAGCCTTGGCCGAGACCTCGCCCGCCGAGGCCGGACAGGCGGAAATGGCCGCCCAGGCCATCATGGCGAAAGCGAGATGCATTCGAAGCGCAGCGATCCGTCCCATGGCTACCAATCCTTGTCGACCGGCGTGTACCCGCCGGCGGCCCCCTTGGTCCTCTTCTCGCGGTCATCCTTTTCCTGGCTGATGATGTCGTGCGCCGCCTCGTCTTTGGGGGGCTGGGCGGTTTGCGGCTTGTCCCCCTGTGCACCAGGCTTGGGCTCGGGCCTGTCGCCCGCGGCCTCGGGCTTCCGTTCTTCCTTCTGGCTGCCCTGACTGTCACCGCCCTGCATGGACTCCCATGCCTTCTTCATCTCCTCCAGAGCCTTCTGCTGCGACTTGCCCGCTTCGGGGATGCTTGCGACCTCAAGATTGCGGGCTGCGGCTTCCTGATGGACGGCCGCTCCTCGCAGGTGCTCAGCGGCCTTGGCTGCGCCGGGGGACTCCTTCTGAAGTTCCATTTCCCCGGCGCGTTTCTCCGTGTCGGACCGCAATTCCATCTGTGTCTTGGCCAAGTTGTCTGCCCGTTGCTTGACTTCCCGGGACTCGCCCTTCTCCTTGGCCTCTTTGGCCAGAACCTCCGTATCTCCTGCAAGGGCCTCTTGCCTTTTGATGAGGTCCTGCAGTTTGTCGGCTTGCTGCCGCTGCTGCTCCTGGCTCTTCTTGGCTTCTTCTTCACGTTTCTTGATCTCGTCGAGGATCTGTTTCATGACCAGCCTGGCGACCTCGATGTTATGGGCCGAGTCTTTCAGCTCCGGATCGAGCCTGAGGGCCTGCTGGTAGCGCGCAATCGCATCGCCCATGGCCGTCAGGCTCTTCTGAAGATCGCTGTCCCGCTGGCGCTCGCTTTCCCGGAAGAGGCAGTTGCCCTGATTGTAGCGGCTCCGGGCTTCCAGGCCGAGGTCCCTGGTCTTGAGCGCCGCCTGGCCGAAGAGCCCTGCGGCTTCCTCATACTTGCCCTTCTTGAACTGCGCGGCGCCCTTGTTGAAATAGAGTTGAGCCGCCTCGGGCGCCTCCACCGATGCCTTCTCGTAGGACTCCAGCGCCTCGTCGTACTTCCCCGCGGCGTAGTCGCGGTTCCCCTTGTCGACAAGCGCGGGCCCCGAGGCGCCGGCGGCATCGGAAGACGCCCAGGCCGCAGCCAATACGCCGAGCACTGCGCCTAGCAGGTTTCTTCTGGCGGACATCCCCTTACGCCCCCCGCTTCCGTTCGCTGAGCAGCATTTCTACGCAAAGTAGGGTGAAGGCCAGCCCCAGGAAGAGCTGAAACTTCTCCTCGTAGCGCTTGACGGTCCTGGACTCCAGGGCCTTCTTGTCTGCGCTTGCGATCAGATCGGCGTAGACCTCCCCCAGGTCTATGGCACCTGTGGCCACGTTGAGGTAGCGGCCTCCCGGTGTGGCATTGACCATTTTACGGAGCGTCTCGGCGTCGAGTTTCGACCAAACCTCCTGCCCCTTGTACTTCAGGAATACACGCTGGCCGCTCTCGTCCCTAATGGGTATTCGCCGCCCCTGCTCCTCGTCGCCGATCCCGATGGCGATGATGCGGACGCCGCGTTCGCCCGCCTCGCGGGCCGCCTCCAGGGGGAAGCTGTCATGATCCTCCCCGTCGGTGATCAGAATGATGTCCTTATGCTCCTTATGCCGGTCGTCGAAGACCTCGTTCAGGCACTTGCGCAGAGCGTCGCCGATCATGGTCCCGCCGCGAGAGACGCTGTCGACGGAAACGTCCTCCAGCATCATGCGGAAGAAACCGTAGTCGAGGGTGAGCGGACACTTCACCGCCGCGTTGCCGGCGAAAGCCACAAGGCCCACCCGGTCGCCCTGGAGGCGTTCCACGCAATCCAGGATGGCCAGTTTGGCGCGATCCAGGCGGTTGGGCGCAAGGTCCTCGGCGAGCATGCTGCGGGACACGTCCAGCACGAAAACGACGTCGCGGCCATGCCGCTCGATCTTCTCTGCAACCGGATTCCAGGCCGGCCGGGCCGAAGCCGCCACGACCGCGGCGAAGGCGGCCAGCAAGAGCCCCGCCTTCCCGCGCCTGCGCGCGACGCTGATGGAAACGTTGATCAGCGGCAGGAGCTTCGCCTCGGCGAACCGCGCCAGCGCCTGACGGCGCCTCCAGCCCGCGTAGGCGAAAACCGCAGCCAGCGCCGGAACGGCCCACAAGAAGAGCAACATCCCGACATCGTGGAAGCGAATCCCGCTCATGGCGCTTTCCTAAAGAGCATGCAACTGAGCACCGTTTCCAGGAAAAGCAGCCCCATCACCAGACAGGCCAGCGGCAGGAAGAGCTCCCGGTAGTCCAGGTAACGGACTGACTCGATCTCGCTGCGCTCCATCTGGTCGATCTCCTGGTATATGGAGCGCAGGGAATCGCCGTCCTCTGCCATGAAGAACTTGCCGCCCGTGGCCTTGGCCACGGCCCCCAGCATTTCCTTGTCCACGCCCTCGCCCATACGCATGAGGAACTCGCCGAAGATGCCCTGCTGCCGGACCAGACCCTCGTCTCCGCCCACGCCGATGGCGTAGACCTTGATCCCCCACTGCTTGGCCAGCTCGGCCGCCTCGCGTGGGGCGCGGCGGCCGGCATTGTTCTGGCCATCGGTAAGGAGAATAATGACCTTGCTCTTGATCTCGAACTCCTTCCCGGTTTGCTCGGTCTGCCGGGCAAGGGTCTCCTCAGCAGTTTTCAGTCGGGCGGCGGCCAGTGCCATGGCATCGCCGATGGCCGTTCCGTCTTCATTGCGCTGCTTAACCAGCGAGACGTTCTTGAGGAACTCCGACACGGCGCCGTGCGCCAGGGTCAGAGGACAGGTCGTATCGGCGTACCTGGCGAAGGTCACCATCCCAATTAAGTCGTTTGGCCGCCCCTTGAGTGCGCCCCCCTTGCCGGTGACGAATTCCTCGAAGACCCGCTTGACGACATCCAGCCGTGTCAGGCGTTCACCCCCGAACTCCATCTGGGCGCCCATGCTGCCCGAACGGTCGACGACCATCTCTATGGCGATGCCCTTGCCAACGTCGCGGACCTTCTCCTTGCCCTCCTGGGGCCGCGCCATGGCCGCTATCAAGCCTGCCAGCGCCAGGACTCTGAGCAGGTCGGGCAGCCAGGCGAACCTCTGCCGCATCGATCTGCCGGCGCTCCGGGCGTGTGTTGTCGACGAGAAGCGCAGACCGCTCCCGCGGCCGGAGAGCCGCCGGCGCAGGTAGAAGACCAACGGCACCGCCGCCAGGAGCAGGAAGACCCAGGGCGACTCAAACCGCATGACCCGCCTCCGCCGGCGCCGGCTGGTCAGCGCCCTGTTCCGGAGCCTGCTTCTCCTCGGTCTCCGCGATGAACTTCTTGCAGGCGTCGAACGCGCCCTGGATCTCCTCCTTCGCCGGCTGATGTTCGGCGAACTTCACCATGTCGCAGTGCCGCAGGAACTCTCCGAGGAGGTTCTTGTGCGCAGCGCCCAAGGCCGTGCTGGCTTTGAGTTCGCACAGGAACTCCTCCGTGGTGCGCTCGGGCGCGCGCAGGCCGAAGCGGTTCTCAGTGTAGCGCCGGAGGATATCCGACAGACCGTCGTAGAACGGCTTGACCTCTCCCTTCTCGATGAGCTTCTGCGCCAGCAGTTTCTCCAACTCGTCGAACGCGATCTCGTGCGCCGGCCGCCTAGCCGCCGATTCGGTGCGTCTCCGGCGGCGAAGCCAGACGACGATCCCTGCGGCGGTGCCTCCGGCGCAGAGCGCGGCGCCGGCAAGCCAATAGAGCCAGCCCGGCGTCCGCCGGGGCAGCCCCACCGGAGGCGCAATATCCTTGATGTCCAGCGCCGCCGACTTCTCGGGCAAGAGCGACTTCACCTTGACGAGCAGTTCCTCGCTCTCCACCTCGTGTTTCTTCCCCTCGCCCTCGGTCTTCTTCCAGAACAGGACCTTCATGGGCGGAATCTTATAGTCGCCGGAAAGGAAAGGCTCCAGTTCATAGGTTTTGCGAATCAGCACCTCCCCATTCCCGGAAAGCTCCGGCTGGGAGGCGCGATAGTCCGCGATCCCGAACTGCTCCAGTTTCTCGCCGAACTCGGGGAGCTTGGCTTCGTACTCTTCCCCGATGCGGGCTTCCAGGGACAGCTTGAGCCGGTCGGCGATGGAGATCTCCCCCCGGCTGATCTGCACAGTGAACGTTGCCGGCCCCCGCTTGTACTCCTTTTCGATCTCGAACTCGGATTTCTGCTTCTCCTGCCGGTCGCGGCCGCACCCGGCCCAGGCCCCGCCCGCGGCTGCGGCGATCAGGCAGAAGGCAATCGCCCGCCGCATGCGCGGCGCCGCAGGACGGAAGACGCGCAGGGCAACGGCGGGAGGCGGCGGGCTCACTTGGACTTCTGCCCTCCGGACGGCTTCTCGTCTTCCTTGGCGGCGGCGGCCGGAGCGAGCTTGGAAGAGTGGATAACCACGCTGTAGCGGTCCCGCAGCCGCGACATCAGGGCGCTCTGGACCTCGCTCTCCTTTTGATTTCTCAGAGCCCGGTAAACCTCTCCTCGCACCTCGGAGAAGTCCTTCTGCTTCTCGGGTTCGCGCTCGCGCACCTTGATCAGATGGAATCCCTTGTCGGTCTTCACCGTCTTATCGGCGATCTTCCCCGCCTCCGTCCCGAATATGGCCGCGCCCGCCTCCTCAGAGCTGCCGATCCCGGGCGCCCATTCGCCCCGGCCGATCCACGGATCGATCTCGCCTCCCTTGGACTTGGTCTCCTCGTCCAGGGATCGCTCCTTGGCGAGATCCTCGAACTTGGCGCCGTCCTTGAGCTTCCCGCGCAGTTCTTCGGCGGCCGTCTCATCCTTGATCAGAATGTGGCTGATCTTCGCGCGCTCCGGCTGCCGGTATTCCTGCTTGTGCGCATCGTAATAGGTGCGCAGGTCGCCCGACGTGATGTTGATTCGGTCTGCCATTTCCCTGTCGACGACCTGCCTGGCCAGCAGGCTCCGCTCCGCATCCCTCAACACGGCGCGCACCTTGGAGTCGTCGGTCAGCTTGTCCTCCCGGGCCTTGCGATACAGGACCTCCTCGAGGACGAGCTGTTCCAGGAGCCGCGAACGCTCCGGGTCGGAAGCCAGCCGTTTGACCATCTCTTCCTTTCGGAGCTTCCGCTCCTCCTCGGGCAGAAAGGCGGCGAAGGTCTCCATCTGGCGTTCGATCTGTTCCTCGATCCGCCGGTCGAGCTCGGCGCGGGAGATCTTGTGGCCGCCAATTTCCGCGAGCACGTCCGCGCCGGCCTTCCCTCCCCCCTCTCCGGTCCCCACCCGCTCGGCCAGTTCGTATCGAAGCGCGGAGAACTTGCCAGCCGTCTCCAGGCATTCCTGTACGCGGCGGCCTATCTCGGACTCCAGTTCCTTGACCTTGGCGCAGCTTTCCGAGCGGTAGTAGGCCTCCAGCGCCCGCTCCGGCTGGCCCGCTTCCTGGCGGAGCTTGCCGATGCGATACCAGACTTTGGCTTGCTCCTCAGTGCCGGAAGGGCCGCCTTGGAGGTACTCCCGCCAGGCATCGGCGGCGAGCTCGCGAAGCCCTTGATTCTCAAGTTTGAGCGCCAGGTCTTTCTGCGCCTCGGCTGGGAAGCCCCCGTTCTGTTCAGGCGCCTCCATCCCGCGGCCGGCCAAGAGCGACACGGCAAGGTTGGCCAGGGCCGCCGCAAGCACCGCGGCCAGCAAGACCGTAAGCAACTTGGAGTTCCCGCGGCCTTGGCCGCTCCGCTCGGGCAACGTCAGATTCAACCCTTCGACCATCGCATCGACCTCCGAGTGTTCTCAGCTCCGCCGCTCGCGGCTCCGGAAGAAGCGGACCAGGTCCTTGACGTAGTCGCGGCCGCTGATCACTTCCGTGTGATCCACGTCCATCGCAAGGAAGGCGCTGCGCAGGCGCTCCTCCCGAGCCTTGGCCATGGCCGAGTATTGGCTGCGGACGGACGCGCTGCCCGCGTCCACAGTGACAAGCTCCCCGGTCTCAGCATCTTCCAGCTCCAGCAGGCCGACGTCCGGCAGGTCCTTCTCCCGGGGATCGGCCACGGATACGGCGATGAGATCGTGCCGCCTGGCAAGCACCCGCATGGGCTTCTCGAACCCTTCGCCCTGGAAGTCAGACACCAGGAAGACAACGCACCGTTTGTGCGTTACCCGCCCCAGGTAGTCCAGCGCCCCGGGGATGTCCGTGCGCGCCTGCCGCGGGCGGAAACCCAGGAGCTCGCGAATCAGCCGCAGCACATGGGTAACCCCCTTCTTCGGGGGGATGAACATCTCCACCCGGTCCGTGAAGGCGATCAGCCCGACCTTGTCGTTGTTCTTGACCGCCGAGAAGGCCAGCAGCGCGCACAACTCGGCGGCCACTTCGTTCTTGGTCCGGTCCACGCTGCCGAAGGAGCCGCTCGCCGAAAGGTCCGCCAGGAACATCACCGTGAGCTCGCGCTCCTCGACGAAGCGCTTGACGTAAGGATGTCCCATCCGGGCCGTGACGTTCCAGTCGATGGTGCGGATCTCGTCCCCGGGCGTGTACTCCCGGACTTCGTCGAACTCCATGCCCCGGCCCTTGAAGACGCTCTCGTACTCCCCGGCAAGGATGTCGTTGACCGCCTTGCTGGTGTATATCTCGATGTAGCGGATCTTCCGGGCCAGTTCGCGGGGAATCATGGCACCTCCACCGCGTCGAACACCTGCTTGACGATATCCTCCGAGGTCTTTTCCTCGGCCTCGGCTTCGTAAGTCACGATCACCCGGTGACGAAGCACGTCCATGCCTATGTCCTTGACGTCCTGAGGGGTGACGTAGCCGCGCCGCTTCAGGAAGGCGTTCGCCTTGGCGGCCATGGCCAGGAAGATGGTCGCCCGCGGCGAGGCCCCGTACCGGATCATGTCCCGAATCTGGAGCTTGTACTTATCCGGCTCCCGGGTCGCCTCCACGACGTTGACAATGTACTCCTCGATTTTCTCGTCCATGTAGATCTCGTCGGCCAACTCGCGCAGGCGCAGCACGTCGGCCGGGGAAACTACCGGATCAACATCGTTCTTCGGCGAGGACCTGGCCATGCGCTTGAGTATCTGGCGCTCCTCCGCCTTCTTGGGGTAGCTGATCTTCAGCTTGAGCATGAACCGGTCCACCTGGGCCTCCGGCAGCGGGTAGGTCCCTTCCTGCTCGATGGGGTTCTGGGTGGCCAGTACCATGAAGGGCTCGTCGATCCGGTAGCTGGTGTCGCCGATGGTTACCTGCCGCTCCTGCATGGCCTCCAGGAGCGCGCTTTGCACCTTGGCGGGCGCCCGGTTGATCTCGTCGGCCAGGATGATGTTCGCGAAAATGGGCCCCTTCCTGGTGGTGAACTCGCCGGTCTTGGGGTTGTAGATCAGCGTACCGATGAGGTCGGCCGGCAGGAGGTCGGGCGTGAACTGGATGCGCCGGAAGGAAGCCTGGATGGTCCTGGCCAGGCAGGTCACCGACAGGGTCTTGGCCAGGCCGGGCACGCCCTCGATGAGCACGTGGTGATTGCACAGGAGCGCCGCCAGCAACCGGTCCACCAGGTACTCCTGACCGACGATGACCTTGCCGATCTCGCCCCGGATGCGCTCCAGGACCGCGCTCTCTTTCTCAACCCTCTCGCCTATCCTCTTGACGTCGACTGCCATCGGTCTTTCTCCTTCCGGACGCCTCAACTCTGCCGCGCTTTTCTGCGGGCTCCAACGCTTCAAGGCTCCCCTTCAATGCGGCGCGGGCCTGGTCGGCATAGAGATTCTTGCCGAGCCGTTCGGCATTTTCAATAAGCGCCCTCCAATCGTCGCCGCTTACCATTTTCGGCGCTGCCTTGGCTACCGCCTTGAGCAGGAAGGCGTCGCCGATATCCATGGCCTTTGCCTTGATTCGCCCCAGGCCCGCCTCGTCGCCGGCCTGCACATAGAACTGGACCGCATCGTCCAGCCTTGCCCGTTCCTCGTATGCCATGCCGTACTCCACCAAGGTGTGCTTGGGCGTGTTCTGGCCGTATAGTATCTCCCTTCGCTCCAGCACATTCGGCAGCTTGACCGCCATCCTGGCCTTCTCCGCCCTTCGACCTGCGCTGGGCAGAGACCGCATTTTACCTGCAAGCCGTCCGCAGGCCTGGAAAACGCCGGACAGAAACGTAGCTGATGCGTTCACCGCGGCGCCCCATGCTGCATCTTCATCGCAATCCCGCCCCCCGCAGCCCGCGCTCAGTCGCGGATCTTCTTCTTGAGGTGCGGCATAGTGTGGGGCTTTCCGGTCTCGAACACCCGGCTTTCCCCATCCGTAGCGGTGACGTTCTCGTAAACGCCCCTATCGCGCCGGACCAGCTTGGTGAACCCCATGCCCTTGAGATCGCTGTCGCTGTACGGATTGCGCAGCGCCAAGGGCGGAAAGATTACCCGGTACACCGCGCAGCCGCAATCCGGGCACTTGGCCAGGGCTTCGGCGCTGATCGGCTGTACGATCTCGAACTCGGCGCCCCGCCGGCACCCGCCGCTGCTCTTGTGGGCGTAGGTGTACACGGGCATGATCGCCTCCTTCAGCAGCCATCCCCGGCTTGAGGCGGCGGCGCCTCAGAGTAGACGCGATGCATGCCGTTTCTCACCACGCGCCCCCGTCCGCACGGGTCGACTTGGCCCAAGCGTTCACCTTTGAGCTCAGGGATTCCGCCGCCTCGACGGCAGTTTCCATGTTGAACGACTTGCCGTCCATCAGAAGGTTGGCCAGCATCTTGGCCTCCGCCCGTATTTCCGCAAAGTCCGGCTGCATGCTCAAGACGGGTTCCCCGCAGGACCAGATTCGCATCTGGTCGCGCAACACTCCGAGTTCCTGCAACGCAGCGTTGCGCGCAGACTGCGGATCGCGCCCCATGTCGAGGCGCAGGATCTCCACGAGCCTTGCCGCCGCCTTCCTGGCGAGCGCGGCTGGCGAACTCTCCCACACGGCCGCTTGTCTCCTGGGCGCCTGCCTTGGATGTCCCGCAGCTCGAATGCCGGCGCGCTGCCGGGGACCTACGCCTTCAACTTCAGGAGGTGGTTCTCCTCGTCGAAGACAAGCTTGGCTTCGCGGGCCAGCCAGCCAACCCCCTGGTTCAGAAGGTCGCGGGACAGGCCGGTGGCCTTTGCGAGGCGCGCCTTGCCCACAGGCCCCTCGGCATTCAGCACCTGCCAAATCTTGCCTGCTGCTTCCCCGATCCGTGTTTCCATGCGTTGCGCGCTCCTTCCCGCTCTGCGAACTGTGCCGCCATCCCCGGATGCTCCGGATTTCAACCCGGCCGCGCCGGGCCGCCGGGTCACCCGTTCCTCAGGGCGTCCTCCAACGTGGGCGCGACCGAAATGGCCTTGTTCAAAGGGCTGGCGGCCAACATCCGCGAAACCTCGCCCGTTGGGTTGACCAAGATCAGCCGGCAACCGCTGTCGGCAAGGACGCGCTGGACCTCGGCCAATTCAGCCACCGCCGCGGCGGATATTTTCGCCAGCCCGGACGCGTCCACGACCACCTTTCGAACGTCGGTCGGGACGTTCTGCCGAATCATGTTGACAAATTGCCCGCGATGACCATTGGCAAACTCCCCGCACGCTTCCAGGATGAGGGTGCTCAGGTCCGGGCACTTTCGCGTTTTCAACATGAACGGGGCCATCTATGCCACACTCCTCAGGCACACGAGGAGGCCATGCCGCGAACCGCCCGCGGTCCTTGGCGCGGACGCCCGTCCGATTCGCAAGGCGCCGTCTTCCGCGCGGCCTCTGCTATGAGCGGCGCCGCGTCCGGTCCGACTTCGAGATGCGCGGCCCTTGATGCCGCCCGGTCAAGAGCCGCGCTCCACCACCCGATCTGCGCCTCTACCGTGTCCGCATCGGCTCCCGCGGAACGGTCCGATGCGCCGGGCCCGCGCCCGGATGCGGCCCTCGCGCGAGACATCTCTGTGCAACGTGTGTTCCTGCTGCACTCCGGACAGCGCTGCACCGGAATGGCGCCGAGAGGCTCGGAGCATTCGAACCCCCATCCGCAATAGTCGCATTGGCACTCCAAGACCGGAGGCACCTTCGTCTCCGGAAGCGGCCTCGCATGGGATGGGGCGGCGATTTGCGAAGCCCACATCCGTCGCTGGAAGCGCGAGATCCTGGTCCGCCATGTCGTCTTGCGATGCATTCCGCACCTCCTTACCCTCGATTCCGCGGGACGGTCCTCCACGCCGCCCCGCCGCTCCATGCCGCCAGGCCGGGGCGCTGCTACTCCAGCTTGAGCGCCAAGTACGACGGCCTGCCATCGGCGCGCACCTTCACCAGTACGCGCTTGTCGGCAACTGCCAGCGCGCCCTGCAGATCGGCGATGGAAGCGATCGGCTTTTCGCCCACCTCTTGAATGATCATTCCCGGCTTCAAGCCCGCCTTATCGGCAAGGCTGCCGGCTTCGACCTCGGTAACGACTACCCCCGAGACTCCCTCGCCCAGGTCGAAATGCAGACGGGTGCCCTCGTCCAACTCCTGCGCCGTGACGCCCAACTTCTCCAACTGGCGCACATTGCCCGCGGCCACCTCGACCGCCGGCGTCCTCTCGCCTATCTTGACTGTCACGCTGCGCTTCTTGCCGCTCCTGTAGAATTCGACCTCGACCTCCTTGCCCACCGGCGCAAGGCTCACGGCGTTCGAAAGACTGTTGGCGTCTTCTATCTTCTTTCCGCCGAATGAAACGACCACGTCGCGCTCTTCCAGCCCCGCCTTTGCGGCGGGACTGCCTTTGACCACCTCAGCCACCAGGGCTCCCTTGGCCTCCGGCAGCCCCAGGGCTTTTGCGAGGTCGGTCTCCACATCCTGGATGGCCACACCCATCCAGCCGCGCACAACCTTCCCGGTGTCGATAAGGTTCTTCATGATCTTCTGGGCCATGTTGATCGGAATGGCGAACCCGATCCCCATGTATCCGCCGCTCTTGCTGAAGATGGCGGTGTTGATGCCCACGACCCGTCCGTCCAGATCGATCAGCGGGCCGCCGGAATTGCCTGGATTGATGGCGGCATCGGTCTGGATGAAGTCCTGATACTGGATGTCCACCACATGCGAACGTCCCTTGGCGCTGATGACTCCCGCGGTCACCGTCTGGTCCAAGCCGAAGGGATTGCCTATGGCCAAGACCCACTCGCCGACCTCCAGAGCATCGCTGTCGCCGACGGCGGCCGCCGGCAGGTCTTTGCCGTCTATCTTGATGACCGCCACATCGGATCGGTCGTCGGCGCCCACGAGCTTGGCTTCGAATTCCCTCTTGTCGGCAAGCTTGACCTTGATCTCGTCCGCGCCGCCGACCACGTGGTTGTTGGTCAGAATGTATCCCTTCTGGTCGACTATGACGCCGGACCCCTGCCCCCGTCCGAAGGGCTCCTGGGGGCCGGGCCTGATCTTGGGGCGTCCTCCCGGCCCGAAGAACCGCTTGAAGAAGTCGTCGTTGAACAGGTCGAAGGGGTCGTTGGGAGCCAGAACTCGGCCCTTCGCCTTGCGCACGGCTTCGATGTGGACCACGGCGGGGCAAGCCTT
>JAKLDR010000136.1 GCA_022703445.1 Planctomycetota bacterium | reverse complement strand
GGTGAGCTCGCTCACCGGCGTGAAGATCGAGGTGGACAAGCTGGGCATCGATTTCATTCTGGCCAGCACCCAGAAGTGCTTCGGGATGCCCCCGGGCTTCGCCGTCTCGCCGGTGAGCGAGAAGGCCTTCGAGCGCGCCAAGACGGTCGAGAACCGCGGCTACTACTTCGACCTGCTGGCCATGAAGGAGAGCCACGACAAGAACCAGACGGTCTACACCCCGTCGGTCAGCCACCTCTTCGCCATGGACAAGCAGCTCGACAAGATGCTGGCCGAGGGGCTCGACGCCCGCTTCGCCCGCCACAAGGCCATGGCCGACTTCGTGCGCGGCTGGGTCAAGAAGAGCGGCCTGGGCATCTTCCCGCAGGAGGGCTACTGGTCGGACACCCTCACGGTGGTCGCCAACACCAAGGGCATCGACGTGTCCGAGCTCAACAAGTTCCTCAAGGCCGAGAAGGACGCCCAGCTGGCCGACGGCTACAGCAAGCTCAAGGGCAAGACCTTCCGCATCCCGCACATGGCCGACCTGACCATGGAGGACATGAAGAACATCACCTCCTGGATCGAGGAGGGGGCCAAGAAGCAGGGGAAGTGGTAGGCTCCGCTTCCCTGGTTCGGTAATCAGCGATGGAACCCCGGCCGCCCCCGCGGCGGCCGAGGACGCATGTTTAAGGAGTGCCGGGAATGACCAGGATTCTCATTGCCGACGACATGAGCCCGCGCGCCGCCGAGCTGCTCAAGGAGGCGGGCATCGAGGTCGTCGTGAAGATCAAGCAGACCGAGGACCAGCTTGCGGCCCTCGCCCCCGAGTACGACGGGATCATGGTGCGCAGCGCCTCCAAGATCACCGCCAAGATCATCGCCGCCGGGAAGAACCTCAAGATCCTCGGCCGGGCCGGCGTGGGCGTCGACAACATCGACGTCAAGGCCGCCACCGCCCGGGGCGTGGTGGTCATGAACACGCCCTTCGGCAACACCACCAGCGCCGCCGAGCACACCGTGGCCATGATGATGGCCCTGGCGCGCAACATCCCGCGCGCCGACCAGAAGCTCCGCGCCGGCGAGTGGGACAAGAAGAGCTTCACCGGTGTGGAGCTCGAGGGCAAGACCCTCGGCGTCGTGGGGCTGGGCAAGATCGGCCAGAAGGTGGCCCGCGCGGCCATCGGGCTGGAGATGAAGGTGCTGGCCCACGACCCGGTCGTGACCCCGGAGCGCGCCGCCGAGCTCGGCGTGGAGCTGGCCCCCCTCGACAAGGTGCTCACCAGCTGCGACTTCCTGACCCTGCACGTGCCGCTCAACGACTCCACCCGGAATCTCGTCGGCGAGAAGGTCCTGGCCTCGATGAAGAAGGGCGTGCGGATCGTCAACGTCTCGCGCGGCGGGGTGGTCGACGAGGCGGCCCTGGCCGCGGCCATCAAGAGCGGGCACGTCGCCGGCGCGGCGCTCGACGTCTTCGCCAAGGAGCCGACCACCGAGTCGCCGCTCTTCGGCCTGCCCGGCGTGGTCGTGACCCCGCACCTGGGCGCCTCGACCGAGGAGGCCCAGGAGCGCGTGGCCGAGGACCTGGCCGTCCAGTTCGTCACCTTCTTCAAGGAGGGGCGGGCCGTCAACGCGGTCAACCTCTCGATCACCCTGGACAAGCGTATCGAGCCCTGGGCCGTGCTCGCCGAGAAGCTCGGCGCCATGGTCGCGGGCCTGGCCGCCAAGCAGGTCGCGCGCCTGCGGGTGGGCTGCTACGGCGAGCTGGCGAACCTCGACAGCAAGGCCGTTTCGGTCTGCGCGCTCAAGGGCTTCCTGAGCCACACCGCCGACCGCGGGAACGTCAACCTGGTCAACGCGCCGGGCATCGCCGCCGACCGGGGGCTGGAGGTCAACGAGGAGAAGAGCGCCAAGGCGCGCAACTTCGCCTCGCTGCTGCGGGTCGAGGCGGTGGCCTCCGACGGCGCGCGCCGCTCGGTGTCGGGCACGCTCTTCGACGGCCGCGTCGAGAGAATCGTGGGCATCGACGACTTCGACGTGGATCTGGCCCCGGCCGACAACGTCCTGGTCATGCGTTACCCGGACAAGCCCGGCATGGTCGGCATCTTCGGCACGGTGCTCGGCCGCCACAACGTCAACATCGCCGACATGGCCGTCGGGCGGCACTCGCCGGCCGGCGAGGCCATGGTGGTGCTGACCCTCGACCAGCCGGTGCCCACGAAGGCGCTCGACGAGATCCGCGCCCAGGCGCCCATCAACGAGGCCCGGGTGGTCAGCGCGGTCTGAAGCACGGGCTGGCATACCAAGTAGACGCAGTGGACAGGGTGGGCGGATAGGGCCGCGGGAAGGCCCCGTTCCGCCCGCCCGTCCACGGCGTCGGCGGCGGCCTGGCTCTGGCCGCCGGCGGTTTCCGCTCTGTTCTCTCCGTCCGGTGGTCTCCACCCCAAATCGCTTTGCCTTGGCGCCTCTGCCCCTATAATGCTCCCGGCGAGAGGGTGGAGAGCCGGCAGCTGCCCCGCTCGCCCCAGGGGTGCCTTTGGGCCTGCTGCCGGCCGGATTGCGGAGGTGCCCAATGGAAAGCTCCGGCGGTTTGAGGCGACTCAGCGAGCTCTACGTGCGGCGTGCTGGGCTGTTCGGCGCGCTCTACTGCGCGGTGCCGACCCTGGCCTGGTTCGGGGGGATGTTCGTGCTGCTGCCCTTCCGCGAGGTCTACGCGCTGCGCCTTGGCCTTGCCCTGGTCGCCGGCTGCACGGCGGCGGCGCTGGCCAACCGCTTCGCGGTGGACATGTGGGTGGCCAAGCACCGCTCGGCGGCCGGCCCGGCGACGGTCTGCGACGGGACGCTGCTAGGCGTGGCTAGCGGTTGGGGCACGGCGCTGGTGCCGCCCCTCACCAGCCTTATCGCCAGCAATCACCTGGAGCAGGCCAAGACCTTCGTTCTTGTAGCCTGGCTGTCTTCCGCGGCGGTCGGGGCGGTGATGGGGAGCATTCTGGCCGCGATCGGGCGCAGGCACCTCGACCGCGGGACCCCGGCTCCGGCCGCGGGACAGCCGTGAGGTTCCTGCTCCTCGACCGGATCACCTCCTGGGAGCCGGGCCGGCGCGGCTCGGCGGTGAAGAACATCGCGCTGAGCGAGGACTTCTTCGACGACCACTTCCCGACCCGGCCGATCATGCCCGGCGTGCTCCTGCTCGAGGGCATGGCCCAGCTCGCCGGGCTGCTCATCGAGGAGGGGGTGCGCGCCGAGAGCGGCCGGAACGTCAAGGCGCTGATGAGCATCGTCGAGAAGGCCAAGTTCCGCCGGCCGGCCAAGCCCGGCGACTGCCTGGAGTACCGCGCCGAGGTGGCCTCGGTCAACGAGGCCGGTGGCCGGGCCACGGTCGAGGCCCGCGCCGGCGGCGAGAAGATCGCCGAGTGCGCGCTGGTCTTCTCCTTCCACGAGATCCACAACCCGCGCCTGGAGGCCAGGCGCGCCGAGGTCCTCTCGCTCTGGATGAAGGATCTTCCCGGGAATGCCTCCAGCCGCTGAAGTCGTGGTCACCGGCATCGGCATGGTGACGCCCCTGGGCGCCACCGCCGCGGAATCGGCGGCGGCCTGGGTCGCGGGCACCTCGGCCCGGCGCGCGCCGGTGGCGGAGCTGGCCGGGACCAGCCTAGCCCACCTCCAGGCGGCGGTCCGGGCGCCGCTCGACGCCGCCGCGCGGCTGGGCAGCCGCAAGATGCTCAAGTTCATGTCGGAGTCCGCGGTCCTGGGCTGCGTCGCCGCCCACGAGGCCGCCGAGGCCGCGGGGGTCCGCGGGCGCTTCAACCCCGGCCGGGTCGGGCTCTACTCCGGGATCGGCATGGCCGGCGCGAGCCTCGAGGACGCCCTGCCGGTGATCACCGCCTCGTTGGGCGCGTCCGGCCGCGTCGAGAGCCGCATCATGGGCGAGCGCGGCCTGGCCGCGGCCAATCCGCTGATGTCCTTCAAGATCCTGCCGAACATGCCGGCCTGCCTGGTCTCGATCATCGAGGGCCTGCGCGGCCCGAACCTGATCTTCACGCCCTGGGAGGGCCAGGCCGGCGCGGCGCTGCTCGAGGGCTGGAAGGCGGTGGCCTCCGGCGAGGTGGACTGCGCGGTCTGCGGCGCGGCCGACAACCCGGCCCACCCGGCGATCCTCGTCCACCTGGCGCGCTCCGGGCGGTTGCCGCCCGGCGAGAGCGTCGCCGCCGCGGCCGCCTACCTGGTCCTGGAGCGCGCCGACACGGCCGGCCGCGACAATCGGAAGGTCTGGGCGCAGCTGACCAGTGTCGGCCTCGAAGCCTGCGACGACGAGCCCGCCGACCCGCTGGCCGGGCGGATGGGCCGGAGCTTCGCCGCAGCTCCGGCGGTGCTGCTCGCCCTGGCCTGCTGCTTGTCTGTCGGCGCGCCGCCCGTCAGCGTCGTCGGCGTCGACCGGCAGCGCTTCTCGGCCGAAGTCAGGAGCCGGTCGTGAGGCGCGTGGCGGTCACCGGCTTCGGCGCGGTCTCGCCTATCGGCGTCGGCCGCGAGGCCTTCTGGGCGGCGCTGGCCGCCGGGGCGAGCGGCATCGGCCGGATCACGCGCTTCGACTGCTCGACCTTCGCCGTCCAGCTGGCCGGCGAGGTCCGGGGGAGCCTGGATCTGCCCGCGCCGGTTCGGGCCGTCGCCGAGCGCGACCCCAAGGTGGGCTTCGCCTTCGCGGCCGCCGCCGAGGCCCTGGCCGCGGCCGGCGTCGCGCGCCTCGCTCCGGCGAGCCTGCTCCACCTGGGCACCAGTCTGGAGAGCTTCGACCTCGGGGCGCTGGTCTTCGACGAACGCCGCGACTTCCGGAGCGTCGTCGAGGGCCGGGACCTCCTGCAGGTGCCCCTCGACACTGCCGCGCGGCTAGTGGCCGAGGCCTTCGGCCGGCCGCGCCGTTCGCTCACCAACGTCTCGGCCTGCGCGGCCAGCGCCCAGGCCATCGGCCACGGCTTCGCCGCGGTGCGCTCCGGCGAGGTCGAGCTGGTCCTGGCCGGCGGGTTCGACTCGATGATCAATCCGCTGGGCGTCGGCGGCTTCCAGCTGCTCGGGGCGCTCTCGACCGAGAACGACCGCGGGGCGAGCGCCTGCCGCCCCTTCGACGCCTCGCGCGGCGGCGCGGTCCTCGGCGAGGGCGCGGCGATGCTGGTCCTCGAGCCGCTGGAGAAGGCCCGGGCCGAGGGCCGGACCGTGCTCGCCGAGGTCCTGGGCTACGGCTCGACCCTCGACGCCCACGGCCTGAGCGCCCCGGACCCGGAGGGCCGCGGCGCGGAGCGGGCCATGCGCGCGGCGCTGGCCGACGCCGGCCTGGCGCCCGAGGCGATCGGCCACATCAACGCCCACGGCACCGGCACCCGGCTCAACGACGAGGTCGAGGCCGCGGCCATCCGCCGGGTCTTCGCCGGCACCTGGCAGCGGATCCCGGTGAGCGCCACCAAGTCGGTCACCGGCCACCTGATCGGCGCCGCCGGGGCGATCGAGGCCGGCGCCTGCCTGCTCGCGCTGGTGAAGGGCCTGTTTCCGCCCAACCCCTGGCTCCGCAAGGTTGCCCCGGGCTGCGAGCTCGACCACGTGACCGGGACGACCGCGCGGCGCTTCGACGGCGAGCACGTCCTTTCGAACTCGTTCGGCTTCGGCGGGCAGAATGCCAGCCTGATCTTCAGGAGGTCTCATGCCTGAGAGCATCACCCGCGTCGCCCTGGTGGCCGGCGCCAGCGGCGGGATCGGTGGCGCGACCGCCTCGGCGCTGGCCGGGGCCGGCTGCTGCGCATGGCTCGGCTACAACTGCGGGCGGGACCGCGCCGAGGAGCTAGCCCGGAGCATCCGCGAGGCGGGCGGGCGCGCCGAGCCGGTGCACCTCGACCTGGCCGACGCCGCCGCCCCCGACCGGGTCTGCGGGGAGGTCTTCGGGCGCGCCGGGCGGCTGGACATCCTGGTCAACTGCGCGGCGATCGTCCGCGAGGCCCCGGCTGCCGGGATGGAGGACGAGGACTGGCGCGCGGTCCAGGCCGTGGACTCCGACGGCGCCTTCCGGCTCTGCCGGGCGGCGGCGCGCTTCATGATCCCGCAGCGCTGGGGCCGGATCGTGAACCTCTCCTCAATCGCCGCGGTCCGCGGCGGCCGCGGGCAGGTCAACTACGTCGCCGCCAAGGCGGCGGTGGAGGCCATGACCCGGGTGCTGGCCCTGGAGCTCGGCCGCAAGGGCGTGCTGGTCAACTGCGTGGCCCCCGGGGTCATCGAGACGGCCATGTCCGAGCGGGTCCGCGCCGAGCACGGCGAGGAGCTGCTCGGCGACATCGCCCTGCGCCGCTTCGGCCGGGCCGAGGAGGTCGCGGCGCTGGCCGCCTTCCTCTGCTCTGAGGCGGCCGGGTACATCACCGGGCAGACTTTCCGGGTGGACGGAGGCATGGGACTATGAGCTCTTCCGACGAACTCCTCAATCTGCTGCGCACCCGCCGGAGCGTCCGGCGCTTCCGGCCCGAGCCGGTGGAGCGGGCCCTGCTCGAGAAGCTGGTCGAGGCCGCCTGCTGGGCACCCTCGGCCGGCAACCGGCAGGACTGGCTCTTCACGGTGGTGACCTCGCCGGAGGTCCGCGGACGGATGGCTGAGGCCGTCCGGGAGAAGTGGAGGGCGGTCATAGACGCCAACCGATCCCAGGGCTACGCCGAGGGCATGGAGCGCTACGTCCAGGCCTACGCCATGTTCCCGGAAGCGCCCGCGGTGGTGATCGTCTCGGCACGGGTGCCGGGGCTCGTCCAGCAGAAGATGTACGGCGACGAGACCCACGTGACCTTCGGCGGCTTTTGTTCGGGGGCCATGGCCGCGCAGAACCTGATGCTCGCCGCCGAGCCCCTGGGGCTTGCGACCTGCTGCATGACCGGCGCGCTGGTCGCCCAGCCGAAGCTTGCCGAACTCGCCGGCCTCGGGCGCAAGCAGGAGATCGTCTGCCTGGTGGCCGTCGGCCGCGCCGCGGGGGACGTCGCGGCGGCCCCGGCCCGCAAGCCGGTCGCCGAGATCGCGAGGTTCATCGAATGACCCGCGAGGAGATCTTCGCCGGAGTGCGCGACTGCCTGGTCTCGGCGCTGGACGTCGAGCCCGGCGAGGTTCGGGAGGAGAGCCGGATCATCGGCGACCTCGGCGCCGACTCGCTCGACCTGCTCGACCTGACCTTCCAGCTGGAGCAGAAGTTCAAGCTCTCCATCTCGCCGCGGCAGATGGAGCGCCGGGCCCGCGAGGCGCTCGGGAACGCGCCGCTGGAGGTCGACGGCGTCTACACCCCGGCGGCGCTGGCCGAGTTCCGCAAGAACATGCCCGAGGTGCCGCCGGAGGAGCTGGCCGAGGGCCTCGCCGCCGCGGACTTCCCGCGCCGGCTGCGCGTGGCCACCATGGTCAACCTGGTCAGGCGTCTCCTGGAGGAAAAGCATGCCGGCAAGTGACGCCAAGGTCGCCCTGGTCACCGGAGGCAGCGGCGCGCTGGGCGGCGCGATCGTCCGGCGGTTGCGCCGCGACGGCCTGGAGGTGGTCTTCACCTTCAACGCCCACGAGAAGGAGGCCGGGGAGCTGGCCGAGTCCTCCGGCGCCGTTGCCTTCCGCGCCGACCTCACCGACCGCGCCCAGGTCAGGGCGATGGTCAAGGGCGCCCTCGATCGCTTCGGGCGCATCGACGTCCTGGTGAACAACGCCGGCCTCACCCAGGTGATGCCCTTCGCGCTCATCGAGGAGGAGGACTGGGACCGGGTCCTGGACGCCAACCTCAAGTCCATGTTCCTGGTGACCCGCGAGGTCGTCCGCGGGATGATCGCCAGGAAGTCCGGCGTCATCGTCAACATCGGCTCGCTGGCCGGCCACCGCCTGCTCGAGGTCCCGGTGCACTACGCCACCGCCAAGGCCGGGGTGAGCGGCTTCACCCTGGCGCTGGCCGGTGAGCTCTCGCGCTACAAGATCCGGGTCAACTCGGTGGTGCCCGGGCTGCTCGAGGCCGGCGTCGGCCGGATGGTCCCCGAGAAGGAGATGGCCGACTATCTCCGGCACTGCGCCGCCGGCCGGCCCGGGAGGATGGACGAGGTCGCCGAGGTGGTGGCCTTCCTGGCCTCCGACGCGGCCGCGTACGTCAACGCCCAGAGCATCTTCGTGGACGGGGGGATCTGACCGCCCATGCGCTGGCGCTTCGTCGACCGGGTCACCGCCTTCGGGCCCTGGCAGAGCATCGCCGGGCGCAAGGCGGTCTCGCTCGAGGAGTACAAGCTGCTCGAGCCCCTCGGGCGCCAGGGCGTGCTGCCCGAGTCGCTGGTCCTGGAGTGCTGCGTCGAGCTCGCCCGCTGGCTGGTCGCGGCCAGCTCCGACTTCAGGCAGGCCTGCGTCCTGGAGGGCATCGACGGCTTCGAGTTCCGGAGCGAGGCGGTGATGGGCGAGATCCTCGAGGTCGAGGCGAGGCTGACCGGCAGCCCCGAAGCCGGTCCGCTCCGGGCCGAATGTCGGGTGAAGGTCGGCGCCCGCGAGGTCGCCGGCGGGAGCATTGCTCTCGGCCTGGTGCCCCTGGCCGAGGGCTTCGACCCCGACTTCACCGCGAGCATGTGGCGGGAACTCCATGGCTCGACTTGAGGAAAGGCCCTACACCTACTTCAGCACCGTGCGGGGCATGTGCCGCTCGTGCCGGCAGGTCGTGCCGGCGCGGGTCTCCTTCCGCGGCGGCGCGGTCTGGCAGGAGAGCCTCTGCCCGGACTGCGGCGGCGAGCCGGCCATGATCGCCTCCGATCAGCAGTGGTATCTGGACAACGTCCTCCGGGCCTCACCGGACCGCTCGCCGCTGCGGCGCGCGCACCCGCCGAAGCAGGGCTGCCCGCACGACTGCGGGCCGTGCACCTGGCACGCCTCGAGCTGCCAGCTGCCGGTGGTCTCGGTGACCAACGCCTGCAACCTGGACTGCCCGATCTGCTTCACCTACAACCGCCCCGACCACCTCTACCACATGCCCGTCGAGGAGATGCGCCGGACGGTGGACTGGGTGGTGGAGTCCTCCGGGCCGGTCGACCTCATCAACGTGACCGGTGGCGAACCGACGCTGCACCCGCAGATCCTCGACATCCTGGAATGCTGCCGCCGGCCGGAGATCGGGCGGGTGACCATGAACTCGAACGGCCTGCGCCTGGCCGAGGACCGCGAGCTCTGCGCGCGCCTGGCCGAGCTGGGGGTCTGCGTGATCCTCTCGCTGAGCGCGCTCGACGCCGCGACCAGCCTCAAGCTCCACGGCCGCGACGTGGTCGCGGCCAAGCTCCGGGCCATCGAGAACCTGACCGCGGCCGGCGCGCGGATGGGGCTGCTCAACGTCATGGTCCGCGGCGTCAACGAGGACGTCGCCGGCCGGCTGCTGGAGATGCTTAGGCAGAACGACCTAGTCCTCAGCCTCACCGTCCAGACCATGACCTACACGGGGCAAGGCGGGGGGAGCTTCCCGGACCGGCGGCACATGCCGGTCGACGAGGCCGCGCGGCTGGTGGCCGCCGGTTCGCGCGGGGCGCTCTGGCCCGGCGATTTCGTCTCCCGGCCGGCGGCGCACCCGCTCTGCTACGCGGTCGCCTACCTGCTCCGGACCTCGGAGGGCCTGGTGCCCTTCACCCGCTTCGTGCCGCGCGAGAGGATCTCGGCGCTCCTGGCCGACTCCTACCTGATCCGCCTGGGGCAGCCAGACGCCTTCTTCCGGAGCGCCATCGACGAGCTCTACGCCCGCGGCGAGGCCGGCGGGCTGCGGGCGCTGCGCGAGCTCGTCGAGAAGCTCTACCCGCAGGGCCGGGCGCTGGGCGAGTTCGAGCGCCAGCGGCTGGCCGAGTCGGCGGTGCGCACCGTGACGGTCCACGCACACATGGACGAGGACACCTTCGACTGCTCCCGGGCCTGCCTCTGCCCGGACCTGGTGCCGGCCGAGCCCGGGCGGCTCATCCCGGCCTGCACCTACAACCTCTTCTACCGGATGAAGGACGAGCGCTTCTATGTCCAGCCCGACTGACGCCGACCGCCTTGCCGCCGTCCGCCGCGAGCTCGCCGCCTGGATGGCCGGCGATCGCGCGGAGCCCTTCACCGCCGAGACCGGCGAGGGCTTCTGCATCGACCGCGCAGTGGCCCCGGCCATGGGCGGGGGACTGCGCATGCTCTGGCGCTGGTTCCTGGTGAGCATGGGGGACCACTCCCCAGGCTGCCCGCTCAAGGCGTTCTTCTATCGCCTGGCCGGGGCGAAGATCGGCCGGGACGTGTGCATCGCCCCTGGCGTGATCCTCGATCCGCTCGCCCCCCAACTCGTCGAGCTCGAGGACGGCTGCCTGCTCGGGATGGGCGCGCGGCTCATCACCCACGAGTACACGGCCACGAGCTTCCGGCTCGGCCGCATCCGGGTCCGCCCCGGGGCGGTGGTCGGGGGCTTCTCGACGGTGCGCTCGGGAGTCACCGTGGGCGAGCGCGCCACTGTCGGCTTCCACAGTTTCGTGAACCGCGACGTGGCCCCCGGTGACACGGTTGCCGGCGTGCCCGCGAGGAGCATCGCCCGGAGGCCGGGCGCCGCGCTCCTGGTCCCCGGCCCCGACCCGCTGGCCGGTGGTCCGTCTGGCGAAGGCCGGGAGGGGTAGACGTGGGCTTCGTGGCCAACTACCTCCTGAACCTGGGCGCTGCCGCGCTGGGGCGCGAGCCGTCGCGGCCACTGCTCTTCTCCTACTACGTCACCCACCGTTGTCCGTGGAACTGCATCTACTGCAGCGACGGCCGCGGACGGCCATTTCGGGAGGACCGTGCGGCCGAGCTCTCCCTCGAAGACGCCGGCCGGCTGCTGGCCATCCTCCGGCGCTCCGGCGACACCCTGGACATCACCGGCGGCGAGCCGCTGGCCCGGGAGGATCTGGAGGCGGTCCTGGAGCGGGCGCGGGCTCTAGGTTTCCGCACCGTCCTCAATACCCGGGGCATCGGCCTGCGCCGGCGGCCGGCGCTGCTCGGGCTCGTCGACGCGCTGGTGCTCAGCGTCGACGCCCTGGATGCTCCGGCGGTCGCGGCGCTCATGGGCGGCGACGAGGCGGCGGCCGGTGAGCTGCTCGAGACTCTGGCCTGGGCGGTAGCCGAGCGCCGGCGGCTCGGCTTCCGGCTGGTGCTCAGCGTCGTGGCCACCCCGGACAACCTCGATGGGGCCCGCCGGGTGCTTGGCTTTGCCGCGGAGCACCGGCTGGGCTTCCACCTTTCGCCGCAGATATTGGGCATCGCCCCCCACCCGGAACTCCGGGACAACGCGCG
The DNA here is from genome assembly GCA_022703445.1 of Planctomycetota bacterium. Classification (GTDB taxonomy): domain Bacteria; phylum Planctomycetota; class SZUA-567; order JAKLDR01; family JAKLDR01; genus JAKLDR01. Next base: position 2,434 of record JAKLDR010000136.1, on the reverse strand, counting down.
CTACCGCGCCCTTCTGGAAGAAGTCCTGGCCGCCAAGCGCCGCGGCACGAATGTCATGGGCGTGGCCGGCTACTACCGCGGGGCCAGGGATTTCGTCCGCTACCGCTGCCACCCGCTCCTGATGCCCACCATTCGGCCGGACGGCCGGCTCTACTACCCGTGTCTGGAGAGCGGCCGGGCCGAGGCCGGCATCCTCGAGGCCGGCGACTACCGCGCGGCGCTCGAGGCCGGCCGTCGGAGCGCCGGGCCGGTGCCGGACTGTGGCGACCGCTGCCAGATCTTCTGCCACATGGCTCTGTCGCTGCTGCAGCGCCGGCCGCTCGCGGCGCTGGGCGAGATGAGCAGCTGGAGGAACTGACCGTGCCCAGCCTGCGCCAGGAGGCCTGGTACCTGTACCGCTGCGCGCGCCTGGGCTCGGCTTTCTTCAGGCGCCGGCTGATCCACTGCAACCTCCAGGTCACGTACCGCTGCAACTTCCGCTGCCAGATCTGCGACTTCTGGAAGGACCCGCACCCCCGGAGCGAGGAGTTCACCCCGGAGCAGGTCCGGGTCGTCGGCGAGAAGCTCGCCCGGCTCGGGACCATGATCGTCTCGCTGGGCGGCGGCGAGCCGCTGATCCGCGAGGACCTCTACCAGATCACCGCCATCCTCCGCGACACCGGCCACTTCCCGATCCTGATCACCAACGGCTGGTTCGTCAATGAGACTGTGGCCAAGGACATCCTCCGCGCCGGCCTTCAGGAGATCTCCGTCTCGGTGGACTACGCCGACGCCGCGCGCCACGACGCCCAGCGCGGCACGCCCGGCGCCTGGGACCGGGCGGTGAAGGCCCTGGAGCTCCTCCACCGCCACCGGCCGGACCGGCGCTGCCGGGTGCACATGATCTCGGTGCTGATGGACGACAACCTGGAGGACACAGAGAAGCTGCTCAGGCTTGCCCGTGACATCGGCGTGACCTACTACGTGAACCTCTACTCCTCGGGGCGGGGGACGAAGTCGCCGCGCCTGCCCGGGAGCGAGGTTCAGAGCCATCTGCTCGATCTCAAGCGCCGCTACCCGGAGTTCGTCTCGCTGACCTCGTATCTGGAGAGCTTCGACCAGGCTATCCGCGAGGGTGGCATCGGCGGTTGCGAGGGCGGGACGCTCTTCCTCAACGTGGGCAGCGGCGGCGGGGTCTCGCGCTGCATCGACACGCTGGAGGACCAGGCCGGCAACATTCTGACCGACGACGTCCTCGCGATCCGCGACCGGCTGGCGCGGCTCCGGGCCGAGAAGCCCTGCGGCGAGTGCTGGACCTCCTGCCGGGGCTTCGCCGAGTGCATGTACAAGGCGCCGCGCGCCCGGCAGTTCGCCGAGTTTTACACCAGCGTGAAGCGAAGGTAGCGCATGCAATTCCTCGGGATGACCCACTCGGTCTGCGCCCGGTGCCGGAAGCCGGTGCCGGCCAAGGTCGTCGCCGAGGACGCCGCGGTCTCCTTCCTCAAGTTCTGCCCGGAGCACGGCGAGTCGCGCTCGGCGGTCCGGAGCGCGCCCGAGGAGTACCTCTCGGCCCAGCGCTACGTCAAGCCCGCCTGGGCCCCGCGCGAGGCCCCCGGCGACGCGGCCGCGCCCTGCCCGGAGGGCTGCGGCTTCTGCTCGCGGCACGAGCAGCACCTCTGCCTGCCGATCGTCGAGATCACCTCGCGCTGCGACCTGCGCTGCCCGATCTGTCTGGTCGACGCCGGCGGCGGGGACGACCTCGGCATCGCGGAGTTCAACGCGATCCTCGACGGCCTGGTCCGCGCCGAGCGCCAGGTCGACGTCCTCAACCTCTCCGGCGGCGAGCCGCTGCTGCACCCGCGGCTGCTCGAGCTCGTCGACGCGGCGCTCTCCCGGCGGGAGGTCGTCCGGGTGAGCATCTCGACGAACGGGCTGGCGCTGCTCGATCGGCCGGAGCTCGTCGGCGAGCTCAAGGCCCGGAACGCCGTGGTCTCGCTGCAGTTCGACGGCTTCCGGGACGACATCTACGAACGCCTGCGCGGCCGGCGGCTCTTGGCCGAGAAGCTCCGCATCCTTGATGCGCTCGGCGCGGCCGACGCGGCCACCTCGCTGACTATGACCGCCGCGGCCGGCATCAACGAGGACCAGTTTTCGCGGATGCTCGAGACGCTCTTCGCCCGCGGCCACGTGATCAGCATGATGGTCCAGCCGCTGGCCTTCGCCGGCCGGGCCGGGGAGTTGGCCCGCGACGCGCGGCGGCTGTCCATCCCCGACGTGGTGCGGCTGCTCGGAGCGGCCGGGCACCCGGCGGTGCGCGCCGAGGACTTCGTGCCGCTGCCCTGCAGCCATCCGCTGTGCTTCAGCCTGGCCTACTACCTGGTGCTCGACGGCGGCGGGACTGTCTCGGTGAACCGCTTGGTCGACGCCGTCACGGTCATGGACACCGCCGCCAACC
>JAKLDR010000135.1 GCA_022703445.1 Planctomycetota bacterium | reverse complement strand
GCTTCGGCGGGAGCACCGCCACGGAGAGCGCCGTGGAGGCCGCGCTCCGCTGGCTGGCCCGCCACCAGGAGGCCGACGGCTCCTGGGACCCCACCAAGTACGAGGCCCAGGGCGGCGCCGCCAAGCTGCGGGTCGGCTGCACGGGGCTGGCGCTCTTGGCCTTCCTCGGCGCCGGCTACACCGAGAAGTCGGGGGCCTTCGCCGAGAACGTCCGGCGCGCCGAGGGGTGGCTCATGAAGCAGCAGAAGCCCAACGGCGGCATATTCGAGGGGGAGGGCGGCGGCTGGGAGACCTCCGCCGGCTACCACCACGCGGTGGCCGGGCTGGCCCTGGCCGAGGCCTACGGGATGGGCCGGGACCCCGAGGTAGGGCGGGTCGCCCAGAAGGCGGTGGACTACTCTTTGAAGGTGCACCAGAAGCCCTACTCCGGCTGGCGCTACGACGCGAGGGCCGACGATCCGGACGTCTCGGTCACCGGCTGGTTCGTCATGCAGCTGAAGTCCGCCAAGGTCGCGGGGCTGAGGGCCGACGGCGCTGGTTTCCAGGGCGCCCAGAATCTGCTAGACGCCATGACCGACAAGGACGGTCGGGTCATGTACGGGGCCAGCGGACACACGACGCGCACGCCGTCGATGACCGCGGTGGGCATGGTCTGCCGGCAGTTCATGGGCGCCGCCCGGGAGTCGCCGCTGCTGCTCAAGGGGGCCGAGTTCCTGGCCAAGGAACCGCCGAGCTGGCAGAGGAACCAGGAGGCCGGCGACTTCGAGGCGGGCGACTACGGCTTCTACTACTGGTACTACGGCACGCTGGCCATGTTCCAGACGGGCGGCGACAGGTGGGCGAAGTGGAACGAGGCCCTCAAACCCACGCTGGTCAACAACCAGTGTCGCGGGCCTCTGCCCCTGAGCGGCGCGGCCACCGACCGGGACGGCTCCTGGGACCCCAAGGGACGGTACGTCGACAAGGAAGCCGGCCGGGTCTTCACCACGGCGCTCGGCGCGCTGACTCTTGAGGTATACTACCGGTACCTGCCCATCTACGGCAGGTAGGTCCCCGGTCTGCGGGAGGGAGCCATGAGGCACGCCGCGCTGCGCCGCCGGGTCTGGGCGGCAAACCTGGAACTGGCCGGACTCGGGCTGGCGCCGCTGACCTGGGGAAACGTCTCCGGCCTCGACCGCGGCGCCGGTCTGATGGCCATCAAGCCGAGCGGCGTGGCCTACCGCGACCTGCGCCCCGCCGACATCGTCCTCATGGACCTGGACGGCCGCGTGCGGGACGGCCGGCTGCGCCCCTCCTCCGATGCCCCCACCCACCTGGCGCTCTACCGGGCCTTTCCGCGGATCGGCGGCGTGGTCCATGCCCACAGCCCATACGCGACCGCCTTCGCCCAGGCCCGCCGGCCGGTCCCCTGCCTGGGGACCACCCACGCGGACACCTTCCGCGGAGAGGTCCCGGTCACGCGCATGCTCAGCCGCCGCGAGGTGTCCGCCGGGTACGAGGCGGCCACCGGGGCGGTCATAGCCGAGCGCTTCGTCCGGCGCTCGCCGGACGAGTTGCCCGGCGCCCTGGCCGCCGGCCACGGGCCATTCGCCTGGGGGACCGACGCGGCCGCCGCCGTCCGGAACATGCTGACCCTCGAAACCGTCGCCCGGATGGCGTTTCTGACGCTGGAGCTGGACTCCGGCGTCCGCCCCCTGCCGGCCTACCTCGTCGAGAAGCACCACGGTCGCAAACACGGCCCAAAGGCTTACTACGGGCAGAGTTAGAGCAAGCGGCAATTTCCGACAAAACCGGTCAACCGCAGCCATTGCCCCGCACCCCGACCCGGGGCTATGCTGTGTTCAGCCGATCCGGCCCGGCTGGCCGGAGGCGGGGAGACAGGAGAAGGACATGCCTGACAAGGTGAAGATCGGTTTCGTCGGCGTCGGTGGGATGGGCCAGTGCGCGCACCTGCGCAACTACGCGGTGCTGCCGGACTGCGAGGTGGTGGCCATTGCGGAGCTCCGCGAGAAGACCGCCCAGGTCGTGGCGAAGAAGTACAACGTGCCCAGGGTCTACCGCTCGCACGAGGAGATGCTCGCCAAGGAGAAGCTCGACGGCATCGTCGCCAGCCAGCCCTTCGGCCGGCACGGAATCCTGGTGCCGGAGCTGGTCAAGGCCGGCGTGCCGGTCTTCACCGAGAAGCCGCTGGCCGGATGCATCGAGGCCGGCGAGAGGATCCTGGCGGCCCTCGCCAAGAGCAAGGCCTGGGTGATGGTCGGCTACCACAAGCGCAGCGACCCGGCCACCGCCGCGGCCAAGGCGGAGATCGACCGGCTCAAGGGCACCGGTGAGCTTGGCAAGCTGAAGTACGTGCGCATCCTGATGCCGGCCGGCGACTGGATCGCCGGTGGCTACAGCGAGTTGATCAGCATCAAGGAGGACGTCAAGCCGGAGTTGAAGTGGGACGCGCCGGCCTCGGACATGTCGCCGGAGCTCTTCAAGCAGTACACGGCCTTCGTGAACTACTACATCCACCAGGTCAACCTCATGCGCTTCCTCCTCGGCGAGAGCTACAAGGTGACCTACGCCGATCCGTCGGGCGTGATCTTCGCCGGCCAGAGCGCCAGCGGCGTGGCCTGCGTCATCGAGATGTCGCCGTACTCCACGACCATCGACTGGCAGGAGTCGGCGCTGGCCGCCTTCGAGAAGGGTTACGTCAAGCTCGAACTCCCCGCGCCGCTGGCCCACAACCGCCCCGGGCGAGTGGAGATCTTCAAGGATCCCAGCAAGGACGTCGCGCCGCAGACCATCGTCCCGCAGCTGCCCTGGGTCCACGCCATGAAGCAGCAGGCCGCCAACTTCGTGGCCGCCATCCGCGGCGAGAGGAAGCCGCCCTGCGACGCCGTCGAGGCCCTGGAGGACCTCAAAGTCGCCCGCGAGTACACCCGGCTCTGGAAAGGTGCGTGACCTCATGCCGCTCAAGTGGAGGAAGGAGCTCATCGCCGACGAGCGCTACGAGTCGGCCGGGGTCTTCGACGTCGACGGCGACGGGGTCCTGGACATCGTCTCCGGCGCCTACTGGTACAAGGGGCCGGACTTCAAGAAGGCCTTCAAGATCGGCGACGTCCGCGCCGAGGGCGAGTACTTCGACGACTTCTCGACCATTCCCATGGACGTGAACGGCGACGGGCGCCTCGACTTCATCACCGGCGGCTGGTGGGGCAACTCCATCCGCTGGCGCGAGAACCCCGGCGACTACGCCCCCAAGAAGCTCTGGCCCGAGCACGTCATCGCCGAGACCGGCAACGTCGAGACCACCCGCGCCTGGGACGTCGACGGCGACGGACAACTGGAGATCGTCCCCAACACGCCCAACGGCCCGCTGGTGGCCTACAAGCTGATCCTGGACTCGAAGGGTAAGGGCACCGGGAAGTTCGCGGCCCACAAGCTCTGGAGCAACAAGCAGGGCCACGGCCTGGGCTTCGGCGACATCGACGGCGATGGCCGGGGCGAGTTCATTCTCAACGGCGGCTGGCTCAAGGCGCCGGCGGCCGGCCCCTTCTCCGGGGAGTGGACCTTCCACGAGGAGTTCAAGCTGATGCCCTGGGCCTCGAGCGTGCCCATCCTCGTCGTGGACCTGAACGGCGACGGCCGCAACGAGCTGATCGTCGGCAACGCCCACGGCTACGGCCTGGACTGGTGGGAGCAGATCCTTGAAGCCGGCGGCAAGCGGACGTGGAAGAAGCACCCCATCGACCCCTGGAACGCCCAGTACCACGACCTCCAGTGGGTGGACATCGACGGCGACGGGCAGCCGGAACTGGTGACCGGCAAGCGCCACCGCGCCCACTGCGGCAACGACGTCGGCGAGCAGGATGACGTCGGGTTATACTACTTCAAGTGGAACGGCGAGAGCTTCGCCAAGCAGGTCATCGACTACGGCCCGATCCGCCAGGGCAAGGGCTGCGGCATCTTCTTCCAGGTCGCCGACCTGTCGGGCACCGGGCGCCTGGACATCGTCGCGCCCGGCAAGGACGGGCTCTACCTGTTCCGCAACCTGGGGATGTAGGCAGCGGCCCACGATGGGGGGCGACCGTGCGCGCGACGCTGGCGGAGCTCTGCTTGGCGATGGCTAGCTTGATTCCGTTCTCCGCCGGTTCGCCGGCCGCGTCCGGCGAGCCGGCTCCGGGAGACATCACCGCGGCGGCCTTCGGCGACATCCACGACACCAGCGACGGCGGCCGGCCCATGGGCAAGGGCGGCGGGTTCGCGACGCCCCCGTCCGGCGACACCTGGTACAGCACCTGGGCGGCGGACGACAGCCTGTACGTCAATGTCGACGACGGGCTGGGGTTCGATAACCCCGGCGGCAAGGGCGTCATGCTCCGGAACGCGCTCTGCCTGCTGACCGGCAACCCCAACGAGTCGACCGACGGATTCCGCGGAACCAACCTTAACCCCGGCTCGCGCGGCGCGACGATTCCCAACAGCAAGAACGAGGGGCTCCACGGCTACACCTCGTCGCTCTTCGAGCTCGACGGCGTCCTCTACCAGGTCCGCCATGCCTGGAGCCCGACACCGCAGCTGTGGCCGCCGGTCGACTCCTGCATCATCAAGTCGTCCGACGGCGGCCGCAACTGGGTCGACCACCTCGGCCGGAAGAACTCGCCGCTGGGGACCGGCGCCAACGCCATGTTCCCGGCGCTGCCCTGGAGCTGGATGACCTTCATCCAGTACGGCAAGGGCGGCGCCGCCCCGGCGGCCGACGGCGCCGACCGGTACGTCTACCTGACGGCCGGCGGCACCCACCTGGTCCGCGTGCCGCGGCAGAAGCTCCCCGAACTCAACAGGGCCGACTTCCAGTACTACCGGGGCGCAGCGGCCGACGGCAACCTCGACGCCAGCTGGTCGGCCAAGCCCGCCGAGGGCGGCAAGATGGACATCGAGGGTTCGGCCGGCCTGGCCAACGTCGTCTACAACCCGGTACTGAAGCGCTACGTGGCCACCGCCGGCGACTACTACTTCGCGCCCGGCGAGGGCGGCCACAACACCGGGAAGGCGCGGTTCATCATCCTGAGCGCCGAACATCCCTGGGGTCCGTGGAAGCGGGTGACGACTTACGGCATCTGGGGCCGCGCCGGCTGGACCATGCTCATGGCCAACAAGTTCGGCTCGGCCGACGGCCGGAAGATGTGGTACGTCTTCTGCGGCGAGTACAAGGGCGACACCTGGTACTACGGCTTCCAGTACATGCCGCTGTACCTCTCGACCGGCCCGGTGGACATCTACGAGGCCGAGGCCGCGGCGCTCGCCGGCGCGCGCGCCGCCTCGGCCTATCCCGGCGCCTCCGGCGGCGGCTACATCGAGAACTTCACCAAGGCCGGCGACCGGGCGGCCTTCGAGCTTAAGGGCGTGAGCGGCACCGGCTGGCACATCGTGCGCATACGGTACACTTCGCCCAAGACCAACGGCGGGACGATGAGCGTGTACGTCAACGGCCGCAAGGCCCGCCGTGTGAAGTTCTCGCTCAACAACAGCGACTGCAAGCCGGAGCTGGCCTGGGCGGACCGCAGCGACATCTACTTCCTGAAGGACGGGGCCAACACCTTCGAGATCCGCCAGGACGCCGGCGACTCCTGCCCGGGGCTGATGATAGACTGCCTGGCCGTCTCCCGCGAACAGACATATGACGAGGGCGTCAACGTCGCGGCTGAGGCCAGGGCCTCCGCGTCCTCGGGCGACGCCTCCCGGGTTCCTGGCGGCTGCCCGGGCGACGAGGCCAGCGAGTGGTCGGCGACCGGGCCCAGCGGCCAGTGGATCAAGCTCGAGTGGGCCGCGCCCAGGACCATCGGCATGGTCCGGCTCTACGACAAGGTAAGCGCGCGGGACCAGGTGCTCGCCGGCACGCTGTCCTTCAGCGACGGCAGCACGTTGCCGGTGGGCCGGTTGCAGAACGACGGCCAGGCCGGGACAGTGCTGGCCTTCCCGCCCAAGACGGTCAGCTGGGTCAGGCTGAGCATCGACAAGGTCCGGCCGGGAACGGCCAGCGCCGGGCTGGGGGCATTCGAGGTCTTCTCGGAGAGGAAGTGACGTGAACCATCGCGAGAGACTGGTCGGGACGCTCACCGGCCGGCCGGCAGACCGGCCGCCGCTGCCCATGTGGCTGGGCTTCAGCCCCTGGGGCGAGACGCTCGAGCGCTGGCGCCGGGAGACCGGCGACGCCAAGCTCGACGTCGCCCGGCACTTCGGCTTCGACCCGTTCTTCGCGGTGGTGCCGGCCGAGTACGGGCCCTTCCCGCACTTCGAGTCGCGCAAGCTCAGCGAGGACGCCGAGTTCGTGGTCTCGACCGACTGGCGGGGTCTCACCCGCCGCCAGCGCAAGAACTCCAGCGACATGCCCGAGTTCGTCGGCCACCCGGTGAAGGGCCCCGACGACTGGAAGCGCTACAAGGAGGAGCGGCTTCTTCCCCGCCTGGAGGAGCGCCTGGCCAAGCTGCCGGAGTGGCTCGCCAAGGTGACTCCGGAGACGGCCGTCCAGGTCGGAGTCTTCCCCTGGGGCGTCTTCGGCACGGCCCGCGACCTGCTTGGCGCCGAGGAGCTGCTGGTCGGCTTCTACTCCGAGCCGGAGATGGTCCGGGACATCATGGAGACGAACACGGTTCTGTGGCTGGCGCTCTACGAGCGCATCGCCGAGCGCGTCCGGATCGACCACATCCACATCTGGGAGGACATGTCCGGCAAGCAGGGCAGCCTGCTCTCGCCCGCAATGATCGAGGAGTTCATGATGCCCCAGTACAACCGGATCGCCGAGTTCGCGCGGCGCCGGGGCGTGCCGCTCTTCTCGGTCGACTCCGACGGCTTGGTCGACGAACTGGTCCCGGTAATGACCCGCCACGGGGTCAACGCCTTCTTCCCCTTCGAGGTCCAGGCCGGCTCGGACGTCGAGGTCTTCCGCCGGGACTTCCCGGAGCTCGGCATCCTCGGCGGCCTCGACAAGCGCGCCCTGGCCGAGGGCAAGAATGAGATGCACCGCGAGCTCGACCGCGCCGGGCGGATGCTCGCCGCCGGCCGCTACGTGCCCGGCTTCGACCACGCCATCCCGCCGGACGTGCCCTGGGCCAACTTCAGCTACTTCGTGGGGGAGCTCAAGAAGATGGTGGGGGCGTAGGCAAGCCTCCAACAATGCGCTACGGCAAGACCGGGCCCCTCTCCTTCGTACCAGTGGGTAGTCTCAACGCGGAGGCCGCGGAGGTCCGCAGAGGACGCAGAGGACGCAGAGCGGTGCCGGTACGGGCGAGCTGCGCTCCGTCTGCTTCCGGGCGCCAGCGCCCGGCGCTGCCGGAGCGCATCCCGTCGGACGCTACGCGTGCCAAACCTCGCTACGCTCGGTTCCCGTACTGGCCTTTCGGAGGGAGGCGCGCGGCGCAGCCGCGCAGGGAGCGGAACGCTCCCGGGGGAGCTGCTCTGTCGCTACAGACCGAGCTTGCTCGGAACCGAAGCGGCGGAGCGGCTCTCCCTCCCGCTCCAGTTCCTGCCGTCCTCTGCGAACCTCTGCGCGTTCCTCTGCGGCCTCTGCGTTGAAAGATGCCCGTTCGATGGACAGGGCGCCCCATCTTGACGGAATGGCCGCCTGGTGCTGCATTGTATATACATAGGTCGACCATGAAGGGAGGCGCACCGTGATCAAGAATCTCACCCGGCACGGCAACAGCCTGGCGCTGGTGCTCGACAAGCCCATCCTGGACCTGCTGGGCATAAGTGCCGACACTCCGCTTGAGGTCAGCACCGATGGCGCAAGGCTATTCATCGAGCGGGCCCGCGAAGCCAAGCGCAGGAAGGAGTTCAAGCAGGCCGTCGCCGAGACCAACGAGGAGTACGGCCGGATGCTCAAGCGCCTGGCGGAGTGACGTCCGTGCAGCCGCGCTTTCTGGCGATCGCCGAGATACTCGAGATCCACCGAGACCAGATCGAACGTCACGGCGGGGACTACGGGCTCCGCGACGTCGGTCTCCTCGGCTCGGCCCTGGCCATGCCCCGGGCGGGCAGCCGCGGGCAGTACTTTCACGAGGGTCTGCAGGAAATGGCTGCGGCATACGCCTTCCATCTGATGCGCAATCGCCCGTTCGCCGACGGGAACAAGCGTGTCGGAGCCGTGGCCGCGGTGGTCTTCCTGAAGCTAAACGACGTCCGCCTGAAGCCCGACGAGGGAGGCTACGAGGCTTTGATCATGGGCGTTGCCAATGGCAGGACCGGCAAGGCCGAGATCGCGGAGTTCTTCTGGAGGAACACGGACGAGCGTTGCACTGGCAAGCGGTGAGATGCCAGGGGCGTGACGGATGGCCTTGGCCCCGTCGCAGGACTTGACCATCTCATGGCCGGGGTTGGCCGCCCCCGACTGGTGACCCGGGCTCCGCTTCGCCGCCCCGTCGATTCCGTTGATTCCTCGCCCCTGCTCCTTAGAATGATCTCCGGTGTCGCGATGCGACGACCCGGCCGGCGCGCCACGGGCGCTCCGGCGCGCAATGACGCCGGAGTTTCCCCAGGTCTGCGAAAGGCGCCCGATGCCTGAAGATACCAACGACGTTTCCTCCCCCCCTCCGCCAGAGGAGGCCAAGGATCCCAAGGAGCACTGCGGTGGTTGTCCGGGGTGCCCGCTGGAGGCCGAAGCCGCGGAGTCCGAGGCCGCCGGGCAGCCCGGCGAGCCGGAAGGCGCCGCCCCAGCTGCCCCCGCCGCCCCCGCGGCGCCGCCGGCCCCGGTGCGCGAGCGCAAGCCGCGCCTGGGTTGGGTGGCCACCGCCCACCTCGGCAAGATGAGCCGCCTCGAGTACCTCTCGGCGCCCGGCGAGCGCGGCTACGAGCCCGGCCGCAAGGTCATCGTCCGCACCGACCGCGGCACGGAGATGGGCACCATCGTCTTCGGCCCGCGCGAGATGGACCTCAACGAGCTGCCCCGCGAGACCCTGGGCATCGTCCGGGCGGCCACCGACGAGGACCTGGCCCACCAGAAGCACATCGAGGACGTGCTCGAGCCCGCCGAGTTCGACGACTGCCAGAAGACCATCGCCATGCACCGGCTGCCCATGAAGCTGGTGGAGGTCGAGCACATCTTCGGCGGCGAGAAGCTGATCTTTTTCTTCATGGCCGACGGCCGGGTGGACTTCCGCGCGCTGGTGCGGGACGTGGCCCGCAAGCACCGCGCGCGCGTCGACTTCCGCCAGATCGGGGTGCGCGACGAGGCGCGGCTCTTGGCCGAGTACGAGCACTGCGGCCGGCCGCTGTGCTGCCGGGAGTTCCTGAGGGGCCTGGAGCCGGTGACCATGCGCATGGCCAAGCTCCAGAAGGCCACGCTCGACCCCACCAAGATCTCCGGCCGCTGCGGGCGCCTGATGTGCTGCCTGCGCTACGAAGACGAGACCTACGCCTACCTGCGCTCGAAGCTCCCCGGCCGCGGCGCCTACATCCTGACCGAGGACACCGCCGGCCAGGTGCTCTCCGGCGAGGCCGTCAGCCAGAAGGTGACCGTGGGCACGGTCGACGGCCGCCGGGTGGTGGTGTCGGTCAAGGACATCAAGCAGGTCTCCGACAAGCCCATCCCCCCGCCCGAGCGCAAGCTGAGCATCCCCGAGCCGGTGCCGATGCCCGCGCCCGGGGCCGCCAGGCCGCCGGCCCCCGCCGGCCGCCCGCAGGGCGGCGGAGACCGCCGCGGCCAGCGCTTCGGCGGAGGCCGTCCGGGACAGGGCGGCGGACGTCCCGGCCAGGACGGCCGCGGGCAGGGCCGCCCCCGTCAGGGTCCGGGCGGGCCGGGGCGCCAGGGGCAGCCCCAGGGCGCCCAGCAGGCGCCGGCCGGCGCTCCTCCCGCGGGAGCGGCGCCGGGCCAGGCTCCCGTCCAGGGGCAGGGCCAGAACCAGGTTCAGGGTCAGGCGCCCGGCCGTCCCCCTCAGCAGGGCGGCGGTCAGGGCCACGGCCGCAACCGCCGGCGCGGAGGCCGCAACCGCCGCCCGGGCGGCGGTCAGGGCGGCGGACAGGGACGGGGGCCAGGCCAGGGTGGAGCCCCGCCGGCTCCCGGCGCCCCGCGCAACCCGGCGCAGGGTTCCGGCGGCGGCGGCGGTGGCGGGCCCGCTCCGGCGGGCGGCGGAGGCGCGGGGGCGCCCCCGGCTTGAAAATGTCCGGCGCGGACGTAACATGAACCCGGCCGGAGAGGAACGCATCCGTGGCTGAACACCCCGAGGTTCCCGAGAGCGAAGGCGGCGCCGTCGAGACCATCCTGGCGCGCGACAGCCGCTACAGCCGCGAGGCCTACAGCTTCCTGATGGCCTCGCTGCAGCACACCGTCGAGAAGTTGGGCGAGCGCCGGCACGTCAGCGGCCAGGAGCTGCTGGGCGGAGTCCGCGACCTGGCCCGCGAGCGCTTCGGCATGATGGCCCCGGCGGTGTTCCGGGCCTGGGGCATCCGCCGGACCGAGGACTTCGGCCGGATGGTCTTCAACCTGGTCGAGGCCAAGGTGCTCTCCAAGCGCCCGGAGGACTCCATCGAGGACTTCCGCGAGGGCTTCGACTTCGGCACCGCCTTCGAACCCGAGTACGACCTGGAGCCGCCTTCGGGAGCCTGATCATGGCCAAAGCCAGGTGGGAGTGGCAGGTCTTCGGCTGTCAGCTGCGGGAGCTGGAGGCCGAGCTCAACCAGCGCGAGACCGAGGGCTGGGAGACGGCGCAGATCCTGAACGGCGCCCGGAAGGGCACCTGCGTGGCCATCTTCCGCCGCCCGCTCGGCGAGCGCGCGCGCTCAGTCGACGGCGAGTCCAAGACCTCGCGGATGAGGAAGGGCTCTTGACCGCCCCGCGCCGGCGCCTCGGGGGCCGGCTGCTGCTGGCCGCCGTCCTGCTGCTGCCGGCCATGGCCGGCCCGGGCGCCGAGCCTGCGGCCCAGCCCGGCGCCGAACCTCCCAAGACCGGCTACGAGGCCTTTCTGGAGAAGGGCCGCATCCGCGACTTCCCGGAGCGTCCGTGGGAGCAGGCCTTCGTCTTCAACGCCGGCCGCTACACCGTCCGGACCGACACCGCCCAGGAGGTGGCCGAGTACGTGGGCGTGCTCATGGACGCGGTCCACTTCCACTACTGCGCCCGCTTCGGCGTGCAGGGCACCTCGCGGGCCGGCATCAACGTGTTCCGCGACAAGAAGGAGATGGACGCCTTCGCCGCCAAGCGCTACAAGTACTCGCCGGTCGCCAGCTGCAACGGATTCTTCACCACCGCCGACGGCGGGGCCATCTGCCTGTTCTGGCAGGAGTTCTGCGGGCAGCGGCCCGAGACGGTGCTGATGCACGAGGGCACCCACCACTTCGTCAACGCCGTCTTCCGCGACGCCCTGCCCATCTGGCTCAACGAGGGCTTCGCGGTCTACTTCGAGAACAGCCGTTTCGACGGCCGCAACCTGGACATGGGCCGGGTGCCCGTCGGCCGGCTCAAGCAGCTCCAGGCCCAGATGCGCCAGGACAAGCACGTCGGGCTGGAGAAGCTCTTCGCCACCGCCCAGAAGGACTTCGGGGTGGACCACTACGGCGCGGCCTGGGCCTTCGTCTTCTGGCTGGCGCACGGCGGCAGCACCCGCGAGCTGGCCGTCCACCAGCAGGCCCTGGGGCAGTTCGTGGTCGACTGCCGCGCCAACCGCAAGGACGGCAAGGCCCTGGTCGGCTATCTGGGCCGGCCGTCGCTCGCGGCCCTGGAGAAGGAGTGGAAGGGGTGGGTCCTGGAGCTCGACTCCGAGGACCCCTACGGCGGCGCCCGCCCGCCCGATCCGGCCAAAGCCGACGAGGCCAGCCGGGCCGTGCTGCGCCGGCTGTCCGACTACTACGCCGGTCTCCGGAGCGCCCGCGTGGGGTTCGCGGTGGAGGAGGGCGGCGGCTCCGCTCCGGCGGCGGCCGGCAGCCTGGCCTTCCGCCGCCCCAACCTGCTGGCCGCCAGGATTCCTGAGGGCCGCGGGGAGACCGCCCTGAGCTGCGACGGGAAGACGCTCACCGCGGCCGCACCCGGCTCCGAACCCCGGCAGTCCGAAGCCGATCCCACCCTGCAGGCCGCCCTCGGACGCCTCTCGCCGGCCGGCGGGGCCCTGGCCGCCGCCGGGCTCGGGCCGCTGGCCGCGCTCCTGCGGGACAGCCCCCAGGACGAGCTGCTCCGGGGAGCCGATTCCGTCCGCAGCCTGGGCGCCGGGGACGTGGGCGGGACCGCCTGCCAGCGCCTGAAGTTCGCCGGCCGCGGCGGGGACCTCGAGCTGTGGATCGCCGAGGGGGCCAAGCCGCTGCTGGTCAAGGCGGTGGTGGAGCTCCGCGCGGCCAAGGGCCAGGCCCGGACGCTGACGGTCACCTTCAAGGACTGGGAGACCAACCCCGACCTGCCGGACAAGGCTTTCGCGGCGCCCGGGGCGAAGTGAACGGCGGACGGGCTGGACTCGGCGGACCTGGCTGATAGAGCGGACGTTGCGGACGCGCCGGGCAGTCTCGGCGGCGCCTGCGTTCCTACCGCGCCTTGTACCTGATCTTCACCGGGATTTCCGAGAGACCCAGCTCCTCGCGCAGCTGCTTCGAGAAGAACTTCTTGTAGGAGTCCGGGATGTGCTCCGGGCGGGCGCAGAAGGCCGTCAGCCGCTGCGGGTGCCGGCCGGTCTGGACCACGTAGTAGATCTTGGGCATGGCTCCGCTGCGCGCCGAGGCCGGCGGCTGGAGCTTGATGACCCGCTGCACGGCCTTGTTGAGCAGCGGGGTGCGGATGTCCGTGCCGGCCAGCTCCCACAGCTCGCGGAGCAGCTTGACCGCCGCCCAGACCCGCTTGGCCTCCTTGGCCACGGTGAAGACCACCGGCGCGTAGGACAGTCCCGGCATCTGCTCGTGCAGGTACTCGTCGTACTCGCCGGTGGGCGTGTCCGTGCCCTTGGCCAGGTCCCACTTGTTGACGACGATCACGCAGGGCTTGCCGCTCTCGGCCACGATCCGCCCCAGGCGCTTGTCGATGGCCCCGACGCCCTCCATGGCGTCGACCACCAGGGCGGCGGCGTCGGCGCGCTCCAGGGCCCGCTCGGAGCGCAGCATGCTCTTGTACTCGGGGGCGTTTTCCGGGCGGCCGCGCTTGCGGACCCCGGCGGTGTCCACGATCGTGTAGCGGATCCCGTCGCGCTCGACCACCACGTCGACCGAGTCGCGGGTGGTGCCCGGACGGCTGTCGACCACCACGCGCTCCTGGCCGGCCAGGGCGTTGAGGAAGGTCGACTTGCCGACGTTCCGGCGCCCGACCAGGGCGATGGAGAACTCGCCGTCTCCGCGGCTCTCGGCCTCCTCGGGCAGGCGGGCGACCAGGGCTTCGAGCAGCTCGTCGAGCCCGCGGTGGTGCAGGGAGCTGATGGGCAGCGGCCGGCCGAAGCCCAGCTTGCTGAACTCGGGCGCGGCGGTCTCCCGGCCGGTCGAGTCCACCTTGTTGACCGCCAGGACCACCGGCTTGCCCGCGCGGTGCAGGCGGCGGGCGATGTCCTCGTCGGCGGCGGTCAGGCCGTCGGCGGCGTCGCACAGGAAGACGAGCACCGCGGCCTCGTCGATGGCCATGGATATCTGCTTCTCGACCAGGCCGGCCAGTTCGGGCACGTCGACCACGCCCATCCCGCCGGTGTCGATCAGGTCGAAGAAGCGGTCGTTGTACATGGCCCGGTGCACCAGCCGGTCGCGGGTGGTGCCGGCCATGGCGTCGGTGATGGCCACCTGCATGCCCACGATGGCGTTGAAGAGCGTGGACTTGCCCACGTTGGGCCGGCCGACGATGGCGGCGCTGGCCCATGGG
>JAKLDR010000134.1 GCA_022703445.1 Planctomycetota bacterium | reverse complement strand
CATTCCGCCCGGCAGGCTGAACCACGTGGGCGTTGGTGACCAGGTAGCCGACCCCGCCGGCCGAGGACATCACGAAACCGGAACCGCTGGAACGGCCCCGGACGGACTCCACCTTGATGAAGGCGGTGGCGTCCTTGAGCTTCTGAAGCATGCCCTCGGGGATGGCCTCGCCCCCCCTGGCCATAGACAGCAGCAGACCCAGCATCAGCGGCACCGCCAGCCAAACACGCATTGCACGGCCCTCCAGGTGATAGTTCCCGGCGAACGGCACCGGCCCGACTGCCCTAAATATATCCCAGGCTGGCCGAGCCGGCAACTCCCGGACGGCTCCGCCCAGGCTGCATGGCAAATGCAGCACATTCATCCTCACCGCTTGCGTTCGGCCCCCGGCGTGTAGAATAGGCCGCACAGTGTGCTGGATTGGAGCATCAACCATGATTCGACTGCTTTGTGCCGCATCCTGTCTCTCATTGCTGATCACGTTGATCCTGCCAGCGCCGTGGCCGGGGCGGGAGGCCCGGGGCGCGGAGGTCCCGATGCCGACTGGCGTCCAGTGTGACGGCTGCAAGGCCTGGAGCTCCGACCCCAACGCCATGGTCCACCGCTCCGGCTGCCCGTACGGGGGCGGCGGCCCTCCCCCGGGGCGGGATCCAACTCCTCAGCGCCCCATGACCCCCGATGAGGAAGCCAACCAGGCGCTCTGCCTGCTCTTCCCCCTCTCGGCGGCCGGCGGGGTGGTCTTCGGCGGCATCTGGCACGTGAAGCGCCTGGGCGGCGGCTTCAAGGGCAAGAGCGCCATCCGGAGCTGGAGCGACTACATCACGGACAAGTACCCGCTCAAGGACAAGGGCGCCTCGGGAGGCTTCTGGGCACGCATCGGCGGGCTGCCTTTCCTGGTCCTCTATCCGGTGACCTGGAGCCTGGGCAAGGCCGGGGTCGGCGTGGGCTGGTGCGCCGTTAAGGTCGGAGAAGGCTCGGCTTGGCTCGGACAGAAGATATGGCAGGGCGTCAGCTGGCCTCCCAAGCAGGTCTACTACGCCTTCGCCGGCCGGCCCGACGAGAAGCCCCAGCCCACCAAGCGACAGCTCGAGCTAGCCGACTTCAACTTCCGCCAGCTCCGCGCGGAGGAGGCCAAGGTCCTGGCCGAGGCCAAGGCGGCACGTCGGGTGGCGGCCGAGAAGCGCGACGCCCTCCTGGACGAGCTCATCACCGACGACCCGGACCTGCAGAAGGTGCTGGCGGCCGAGGGCCTCGACGCGGCCCGGGCCCGGGCGACCAAGAAGCTGGATGCCTATCTGCAGAGCTACCGCGAACGCGCCAAGATCCGCCAGAGCCAGCAGGAGCTCATCAAGGAGATGGACAAGACCATCTCCAAGGCTGACCAGCAGCTCTTCGAAGACGGCGTCGGCATCGTCCTCGACCAGGCCGCCGGCCGCCTCACCAAGGGCTGGCAGGACCAGCTCGACTCCGGCAAGCTCACTCAGGCCGCGCGCCACGACCTGCGGCTGAAGCTCAACCTGGCGAAATGGGCCGACCGGACCAAGACCGCCCAGGACAACTACTACGACCTCAAGGACCTGGGCGAGAGCGTCAAGAAGGCCGAGGCCGGGGACTACGAGGCGCGCCTGGAGGCCCACGAGAAGACCGGGCGGATGCTGATCGGCTGGCTGGACAAGGTCGCGCCGGGCAAGGCCGGCACCGTGGGGCTGACCGCCATGGACGCGGCCTACTCCGCGACCGCCCACCTCATGCTTGGCAACGTGGCTTCGAACATCCGGAACGACATGGCCCGGCTCCAGACCGCGCGCCCCCGCGAGGACGCGCTGGCCCAGAGGTGGTCCACGATCCAGTCCTACGGCAAGTTCGCCGCGAACACGGAACGCGTGGCGGGCATCCGGATGGACTACTTCACCGAACTGGAGAAGAAGCACGGCACGAGTGCGACCGGGAAGGAAGGCTCCAAGTGACCGGCCTGCGCGTCGCCGCCCTGGCCGCCGGGGTGGCCCTGGCCGCCGTCCTGGCCGCCGGCTGCGGCCGGAAGCATCCCACCGACGAGCAGTTCGGCCTGCCCGACACGTCCGCCCAGGCCGCGGCGGCACGCGAGCAGGCACTGCTCGACGGCGTCGCGGCGATGACCGCGTTCCAGCGCGAACAGGTGCGCGCATCGGTGGAAAAGTCCGCCCCGAACTACGGTCCGGCCCGCGCCAGCCTGTCAGGGGCCATCGCCCGGCTGCGTCCGGCACCCGGGAAGATCCCGGCCCCGCAGCTCGAGGCGTGCATCCCGCCGCTGGAGAGCGCGCTGGCCGCCATGGATCAGGTCATCGCCGCCGGCAAGGCCGGAGACCCTGTGGCGGCCGGCGAGGGATGGACGATCTTCAATCTCTCCACCGAGGCGCTCCTCCTGGTCCTGCCCCCGCCTCCCGCTGCCGCCGACACCCCCGCGAGGTAGTCCTCGCCGCCACCCCGGCCGCACGCCTATGCGACGGCCGCCTTGCACCCCATACGGGGCACGGCTATCATCCCCTCCACTCCGGAGGGCCGCCCATGCGCCGGGGGAGCGGAGACCTGCCATGGAATGCCTAGCGGAACTGACCGGCAACATTCTGGTGCTGCAGAACGCCCTCGTCCGCCGCGAGTTCGCCTGGAAGGGCGGGGCGCTGGTGCCCCGGCTGCTCCTCGACAGGGCCAGCGGCGCGCGCTGGGAGCCGCCGGCCTCCGGGCCCGGCGCCGGCGCGGCGGAGTTCATCCTGCCCGGCGAGCCGGCCGAGGCCACCGGCGGCGCCTTCCGCGCCTGGGAGGAGCCGGCCTCAACGACGACCGCGGCGCACCTGGCCGCCGAGGTGCTCTGCCGCTTCGGCGGCGTCGAGGTCCGGCGCGTGTTCCGCCTCTTCCCGGACTGCCCTGCGTTCCGGTGCGACCTCTTCCTGCGCGGACGCGCGGGTTGCGCGAGCTGGCTGGCCGGCGGGGACATCGAGGACCTGGTCTCCGGCAGGAAGAAGCTGCCCGGGCCGGTCTCGGCGCGGGTCGGCTTCGGCCCTGCTCGCGTCCACCTCCGCGCCGAGACCGCCGCCTTCCGCGATATCACCGACTGGCGGAACAACCTGGTCGAGCGCCGCGAGTTCCTGCCCTACCGCTCGCCGGTCCTGGCCGCCGGGAACATGCTCCTCGCCTCCGATGCGCTCACCGGCGCGGGCTTCTTCATGCTCAAGGAAGCCCCCTGCTCCGACATGCAGCTGGCCAACCCGGGCTGCGACTTCATCGTCGGCCGCGGCGAGGCCTTGACCGCCGGCATCGGCGTCGAGCCGGCCGACCTCGACGAACGCGAGTGGACGCCCGGCTACGGCACGGTCGTCGGCGTGGCGCCAGCGGGCTCCGGCCGGCGGGGGCTCTTGGAGGCGCTGCGCTCGTACCAGCACGCGCGGCGCGCGCCGCGGCCCGGCCGCGACCACATGGTCATGCTCAACACCTGGGGCGACCGCGGCGGGCCTGGGCGGATCAGCGAGGAGTTCGTCCTCGCCGAGCTCGAGGCCGGCGCGCGCCTGGGCGTCACCCACTTCCAGGTGGACGACGGCTGGGAGACCGGCAACTTCAGCGACCCGGACCTGCCCCAGGGCCGGCGCGCCGGGGACTTCTGGACGGTGAACCCCCGGCGTTTCCCGCGCGGCCTGGCGCCGGTGGCCAAGCGGGCCAAGGAGCTCGGCATCGAGCTCTGCTTGTGGTTCGCGCCCGACAGCCAGGAGAGCTACGCCAACTGGGAGGACAACGCCCGGACGATCGTCGCCCTGTGGCGCGAGCACGGCATCCGCACCTTCAAGATCGATGGCGTGGAGATCCCCGACAAGCGCGCCGAGCGGAATTTCCGTGCCTTTCTGGCGGCGGCCCTGGAGGGCACCGGCGGAGCCGCCTACTTCAACCTGGACGTCACCGCCGGCCGGCGCTTCGGCTACCACTGCCTCGCGGAATACGGCAGCCTCTTCGTCGAGAACCGCTACACCGACTGGTCGAACTACTACCCGCACTGGACGCTGCGGAACCTGTGGCAGCTCGCGGCGTACGCCCCGCCGCAGCTCCTCCAGATCGAGTTCCTCAACAAGTGGCGCAACGCCGCGAAGTACCCGGCGGAGGACCCGCTAGCCCCGGCGCGCGTGCCCTTCGAGTACTGTTTCGCGGCAACCATGATGGCCCAGCCGCTGGCCTGGTTCGAGGCCTCCGGGCTCCCCGAGGAGGCCTTCGCCCTCGCGCCGACGCTCAAGGAGTACCGCCGCCACCAGGAGCGCATCCACGCCGGGCGCATCTTCCCGATCGGCGAGGAGCCCTTGGGTGCGTCCTGGACCGGCTTCCAGTCGGTCCGGGCGGACGGCGGCTACGTCGCAGTCTACCGTGAGCTCAACGACCGGCCGAGCGCGCGGGTCCAGCTCTGGCGGCCGCCGGAGGACAAGGTCGAGCTGCGTCCGGTGATCGGCGCGGGCAGGAAGTTCAGCGTCACGCCCGACGCCGACGGCTGCCTCGAGTTCGCCCTGGCGGAGTCGTTCAGTTACGCGCTTTACGAGTACCGGGTGTGAACTCGGGCGCGGTGGCCAACATGCAACATGAAACATGCCCCTCGACACACTCTGCTCGGGGCCCTGAGCATGGTCGAAGGGCAACACGCAACATGCAGAGCAAATCAAGGATGTGATTTTAAAGAGGACACCGATCAACCAAGAGACAGCCACAACAACAAGAATGGGCTCTTTCCGCTGATTCATTGCGTGTTGAGTGTTGCGTGTTGGGTGTTGGGTGTTGGATGTTCGCATCTGCCCATATTGAAACGGCCGCGCCCCGAAAGGCACGGCCGTTGAAAGACAGCCGGGGACAGTCTTAGTTGGTCGCCGCCACCACGCTGACGTAGCGGCCCTTGACCTCCACCTTGCCCGGCTTCATGGCGAAGATGGTGAAGTCGCGGCCCAGCCCGACGTTGTTGCCGGGCTTGAACTTGGTGCCGCACTGCCGGACGATGATCGCCCCGGCGGTGACCACCTGGCCGTTGCCGACCTTCATGCCGCGGAACTTCGGCTGTGAATCGCGGCCGTTTCGGGAAGAGCCCTGTCCTGCCTTATGTGCCATGGAACGTCACCTCGCGCAAAGAACTGCTTCATGGATTGAAGCGAACGGGGGCATTATACCCGGGCCGGCCGGGCTGTCAACTTCGGCTTTCGGCTTTGGGGCCTTCGGGACAACGGCCGTGCCATTGGCCGAAAGCCGATGGCCTGATGCCGCCTCCGCCGCTTGACTTGCAGCCACGGGCGGATATCAATGCCCCCGGATTCCGGGAGGAGAATGCCCATGGCTCACGGCCGGAGAACGAGCGGACGCGGCGGCGGGATCGGCGGCGCCATCGCCGGACTGGTGATACTGGCCCTGCTGGCCGGCGTGGCCTACGTGGTCTGGTGGAAGCTGCAGCAGGCCAAGGCCCCTCCCCCCAAGCCCACCGGCCCCAAGGCAGTCATCGAGGACTGGAAATCCCGGCACAGCCTGGTCGGCGATATCCCCGAACCGCTGGGCCAGGACTGGCGCTTCGCGTTCGACAAGGGGCCCTACTGGAAGAGCGCCGCCAACGCCACCCCATACCCGACGTCCTGGGTGGAGATCCAGCTGGAGAATGGCCGGTTCACCGCATTGTCCATCGCCACCTACCGGGAGTCGGAGGCGGCCCCGCCCATGGACCTGATTTACGAACTGGCCGGCGAGACGGAGGGCGGCCAGTTGCGCAGCTACGTCCGCGAACTCGGCGGCATGCCCAACGGCTCGCACCTGGAGAAGGAGACCGCCCAGTACCGCTTCTTCGGATGGCGTTACCGCGACGATGCCAATCCGCGGCGCTCCATGGTCTGCGTGGCCCATAAGAACGGCGGGCCGAAGACCGACGAGCTCTACGCGCGCGAACGGGCCAACTGGGAGGCCATGCCCAAGAAGCCGCCGGAGCAGCCAGGCAAACGTCCCGAACTGAAGCCGGCCCAGAAGACCCCGCCGGCCCAGGATTCCCCGACCGCCACCCCGGCCGCGGAGACACCCAAGCCACCCCCGGCACCAGAGCAGCCCAAGACCCCGCCGGTCAAGAAGCCCGAGGAACTTTCGCCTGTCGAGAGGGCACTCTAGGCGGCAACGATAGGACTCATAGGTCCTATTGGGCCTATAGGTCCTATTTTGTGGGCTTCCTCGTCAGCTCGTACATCAGTCGCACAAGTTCGTCGTGGACCTCGGGGGCATTGACCACCAGGATCCGGCCGGTGTCCTTGTAGTAGGCGATCAGGGAGGTCGAAGCCGTCCAGGACTCCGGACAAACCCGCTTCCTGACGGCGAGGATGAAGGCCCCGGGCAGGACGCCCCGGTCCTCCAGCCACCTGGCGGGATATGAGCGGACGACGGCCCGGCCCCAGGCGCTCTCGGCGCTCCCGGCGCGGGGCTCGCGCCGATACAGCCATACGGCCCCGCCGCGTACCCAGGAGTGGCCCTGGAGCCCGGCCTGCCTGGCGACTTCCGCCAGCACCTCGGCGGCCGGCCGGCCGCGGCCGTCCACCGACACCCTGGGCATCGCGCGACGCTCCGCACCGGCCGGCTCCTCCCAGGCCAACGGCACGCCCAGCAGCCGCCCCAGTTCCAGGGCTGCCTCGGAGAGCTCGGCGTGGACCAGGCGCACGTCCACTGGCCTGGTCAGGACCGCGTCGCGCAGCTTCTCGTCGTCGGTGGCCGGCGGCTCCGGAGGCGGGGTCGGATTGCGCTCGACCAGCGCAGCCATGATCGCGCAGACCCGGTCATGGATCGACGCAGGGCCGACCACGTTGACGCCGTTGAGCCCCGCCTGCCACTGGACCGAGGAGTCCGGGCAGGCGAACAGCGCGGGCCGGCAGGCCGACCCCAGGATTTCCTCTATGGCCCGCGAGTCGCCCCCCGGCGGGATGAGGCCGGCCGGGGCCGCGTAGAACCTGGCCTCCTGCGGCGCGGAGCGCATCCAGCCCAGGCCCGCGGAGAGCAGCGCCGAGTCGCGCCGGTCCCGGACGAAGTCCGCGCCGGCCAGCCGCGCGGCGAGTTCCAGGGCGGTCTCCGGACCGACATCACGGGCCATGAAGGACAGCCTGCGGGCCCGGAAGCCCTCCGGCCGCATCCACTCGGGGTCGACTCGGAGGGTGATGCCGGTCCTGGCAGGGAAGACGCGGATGAGTTCCTCCAGGCTGCTCTCAAGCAAGGCGAACTCGGCGGTCTGGCCCTCCGGGCGGCGGACCGCGGGCCGGTCCCCCTGTCCCCGCTCCCCCGCCCCCCCCTCCCCGCCTGCCGGGGCGTCGCGCCGCACCTCCACCTCGACCAGGACCGGCAGGCTCTCCCGCCCCCCGGACGACGCCACCAGGGAGAAAATGTAGAGCCCCTCGATCACCGGCCGGCACTCCGTGGCGGACAGATCGGCGCGGGCCAGGCCGACCTTGGGGCCGCTGACCTGGCGCCAGCGCCAGGCCAGCCGGACGCCGTCATCCCCACGCCCGGCCGGCTCGGAGCCGGCCAGTCCCGACTGGGAGCCGTCGAGGACCACCACCGTGCCGGGCCGCACCGCCAGCCGGGCGCCGGTCCGACCGTCGGCCCGCACCAGGCCGACGGCGTAGGGCTGCGCCCCGCCCTCGCGCGGCGCGCAGCCGCCGGCCAACAGTAACACCACGGCAACCGCTGCACCGCAGAGGCGCAGGCTCGACGAGTCAACTGTGCGCGCGGGGTTCATCCTGTCACCAACAGGTGAGACGCACTGTGAAACCATGCTATCACCCGGAAACTGGCCGTTGCGCCTCCGCGTCCCGGCAGCGCGAATCATTTCTTGGTGCGGCAGCGGCAGGGCTGGCGGCGGCAGCGCGAGCAGCCTCCGGCATACTTGCGGGCCACCGCCCGGGAGAGGTCCACGCCGCAGAGGTTGGCCAGGGAGGCCAGCCACGCCAGGCAGTCCGCGAACTCCGCGGCCTGGGCCTCCGAGCCCGGCCGCTCCTCGCGCAGGGCCGTGGAAAGCTCGCCAACCTCCTCGACGAACCAGCCGAAGGTGCCCATCAGGCCGCGGCGGCGGTCACGCTTGAGGAAGGTCTTGGCGATCTCGCGCTGGAGCGCGGGGAGGGTAAGCGGGGTGCGGCGTCTTGGTTTCGGTTTGCGGGGCACGGGTTAGTTCCCAGTTCTCAGTTTCCTGTTCCCAGTTACGATGGAGGCTCGTGCCGGCGCGGTGTCCAGTCGCGGTTCCGTCCGTTCTGGGAACCGGGAACTGCGATCTGGCAACCGTCGTTCAGACTTCGTCCTTCTCCGCCGACGCCAGCTGCTCCTCGATCCCCTTGAGCAGGCGCCCGCGGATGGCCATGAGCACGGTCTTCACCTGGTCACTGGTCAGCGCCCCCTCGGAGACCAGGATTTCGCCGATCAGGCGGGGCTGGAGGCCGGCGAGCACCTCGCGCTTCTGGATGTTCAGCGCCCGGAGCACGTCCTCGACCTTGGTCAGGCCCCGGGAGATGGCCACCTCTCCGAAGAGCCGGGCGCCCTCGGAGCAGCGCTCCGACTCCACGGTCCTGCCCAGCACGCCCTCCGTCCCAGCCTCCATGTGCCGGGCGGTGAAGCTGGCCTGATGGATGCTCATGACGATGTCGGCCAGGGCCGACAGCGCGGCCGAGCGCAGATCCGGGTTCTGGCTGCTGGCCAGTTCCAGCAGGCTCTCGGTGATGATCCGCGCACCGGCCACCAGCCCCGAGCGGGCCTCCTCGCGGGCGGCGCTGCCCGCAGGGCTCTGGGCGAACTGGCGGACGAGACGGCTGATGGATTCTTCCATGATTCTTCCTCCCCCGAGGGGGATTCTAGCCAGGGCGGGGCGAGGTGCAACGTACAACGGGGCCCCGTCGGCTCGTTGGCTCGCTATCGCTATCGGGATCGCAATCGGCATCGGAGCGCAACAAGGCCCGCCGTTCCGCGGGAGGCCATCGCTCGCCGCGGCGCGTAGGACCCTACGCCGATCGCGATAGCGATCCCGATACCGATCCCGACTCCGACGGATGCGGAGCTACTCTCCCACCAGCTTGATCTCCCCGCCGCGCTTGCGGGCGGCGTCACGGGTGGCGTCGAGCATGGTCTGGAGCGGATCCTGTTCGCTGGGTGACGGGGCCTTGATCCAAAGCACACCGCTATCCAGACGCAGTGCATTCCGTCCCTTCCCGTCGTGATTGCCGAGCCGGTCGAAGGCTACAACGCAGGTGCCTGGATCGGAGGCTCTGAGCCCCGAGACATAGACGTAGCCCGGATGCTCCACCATGAGCCGGCCTGAGGCTGCATCCTTCTGCGATGTGCCAGACCTGCTTGGACAGAGGACTATTTTGGGATCTTCGGCGTAGCCTGACGTGTAGAGCCAACTCGTATCCGGTGGAAACTCCCCGCCGTTGTCATCGGCGTAAAGGTGCAGGGCAACCGCAATCTGCCGGAGGTTGTTCTTGCAGCCAGCCCGGGGGGCTGCCTGCCGCACTCTCTTCACAGGGGGCAGGAGCAGAAAACCCAGCAGGATGACCAACAATCCGACCACCGCCAAGGCGATCAACCAGGGGAAGTCATTTTTCGGCGGTTCGTAGGGCTTGGCGTCGAGGGTCTCGTCAAGTTGGGGCTGGGGCCGAGGTGAAGTGACCGGCTCCTCGGACATAGGCTCGGCCCTCCGGCGGGGACGGGCTCGAGTGTAGCCGACACAGGGGCAGGACGCAACGGCTATCTCGCTATCGCTATCGCTATCGCGATCGAAATCGATATCGGAGCTCAGCGAGACCGTTTTGGACGGCGGACCTTGGCTTTCGCTCCGACGGCGATACCGATAGCGATCGCGATAGCGATAGCGATAGCGAAGAAGACAACGGGGGCGAGGCTCGTCGCCACGCCCCCGTTCGCGATCTACTGTCGTGGCCGCTATCTGCCGCCCCGCCCCCTGCCGCCACCCTTGCCGCCGCCTTCACCGGCACCCTTGCCGTTGCCCTCGCCAGCGCCACAACCGCTCCCTGAGCCGCAGCCGTCACCGGATCCGCACCCCTTGCCGCCACCCTTGCCCTGGTCTTCTCCGGCCTTCTCACGCTCGCGCTCGCGATTGCGGTTCTTGCACCCCTCGCAGTTCGAGGAGTCGCAGGACTTGCCGTCCTTGTCCTTGCAGCCGCCTTCGCAGCCCTGCCCCTTGCCCTTGCCTTGGCACTTGCTGCAGTTCGAGGGGTCGCAGCCCTTGCCATCCTTGTCCTTGCAGCCGCCCTCGCAGCCCTGGCACTTGTCCTTGCCCGAGTCCTTTTTGCCCTTGTCGCCGTCTTCGGCCTTGCCGCTGTCCTTGGGCTTGCCGCCGTGCCAGCCCTGGTCGACAGTACCGTTCTTGTGGACCTCCCCAGTGTGAGGACCATTGGGGTCCTGGTTACGGTCAACCACCCCGTTCTTCCCCTGGTCTCCGCCCTGGCCACCCTCCCCGGCCCAGGCTGCCCCTCCGACGAACAACCCCACCGCAGCCACCAGTCCCAGAGCCAACCATCTCACCTGCGACATCCCTTTTCCTCCCTTATCTCGAACCGTTCCGCCCGTTCAACCGGACCGCTCAGTTCTGCCCGTGCTGCCCCCTACCGGCGCCCTTGCCCTTCCCCTTGCCTTGGCCCTTGCCGTTGCCGGCGCCATTGTCCTGGCCTTCATCCTCGGCCGCGCCACCCTGGCCCTGGCCGTGCTGATGCTTGGCCTTGTGCTGATGCTTGTGCTGCTTCTGCCCGTGCCAGCCCTGGTCCACCGTGCCGTTCTTGTGGCCCTGGCCGGCATGCGCCCCGTGCGGGTCCTGGTTGCGGTCGACAACGCCGTTCCGGCCCTTGCCGCCGCCCCCGCGGCCCTCGCCTTCCCCTCCGGCCAGAGCTCGCCCGCCGGACAGCCCCAGGACCAGCGCCAGCCCCCCCGCCATCAGACTCAAGGTGCCCAGACGCATTGCCCATCCTCCTCCCTGCGCGGTGCCGAAGCAGGCGCCCGCTTCAGCCCGACCGCTACTCGCCCGGCTTCCTGCCCGGGCCGCCGGAGCCGCTGTTCCCGTGGCCGCCACGTCCCTTGGCTCCGCCCTGGCGCGGCCCGGCCCCGTGCCCGCGTCCGCGGGCGGCGCCGTTGCCGGGATGCTCCCCGCGCCACTTGTCGACCCAGCCGAGCCGGCGGCGGACGGGCTCGCCATTCTCCTGGCGGGAGAGGCACCCGCGCCCGGCCAGCAGGCTGCAGCCCGATTCCACCCGGGAGACCTCGCCGCCCGCGTCGACTTCCACGACCCCTTCCTCGACGCTCACCACCAGTCCCGGGGCTGAGGCCGCGGCGGTCTCGGAAAAGCTCACCGCGAAGCGGGTGCCCAGCGACCTCACGCTGCCCTCGGCGGTCAGCACGCTGAAGGATGAACCCTTGACCACGTCGGCGAAGATCTGCCCGCGGTCGAGTTCGATGGCGCAGGCCGGCGCCCCGTCCGGGGCGATCACCGCCTCGGTGCCGGCGTCGAGGAGCAGCCGCACCCCGTCGCCCAGGACGATCTCGACCGGGCCGGCCGCACCGGAGCGAATCGCGTCGCCCGCGGAAAGCTCTCCGCCCAGGGTGATGGCCGTGAATTCCCTGGCCCCGCGCGGCCGGGCCTCCAGGCTGCCGGCCAGCACGCTCCCGACGGGCGATGCCGCCTGAACCGGCGCGGGAATCGCCGGAGTTTCGGGGTCACGGGCCACGACGCCGGCGTCCATCCCGCGGGGCGACGCCGTCCGGAGGACCAGGAGCGCCCCGACCAGAGCCAGGACCGCCGCAGCGGCGGCAACCGCCCAGACCATCCGGCGGCGGAGCCGGGCCGGCGCGTCGGCCGGCCTGGCGGCGTCCAGGGCCCCATCTATGCCCATGCCCGCGAAAAATCGGCGGACCAGCTCCTCGCCGCTGGCCCCGTCGCTGGCCTGGTGCATCAGGCTAGAGAGCTCGACTTCCCCGGCCAGCTCGACGGCCCCCTCGCCGGAGCGCAGGGCGCCCGCCAGGCGCCGGGCGCCCTCGCGGTCCAGGCTGCCATCCCAGTAGGCCTCCAGCAGCTCCCGGAGCTCGTCGGGCGCGCTCACGAGACCGCCTCCATTCGCCGGGCCAGACAGTCCTTCAGCCCCGCCCGGATCCGGGAGAGGGTCTTGGTCACGCCTCCAACGGTCAGGCCGAACCTGGCCGCCAGATCCTGGACCGAGGCCCCTCCGTCGTAACGCAGCCGGACCATCTCCCGCGACTTCTCCTGGAGCTCCGCCATGCAGCTGCGCAGGGCCCGCAGGGCATCCGGCCCGTGGCCGGCGCCGGCGTCGGGACGCCGCTCCTCGATGGCCCGCTCGACCCCGGCGAGCCACTCCCCGCCCCGGGCCCGCCCGGCCCGGCGGAGGTTGAGCAGGCGGTTGCGGCAGATGGCCAGAATCCAAGGCCCGAAAGGTCTGGCCGGGTCGAAGCCGCGCAGGCCGCTGAGCGCGTCGAAGAAGGTGTCCTGGAGCACGTCGTGGGCGTCGTGGACCGAACCGAGGTGCCGCGCCAGGTAGGCACGCAGCCCGGCCTGATGGCCGAGCAGCAGCTCGGCGGCGGCCCCCCGGTCGCCCGCCTGCGCCCTCCTGACCAGCTCGCCTTCAGTCATCGCTCGATCCCCGCACACATGATATTAAACGCCCGCACCGGGGATGCGGCAGGAAATCCGGCACATCCGGCTTTCGGCTGTCGTCCTTCGGCTGTCGGCACAGAGGCCACTCCGAAAGCCCAAAGCCGGATGCCGAAAGTCGATCCCCGCCCCCAAACAACGGGGGCGAGGCTCGTCGCCCCGCCCCCGTCTCTGTTGTCTTGATCAGGTGAGCAGGTGGTCAGGTGACCGCAGGTGTGGGCCCGTCCGGCCGCCTGCACTGTTCCCCTGTTCTGCTCCTCACCTGCCCTGCACCGCCTCCGGCGGCGCTAGTACATGTCCTCGTCCATCCCGCCGCCGCCGGGCATGGGCGCGTCCTTCTTCTTCTCGGGGATCTCGGTGATCAGGGCCTCGGTGGTGAGCATCAGCGTGGAGACCGAGGCGGCGTTCTGCAGGGCCGAGCGGACCACCTTGGTCGGGTCGATGATGCCGGCCTTGACCATGTCGGTGTACTCGTCGGCGGCCGCGTTGTAGCCGAAGGCGCCCTTGCCTTCCTTGACCTTCTGGAGGGCCACCGCGCCCTCGATGCCGGCGTTCTCGGCGATCTGGCGCAGCGGATGCTCGATGGCGCGCATGACGATGTCCCAACCGGACTGCTCGTCGGCCTTGACCTTGGCGCCGCCCAGGGCCTGGGCCGCGCGGATCAGGGCCACGCCACCGCCCGGGAGCACGCCTTCCTCGACCGCCGCGCGGGTGGCGTGGAGCGCGTCCTCGACGCGGGCCTTCTTCTCCTTCATCTCCACCTCGGTGGCCGCGCCGACCATCAGCTTGGCGACGCCGCCGGAAAGCTTGGCCAGCCGCTCCTGGAGCTTCTCGCGGTCGTAGTCGGAGGTGGTGGTCTCGATCTCGTTCTTGATCTGCTCGATGCGCCCCTTGATCTCGGCGGTCTTGCCGGCGCCCTCGATGATGGTGCAGTTCTCCTTGTCGACCACCACCTTCTTGGCGCGGCCGAGCTGCTCGAGCTTGAGGGTCTCGAGCTTCAGGCCCAGCGACTCGGTGATGGCCGTGCCGCCGGTGAGGATGGCGATGTCCTCGAGCATGGCCTTGCGGCGGTCGCCGTAGCCGGGGGCCTTCACCGCGCAGCACGAGAAGGTGCCGCGGATGCGGTTGACGACGAGAGTGGCCAGGGCCTCGCCCTCGACCTCCTCGGCGATGATGACCAGCGGCTTGCCGGCCTGGGCGACCTTCTCGAGCAGCGGGATGAGCTCCTTGATGGAGGCGATCTTCTTCTCGTGGACCAGGACGTAGCAGTCCTCGAGCACCGCCTGCATGGCGGTCGGGTTGGTCACGAAGTAGGGCGACACGT
>JAKLDR010000133.1 GCA_022703445.1 Planctomycetota bacterium | reverse complement strand
CGAGATGGTCGGCGGCAACCCCGACGTTCCCGCGGAGTTGGCCGAGTTCCAGAAGAAGTTCGCGGTGGTCCTCTACGGCGAGTCGCCGATCACCCAGGAGCTGGCCTGCGCCAAGGACCGCATGCTCATGGCCGCCGGCAAGGGATCGGCGGCGGCGCTGGACGAACTGCTCGCCCGCGCCTCCGGCGCTAAGCCCGGGACGGCCGCCATGGCCGAGACCTACAAGAACGCCCCCAAGGGCAGCTTCGCCGCCGGCGAGCTTTACCTGCTCGACTGTACGGGACTGCTCATGAAGGCCGCCGGCGAGGCCGGCGGCATGATGGCCATGTTCAAGCTCGATCTGCCCAAGGAGGCCGACAAGTCGCCGGTCACCGGCTACCTCTTCGCCGCGGGCGGCGAACTGGGCGCCGAGATGCGCATCCCGGTGGACCCCATCAGGAAGCTGGCCGAGGCCTTCCGGAAGATGCAGCAGGACATGATGGGCGGCGGGGCGGCCGTGCCGCTGCCGGTGGAGTAGCCGCTTGCCCGGCGGAAAGGCCCTGGCGGCGGCCGGAGCGGCGCTGATCGCGCTGGCGGCCGTCTCCTCGGGCTGCACCAACCCCTTCGAAAGCATAGAGGCCGCCTCCGTCCGGGGTTACCTGCCAGCGGACATCCTGCCGGCCGACCGCGAGGTCGGCTCCTGGCGCCGCCCCGGCGCAGGCGGCGTCGGACGCCGACTCCTGACCCGCGAATTCCGGAGGTCAATGGGAGACGAGGCCGCCGCCCGGGCCAAACGCTGGTGGCAGGGCGACGGGGCCGGCGCCGGCTATCAACTGGGTGAGACCGGACGCTTTGTGACCGTCGACATCTACGACCTGGGCCAGGCCAAGGGGGCCTTCGACGTCTACAGTCTTGTCCGGGAGAAGGTGCTGGCCGGTGAACGGCCGGCCGCGCGGGTGGTCAAGGCCGGCGCACAGGGGCTGTTGGCCACCTGCTCACCGTTCCACACCCAGCGCGACGTCATCATGGCGCCGAAGGATCCCTCGGCCAGCCCTTCACCGGAAGACCAGCAGGTCCTGATCTTCTGGGCGGAGCGCTTCCTGGCGGTGGTTGCGGAGACAGGCCCGTCCTCCGCATCATCCGAGGCCACGCTGCTGGCCTTCGCCGGAGCCGTCACCGCGAAGCTCAAGCAGCCCTTCGAGCTGCCCGAGGCCTACGTCCTGCAGGTGCCTGGCTCGACGGCCAATTCCGAGCGCTGCGAGCCGGGAAGGCCGTGGGGGCGGTCGGAGCTCACCGGCGCCGTGACCGCGCGCTGGACGGGCAAGACCGGCTCGGGCACGCTCTTCATATCCGTGGCGGAGTCCTCGGCGGAGGCCGCACGGCGCTTCGAGAAACTGCGCCGCGCCACCGACGGGAACCTCGCGCCGAACTTCGCCGGGGGGCTCTTCGCCGGCAGCCTGCCCGGCGCCGGCCCGGTGGTCTGCTTCCGCCACGGCAAGGCGCTGGCCGGGTTGGTCGGCGCCGCCGAGCACGAGGAGAGGCTGGCCGTCGTCGAGGAGATCCGCAGGCGCTGCGCCGGCGAAGCGACGGCGGAGGGCGCCGCAAAATGACCGGCCGGCGTCTCGGCCTGGCCGCCGCCGTCGCCGGTCTGCTCCTGGCCGCTGCCGCCACGGCTCCCGTCCGCGGCGAGGAGGACGCTCGCAGGGAGCGCGCCAAGCGGGAAGTCGAGGATCTGTTCCGGCGGGCCGGCAGCGGCGAGGAGCTTTCCGCCGACGACCAGCGCCTGGCCCAGCGCCTCCTGCGCGACTGGCGGCTGTCCGAGCGGAGCATGCCCAGCAATGAGCGCCGCACCGAAGAGATGCTCCTGGCCATGGCCGAGGGGCGGCCGCTTCCGCCCGAGCTTGCCGAGCGGGCCCAGGAGTTGCACCGGGCCTGCTTCTCGTCAGACGGGAACGCCGGGAAGCGGCGCCCGCTCACGGCCGCCGCACAGCGCGGCCAGCCCGGCGAAGAAGGCCGGACCGCGGCGGGCTCCATCGGCGACTGGTTCCTGCTGGGGGTCTCCGTGCTCATCCTGGTCTCCGGCGTGGCCGTGTCGGCCTACGCCCGCAGGCGGCGGCGCCCCGACCGTTCCGTCTACTACCAGTGAAGCCGCACCGGGCCCCGGACGGAACCGCCTGGTTCGAATCGGAACTGCTCCCATCCGTCGGGGTGCGCGCGGCCTTCTCGACCCGTGCCGGCGGCGTCAGCCTTCCGCCGTTCGACGGCCTGAACCTCGGCGCCCACGTCGGCGACGAGCCCGCGGCCGTGGGCGAGAACCGACGCCGCTGGTTCTCGGCGCTGGGCCTGGACCCCTCCGTACCGGTCGGCATCCGCCAGGTCCACGGCGCCGCCGTGGTCCGAGCCGGGCCGGAGGCGCGGGGCCACGGGGCCCGCGACTGGGACTCGGCTCTGGCCGATGCCGACGGCGTCCTCACCGTCGAGCGCTCCCTGCCGCTGTTCTGTCTGTCCGCCGACTGCGCCCTGGCGGCCCTGGCCGCCCCGGGCGGGGCGGGCTGCGCGGTCCTCCACGCCGGATGGCGCGGCCTGGCCGCCGGGATCATCGAACGGGGCGCGCGGGAGCTGGCCGCGGCGGCCGGCTGCCGGACGGAGGACCTCCGCGCCTTCGTCGGGCCCATGCTCGGCGCGGACAGCTACGAGGTACGGGAGGACTTCGCGGCGGCGCTGGAGGCCGCCTGGGGACCGGCCGAGGCCGGCCGCTTCCTGCGCCGCCGCCCTTCCGGCGGAACGCATTTCCTCTTTGACTCGGCCGTCGCTCGGCGGTTTGAAATCGCCGGAATCGCCCCGCGGAACGTCGAGAGCGCCGGCCTGTGCACCGCCAGCCGCGCGGACCTCTTCTTCTCCCACCGGACCTCCGGCGGGCGCTGCGGGCGGATGGCCATGGCCGTGTGGATCACCTGAGCGAGGGACTGAACATGCCCGACCTGAACGCGCTGCTCCCCCAGATCAAGAAGCTGGTCGTCGAGCGCCTCTTCCTGGACGTGCCGGCCGAGAACATCGGCGACGACGACAACCTTCTCGAGAAGTTCGGGGTCGATTCGGTACGGATGTTCGAGATCGTCGTCGGCCTGGAGGAGGCCTTCGGCGTCAGCTTCGCCGACCAGGAGTTCTCGGTGGACCGCTTCGCGACCCCCAGGAAGATCGCCGAGGTGGTCGCGGGGAAGACTGGGGCCTGACTTGGCTTCCCGGCTCCCCGATCTGACCGATCGTTCGGATCCGACGGATCCGTCGGATCAGCCCTCTCGGACGCCCCATGCCTGAGACCCCGCTCTACATCCCCACGCCCGCCGGGCCGCTCTTCGCGGTGCTGCACACCCCGGACGGGGATCGCCCTCCGGCCACCGCAGCCCTGCTGCTGGCCCCCGGTGGCGACGAGAAGCGCGCCGCTCACGGAGCCATGGCCCGCCTGGCCCGAACGCTCTGCACCGCCGGCGCGGCCGCTCTGCGCTTCGACTGCCGCGGCACCGGCGACTCGGCCGGTGAGGCGGCGGACGTCACCCTGGAATCCATGGAACAGGACGCGACCGCCGCCGCCGACTTCCTGCGCGCCAGGTCAGGGGGAGCACCGCTGGTCCTGGTTGGCGTCAGGCTGGGCGCAAGCCTGGCCCTGCGCCTGGGTCCGGTCCTGGGCGCGGCCCGGGTAGTCGCCGTGGCCCCGATCCTTAGCGGCGCCACCTGGCTCCGACAGGAGCGCGGCAGGACCGCCCTGCGCCGGAGCATGATCGCCCGGGAGTTGGCCGCCGCCGGGGCCGCGCCGGGGACCGGGACCGCGTCCGCCCGGACGGACCTTCCGGCCGGCGCCGAGGACCTGGCTGGCATGCCTATCGGCGCGGAGATGATCGCCGGCCTCGGGAGACTCGACCTGCTGGCTGCCCCGGCCGGCGCCGATGCGCCTGAGACCCTCATCGTTCAGGTCTCCCCGCGGCGGACACCCCTGTCGGAGATCGCCAGGCTGGGCGAGGCCCAGCGCGCGCGCGTCGAGTGCCTCAACCTCGAGCCCTTCTGGCAGCCGCTCGAAAGCCCGGACGTCGGGCCGCTGGCGGAACTGATCAGACCATTCGCGGCAGGAGGTGCGTCGTGAGCGGGTCCCTCACGGACTTCGTCGGACAGACCGTGGTGGTGGACGTCGACGGCCCGGTGGTCTACCTGGGACGCCTGGCGGCGGTCAGCGGCGAGTTCCTGCTGATGGAGGACGTCGACGTCCACAATCTGGGCGACTCGGCCACCAGCCGCGAGCGCTACGTCATCGAGGCCAAGAAGCTGGGCATCCGGCCCAACCGCAAGCAGGCCCAGGTGCGCCTGGCCCGGGTGGTGGGGGTGTCGCGGCTCGAGGACGTGATCGAGTTCTAGGGCTCCATAGGTTCCACTGGTCCCATGAGTCCTATAGGACCTGTGGGACCGACAGGACCTATGGAGACTGGTACCGCCTGACAATTTCCTCGATGCGCTCGACGATGGGGATGTGCTGGGTGCACTCCGCCTGGCAGCGTCCGCAGCGCGTGCACTTCGCGAGGGCCCCGGACACATCCTCGATGCCCCAGTGCCACTTGAGCTGGCCCTTGAGGTTCTTGTCGTCGCCCTCCAGCAGCAGGTGGTTGAAGGCGTTCATCATCTGGTAGATGGGTATGCCCTCGGGGCAGACGTCGCAGTAGCAGCAGAGCGTGCAGAGCTTGTCGAATTGCGCTTCGACGCCGCGGCGCACGTCCGCCATATCCGCCTCCCCCAACGGCCGGAAGGGATCGGCGGCGGAGACGGCCTCGTCGATCTGCTCCGGGGTCGAGCAGCCGACCAGGGCGGTGGTCACGCCGGGGGTGGACAGCACGAAGCGCAGGGCCGAGACCGCCGCCGAGGGGTCCTCCGGACGACGGATGAAGCCCAGCCGCGCGTGCTTGGGGATCAGCCCGCCGCCCAGCGGGTTCATGACCGCCACCCCCAGGCCGAGCCGCCGGGCGGCCTCGATGCCCGCCCCCCGGTAGGGGAAGTTTATGGCGCTGTAGCCCAGGGTCACACCCTCGAAGTGGCCCTCCTCCAGCACCCGGCCTATGTCTTCGCCGTCCAGGTGCGTGGAGATGACCGCGTGGCGGATGAGCCCCTCGTCACGGGCCTTGCGGATCTCCGCGACCGCGCCCTTCGACTTGCGCAGCGCCCAGTCCTCCATGGACATCACGCACCAGCAGTGATAGAAGTCGATGGCCTCGACGTTGAGCCGCCGGAGGGACCGCTCCAGCTCGGCGCGGACCTTCCCGCCCTCCTCCTCGCCGGACTTGGTGGAGACGAAGAAGGCGCCTCCGCGGCGCTTCATCTCCAGCACCGCGCGGCCGACGATGATCTCGCTCTTGTCCTGGTTGTAGCCCGGGGCGGTGTCGAAGTAGTTGACGCCCTTCTCGAAGGCCCGCAGGACCAGGCCGGCCATGGCCTCCTCGTCGGCCACGTTCGGGAAGCGCATGCCCCCGAAGGAGATGGCCGAAACGCGCTTGCCGGTGCGGCCGTATTCTCGGTGGATCAAACCGGCCCCCTTCGCATGAACGGGTTCGGGAAACAGTCGGAAGTCTATCGCTCAGGGTGTCCGGCGCAAGCGGCGGGTTACTTCTCGCTGGACCATTCCCACTTCATGCCGCTGCGGAAGAACGAGCCGTTGTAGGAGAGGTTGAAGACGTTCTTCTCCCTGTTGTCGTTGATCATCTGGGCCTCGCTGCCCTCGGCCCCCGAGGGGTGCAGGTTCTCCTGGAGCCAGAAGCAGCGGACGATGGGGAAGTAGTCGCCGCCGTAGCCGGTCGAACCGGGATAGGTGGTGTGCAGCCAGTCGTCGCCCTCCTTGAGCTGCTTCCACTTGACGTCCGACCAGGGCGACCCGGCCGGCACGAAGGGGGCCACGCCGATGCCTGTCCCCGAGTACCAGGAACAGGGCTTCCAGCAGAACTCATAGAAGTAGGAGCAGGGCTTGGTGCCAGCCTCGGCCCCGGTCTCGTAGGTCTCGGGGAACTGCCCATCGCTGCGGCTGCCGGCGGTGCCCTTGGCGCCATCGAACGGGCACAGGAACACCCGGACGTTGTCGACCTTCTCGGGGAAGAGGTGAGTGAGCCGGGCGGGGAACTGCTCGGCCTCGCTGCGCGACACGTAATCGTCGCGGTAGAGGGCCAAGCCCAGGTAGATCTGGCGCATGTTGCTCTTGCACTTGGTCTCGTTGGCCTTCTTGCGCATCTTCTGGATGGCGGGCATCAGCAGGCCGACCAGGATGCCGATCACGGCGATGACCACCATGAGTTCCACCAGGGTGAAGGCGGCGCGGCGGCAGCGGCTCATTGCGGGACTCTCCCCATCCGTTGACCCATTTATTACACTTCGCGGGCCGGCCGGGTCACGCGGTTTCCCCGCCGCGCAGCGCCTCGAAGTCCCCCTCCGAGAGCACCTTGACGCCGAGCGAGCGGGCCTTCTCCAGCTTGCTGCCGGCCTCCTCGCCGGCCACCACGAAGTCGGTCTTCTTGCTGACCGAGCCGGAGACCTTGCCGCCCAGGCTCTTGATCAGCGCCTCGATCTCGTTGCGCTTGTACTTCTGGAGCGTCCCGGTGACCACGAAGGTCTTGCCGGCGAAGCCGGGGTGCTCCTGGCGGGCGGCGCCGTGGTGCCGGAAGTCAACGCCGGCCCGGCGCAGCTTCTCGAGGACCTCGCGGTTGGCGGCGTTGCGGAAGTACTCGGCGGCGGCCGCGGAGGTCACCGGGCCCATGTCCTCGACCTCCTCGATCTGCTCCGCACTCGCGGCCATGAGCCGGTCGAGGTCCCCGAAGTGCCCGGCCAGGGCCTCGGCCGCCGCCGTGCCGACGCCCGGGATGCCCAGGCCGGCGAGCAACCGCGCCAGCCCCGCTCCCTTCGATTTGGCGATGGCCGCGACCGCGTTCTCGGCGCTCTTCTGGCCCTGGCGCTCCAGCCCGGCGATCTGCTCCAGCTTGATCGCGTACAGGTCGGCCACGTCACCAATGAGCTTGGCCTCCAGCAGCCCGTCGACCAGCGCCGGCCCGAGCCCCTCGATGTCCATCTGGGCCCGGCCGGAGAAGTGCAGCAGTCGCGCCCGCAGCCGCGCCGGGCAGCCGGAGTTGGTGCAGCGCACCGCCACCTCGCCCTCGGCGCGCCGGGCCGGCGACTTGCAGACCGGGCACTCCTCCGGCAGCCGAAACTTCTGTTCCCTGCCGCTGCGCTTGCCGGTCACGACCCGGACCACCTGGGGAATGATCTCGCCGGCCTTCTCGAGAACGACCACGTCGCCGATGCGGATGTCCTTGCGGTCGATCTCGTCCTGGTTGTGGAGCGTCACCGACCTCACCGTTGTGCCGGAGAGGTGCACCGGCTCGACCTTGCCGACCGGCGAGAGCACCCCGGTCATGCCCACCTGGACCTCGACGGCCAGCAGCTTGGTCTCGGCCTGCTCCGGCTGATACTTGTAGGCGATGGCCCAGCGGGGGATCTTGGCGGTGGTGCCCAGGGCCTCGCGCTGGGCGAGCGAGTCAACCTTGACCACCAGCCCGTCGGTGTCGTAGTCGAGGCCCTTCCGCTTCTCGGCCCACTTCTCGGCGTAGGCCCAGACCGCGTCGATGTCCGCGCAGACCTCCCAGTGGGGCTCGACGTGGAAGCCCCAGGCGGCCAGGTCGCGCATCACCTGCTGGTGCTCGGCCGGGGCGTAGCCCTCGGTGTGCCCGAGCGCGTATATGAAGGCGCCGAGGTTCCGCTTGGCGACCTCCTTCGGGTCGAGCTGCTTCAGCGACCCGGCGGCGGCGTTCCGCGGGTTGGCGAAGAGCGCCAGGCCCGCGGCCTCGCGCTCCTCGTTGATGCGCCCGAACTGCCTGCGCGAGAAGTAGCACTCGCCGCGGACCTCGAGGACGGGGGGAACGGACTGGTTGCGGGTTGCGGGTTGTGGGTTGCGGGCGCTTCCTGCAACCGGGATGGCCAGCGGTATCTGCCGCACGGTGCGCAGGTTCGCGGTTATGTCCTCGCCGACCTTGCCGTCGCCGCGGGTCAGGCCGCGGACGAACCTGCCGTCCTCGTACCAGAGCGAGATGGCCGTGCCGTCGATCTTCAGCTCGACCACGTAGCGGTAGCTCCGCCCCTCCAGGAGCTTCTTCACCCGGGCGTCGAACTCGCGGAGGTCGGCCTCGCTGTAGGTGTTGTCCATGCTGAGCATGGGCAGACGGTGCGGGTGGGTGGCGAACTCCCCGAGGAGCTCCGAACCGACCCGCTGCGTGGGGCTGTCCGGCGTCACCAGTTCCGGGTGGGCCTTCTCCAGGTCGGCCAACTCCTTGAGCCGTGCGTCGAACTCCCGGTCGGAGATCTCCGGAGTGGCCTTGACGTAGTAGAGGTAGTTGTGGCGGTTGAGCTCAGTGCGGAGCCGTTCAGCCCTATTGGCGGGAGTCTCGGACATCGCCAGCACCCTCCGTTACAGGGGGGATGTTAGCGACCCTGGAGCTCGCGCGCAACTGGTCCTGATGGAGGTCAGTCATCCCAGAAAGGCCTTCATCGATCCAGAAGAACGGCCCTGGCCGGCATGTTCGCGGTGAGGCCGCCGGCCGGCCGAGCACCCGCTCGCGGCCCTGACAGACCACTGCGAACGTAACGCGCCAGACCTTGGCGGCCGCGCAAGCCGCCAGAGCCTGCTGGACGCACCGGAAGGGAGCGCGCGCATCGACCCGGAGAACCACCCCCAGTGCAGAGCAGCCGCTCCGGTCGAGGCCGACCCGACCGCTGAAGCCGGCCACCAGGCCGGCGAGCGCCTCCGGGCTGACGGCGTCACCGCTCGCGGCGCCACCGCTCGGACGGAATTCCACTGGAAAGCCCATCCAATCGATCTCGGCCACGGCGCCGGCCACCAGCCCGAAAGGCACCTCCGCACGGGCATTGACGATCACTGGGATCTCAATCGGCGACGCGACGCACGACTTCAGCTGCTGCAACTTGGCGCCAAGGCTACCCAGGCTGTCCGTTTCCCAGTCGCGGATCCTGTAGAACGGCCTCGACGGGCTCTCCGGCCTGAGGCCGACGTGAACTACAACCTCATCCAGGTTGGCGATCGGTGGGCCGGGCAGCTGACATGGGCCGACATCCAGAGGCAGATCGATGCCCCGCCAAGGGGTGGCCCTGCGGGAACTATCGGGATCCAGGCACACCGCGCCACTGCTGTCAATCTCGAGGACGATGTACCGAGTCGGGCGCCACCAGTTCGCCAGCGCCGCCCCGGCAGCGATCCGGCCCGGATCGGGCAACGCCTCCACCTCGGGCAGCACCAGTGCGGGAGCCTCAGTAAGAGGGACAATGCCGACGGGGCAGGAAGGCGGAGGCTGGTCCCGCCTGGCAACCGCGGCGGCGATCAAAAGGGCCACGGCGCAGGCAACCAACACCCTCGCGCGGACAGACAAGGGCCCCGCTCGCTCCGGCATGATTCGCGCCCTCCCACTGACCGCGGATCCGGGCTCACCTCTGAATGGGAACGGCGAGTTGCACGGCCGGGTTCAGGCTATTTCCCCCCGATCCTGCCCTTCAGGAAAGCCCGGCCGGCGGCCGATAGTATCTGATGAAGCGCGGCCGACGCGCAGTCCGCGCCCCGACCTGGCTCCGGAGGTCCGCCTTGCAGCAGCCCCGCTACCCCATAATCCGGCCGACCATCCCCGACGCCGCCGGGCTCGCCGCCGAGTTCGCCGAGATCCTCCAGGGCGGCATCGTCACCGTCGGGCCCCGGGTGGCGGCCTTCGAGCGGGAGTGCGCCGCTCGGACCGGGGCGGCCGACTGCGTGGCCGTCTCCTCCTGCACCTCCGGGCTGATCCTGGCGGCCCGGGCCCTGGGCCTCACCGGCGAGGTGATCGTCCCGGCCTTCACCTTCGCGGCCAGCGCCCACGCGCTGGTCTGGTGCGGGCTCAGGCCGGTCTTCTGCGATTCCCAGCCGGGCACTCTAAACATCGACCCGGACCACGCCGCGCGGCTGGTCTCGGACCGGACCTCGGCGATCATGCCGGTCTACATCTTCGGGCTGCCTCCGGACTTCGACCGGCTCCTCGACCTGGCCGGGCGCCGCGGCCTGCGGCTGCTCTGCGACGCCGCCCAGGGCCTGGGAGCGACATACCGCGGCCGGCCGGCGGGGGGCTTCGGCGACGCCGAGGTCTTCTCGCTGAGCCCCACCAAGGTGGTCACCGCCGTGGAGGGCGGGATCGTGGCCGTGCGCGACGCGGGCCTCGCCCGGAAGCTGCGCTCCCTGCGCGACTACGGCAAAGCCGCCGACGGCTGCGACATGGAGGCGGTCGGCCTCTCGGCCAGGATGAGCGAACTCCATGCCGCGGTCGGGCGCCGGTGCCTGGCCCACTGCGACGAGTTGATCGCCGCCCGGGCGGCCCTGGTCGGCCTCTATCGGGAGCGCCTGGCGGGACTGGCCGGGGTGTCCTTCCAGACCATCCCCGCCGACCGGACCACCAGCCACAACTACATGGTGATCTTCATCGGCCCCGGCGCCCGGCGGGGCCGCGACGAGGCCTACGCGCTGCTGGCCGACGCAGGCATACAGACCAAGAAGTACTTCCACCCGGCGGTGCACGAGATGACCGCCTACCGGGCATCATCAGCGGGCCTGCGCGGCACCCTTCCGGTGGCCGAGAGGGCCAGCCGCGAGGGCCTGGCCCTGCCGCTCTACTCGCACATGACCGCCGGCGACGTCGAGATCGTCGCCGGTGAGATGCTCAGGATTCTGGGGTAGGTCCGCGCATGTCCGCCACGCTCCGCGCCGTCCTGATCCAGCACCGCACCAGGATCATCGCCCTGGCGCACCTGACGCTCTTCGCCCTGGCCTACTGGGCGGCCTTCATGCTGCGCTTCGACTTCGGCATCGAGGAATACTACCGGCAGTTCTACGGCAGGACCATGAGACCTGCCGAGGCGGCGGCGGCGGCGGCGGCCACGTCCGCCCAGTACTGGCTGATCTTCATCAAGACTCTGGGGCCGGTGCTGATCGCCAAGCTGATCATATTCTACGCCTTCCGCCTCTACCAGGGCTGGTGGCGCTACGTGGGTCTGCGCGACCTCATCCACATCCTCGGCGCCTCGCTGCTGGCCATGCTGGTGGTCACCGCCTGGGGCTTCCTGCTGTACCGCAAGGACGGTTTCCCGCGCTCGGTGCCCTTCCTGGACTGCGGACTGACCGTCTTCCTGATCGGCGGAGCCCGCGCCGGGATGCGCCTGCTCCGGGAGGGCCCGAGCTTCCTGCTGCGCTCGCGCGGCGGCCACAAGATCTTCATAGCCGGCGCCGGCGACGCCGGGGAGTCGCTGCTCCGCGAGGTCGACCGCAACCCGGCCATCAAATACGACGTGGTCGGCTTCCTGGACGACGACCCCAACAAGATCGGCGCCCGCATCCACGGCGTGCCGGTCCTGGGCAGCCTGGCCCAGGCCGGGGAACTGGCCGAGCGCTACTCGGTCAGGGAAGTGCTCATCGCCATGCCCTCGGCCAGCGGCCGGCAGATGCGCGAGGTGGTCCGCAGCCTGCAGGGCGCCGGGCTGAAGTGCACGACGCTCCCGGGCATGGACGAGCTCATCGGCGGCCAGGTCAGCTTCTCGAACGTCCGCCCGGTCAACATCAACGACCTGCTCGGGCGCGAGCCGGCCAATCTGGACCTGGAGGCGGTCGGCCGCTTCCTGACCGGCAAGGTGGTCATGGTCACCGGCGCGGGCGGCTCGATCGGCTCGGAGATCTGCCGGCAGGTGCTGCGCTTCGGCCCGGCCGAGCTCGTGCTGGTCGAGCGCACCGAGAACAGCCTC
Organism: Planctomycetota bacterium; assembly: GCA_022703445.1. GTDB lineage: Bacteria > Planctomycetota > SZUA-567 > JAKLDR01 > JAKLDR01 > JAKLDR01. The sequence continues at coordinate 2,230 of JAKLDR010000133.1, read as the reverse complement.
TTCCACATCGACCGCGAGCTGCGCGGCAGCCACCCCGCCGCCCGGGTCACGCCCTGCCTGGCGGACATCGGCGACGTCCGGCGGATGGAGCGCATCTTCACCGCCCACCAGCCCCGCGTCGTCTTCCACGCCGCCGCCCACAAGCACGTTCCCATGCTCGAGTACAACCCCGGCGAGGCCGTCAAGAACAACATCCTGGGCACCAAGCTGCTGGCCGACCTGGCCGCGCGCCTCGGCGCCGAGGCCTTCGTGATGGTCTCCACCGACAAGGCGGTGCGCCCCGCCAACGTCATGGGCGCGGCCAAGCGCCTGGCCGAGGTCTACGTGCAGAGCCTGGCCGCCTCGGGCCGCACCAAGTTCGTCACCGTGCGCTTCGGCAACGTGATCGGCTCGGAGGGCAGCGCCATCCCCATCTTCCAGCAGCAGATCGCCGCCGGCGGGCCGGTGACCGTCACCCATCCGGAGGTCCGGCGCTACTTCATGACCATCCCGGAGGCCAGCCAGCTGGTGCTCCAGGCCGGCGCCATGGGCCGCGGCGGGGAGATCTTCGTCCTGAACATGGGCGAGCCGGTGCTGATCCGGGAGCTGGCCGAACAGCTCATCCGCCTGTCCGGTCTGGAACCGGGCGAGGACATCGACATCGTCTACACCGGGCTGCGGCCCGGCGAGAAGCTCTACGAGGAGTTGCGCCTCGACGAGGAGTGCGTGGCCCCCACGCCGCACCCCAAAATCACCGTGCTGCGCGCCTCGCCGGGAGCCGAGGAGCGCCTGCGCAGGACGGTCGATTCCTTCCAGGAGCTCGCCAGGCTGGCCGATGAGCTGCCCCCGGCCGAACTGCGCGAGCGCATCCTGAAGCTGGTCCCCGAGAGCGTCTGCTGACGGCCCCCCCGGCGGTCCGACTTATAACCCCTGAACCCACCCGCAGACACCTCCTGACGCGACCGCCCGTCCGGGGCGGAATGACTCCGTGGCCCCGCTTTTGCTTTCCTGCTTAGCGTCCCGGGCGGATACCGGGGGAAATGCACCAGAATGAGGCGGAAAGTGCATCACTCCAAGTGGCCTGCGGTGCAGGGAGGGCTATGCGATGGCTAACGCGGATTGCCAGATATTGAACGAGGCGATCAGGCGAGAGAGGACGCTGGGGACCACCGAGTTCTTCCTGCGCGAGGCGGACATGCGCAGCCTGGTCCAGCATCTGCTGGGGCGGTGCCCGGGCACCTGGATGTCGCTGAACAACACGCACGCCCTGGGCCGTGGATTTCTGCATAGGGCGGAATGGATGGGCCTGAAGTTCGTTTCCGTATCCGCGCGGCCATTCATGGTCGCCTGACGCGCCGGACCGGGATCGGCTCCGGGGCCGGCTCAATCGGCAGGGGGGAGAGACGACATGGCGATGCTGCGTATGGACACGATGCTCGTTGGCCGCGGTGGTGTCACCGTGGTCAGGCCGGCCGGCTGGATGACCGCCGATGGCGCGACTGAGCTGGAGGAACACCTCAAGCGGCTGATCGACGAGGGCCAAAAGCGGATCGTCGTCGACCTGTCGTCCGCCCACTTCGTGGGCAGCACCGGGCTGGGGGTGCTTATCTACTACCGGAAATTGCTGGAGGACCGAGGCGGCTGCTTCCTGCTGGCCTGTCCCACCTCGTCCATCCGCCGCATCCTCTTCACTACCAGGCTGGGCAAGGCGCTGGAGAACTGCGACACCGTGGCCGAAGCCGTGCAACTGGCCACCGAGAAGTGCTCGTCAGGCCGCCACCAGGCCCCGGTCACGACGGCCTGACCACCGCGCGTCGGCGGCGCAGGCTCAGGCCGTCGGCCAGCGCAGCGTGAACGCCGTGCCCTCGCCCTGAACGCTCTCGACTTCGATCTCCGCCCCGTGGGCCTCGACAATCCTCCTGGCCGTGGCCAGGCCCAGCCCGGTGCCGCGTTCCTTCTTGGTCGTGAAGAACGGCTGGAACAGGCGCTTCAGGCAGTCGGGGGGAATGCCCGAACCGGAGTCCCGGATGACGATGACCACCTTCCGGCCCTCGGAGGCGGCCGTGACCGACCAGCGCCTGCGACCGGACTCCTGCATGGCCTCCCACGCGTTCTTGGCCAGGTTGAGCAGCACCTGTTTGAGCTTCTGAATGTCCGCCGAGACCTCCGCTTCCAGCCCGGAGGTCTCGGGCGATACCCAGCCGGCACCCGCCGCGGCGCGCAGATCCGCCATGGTGCTTTCGACCACGTC
>JAKLDR010000132.1 GCA_022703445.1 Planctomycetota bacterium | reverse complement strand
TGGTAGCCATGGTCGGTTCCTTTCCGTTCCGTCAGCCGAGGTCGAAGAGCCGGTTGTAGAGGCGGCAGGGCACCTGGTCGCGCACGATGGTGTCGAGCCGCTGAACCCGGTCCCGGGCAATCTCGTAGTCGCCGTTCTTGACCGCCTCGGCGACCTTGCGCAGGTCGGCGGCGTCCTTGGCGTGGACCCGGGCCATCTCGGCGTCGCCCTCGGCGGCCCATTCCTGGCCCTGGCGCTCCCACCGGGCGATGGCCTGGGCCAGGCGCTCCAGGTCGCGGCGTTCGTTTCTCTTGGCGGTCTTGGCGTCCATCTTTCTCCTCCGTTCCTTTCCGGCGCTCAATGCGCTCTTGGTATTGCCTTCTACACACATCATTGCCATGACCATGGGCAAACATCAAGGGAAATCGCCGAGAATCGGGGAGAAAACGCATGCCCGTAACCGGCCACGGTGCGCCGCTTACGCCTGGCCATTTGGCCGTTTCCGACGCCGTGGCGGTGCTTCGGAAGGCCGGTTCTCGGCACCTTTCCGAGGAGGCGCTGCGGCGGGATATCGCGGCCGGCGCGCCCGCCAACCCCGACGGCACGGTTAACCTGCTTCACTACGCGGCGTGGCTCGCGCTTGAGGCCGGCCGTGGCGATTGAGGCCAGGCGGCTGAAGCCGGCGGAGTTGGTTCGGCTGCTCAACTCCACGCCTTTGGGCGCGGTGTTGGACGAGCGGACGTTCTACCGGCACCGGATGAAGGCCGGCTACCGGGTGGGCGACGGCCGGCACGTGGACCTTTTCCGCTACGCGGCGTGGCTGGCCGACGAGCGGCATGGGCCGAGGCCGGTCAGGGACGATGCGGCGGACTACGAAAAGCATAAGGCGGCGGCAGCCGCGCGGGACCGGGTACGGGCGCTGGCCGGCCGGGATATCGGCGAGATGCCGGCCGTGGTCGACCCGGCACGTAAGGAACGCGCGGCGCACGACTTCCGGTTCTTCTGCGATGCCTACTTCCCGCTGACCTTCCACCTGCCCTGGTCGCCGGATCACCTGAAGGCCATCGCCAAGGTGGAGCAGGCGGTGCTGCACGGAGGGCTATTCGCGATGGCACTCCCGCGTGGCTCAGGCAAGAGTTCCATCACCGAGACCGCCTGCCTCTGGGCGGTGCTCTACGGGCACCGGGACTTCGTCTGCCTGATCGGCGCCTCGGAGGTCCATGCCGGCGAGATGCTCGACTCCATCAAGATGGAGCTCGACGGCAACGACCTTCTGGCCGAGGACTTCCCCGAAGTCTGCCATCCGATTCGGAGCCTGGACGGCATCGCCAATCGCTGCTCCGGGCAGCTCTACAAGGGGGAGCGGACCCACATCGGCTGGACGGCCGTCGAGGTAGTGCTGCCGACCGTCCCGGAGAGCAAGGCTTCGGGGGCCATCATCAAGGTCGCCGGGATCACCGGCCGCATCCGGGGGATGAAGTACAAGCGCGCCGACGGCCGAACGGTGCGGCCTGCCCTGGTGGTGCTGGACGATCCTCAGACCGACGAATCGGCGCGCTCATTATCGCAGTGCAACACGCGGGAGCGCATCTTGGCTGGCGCGATTCTGGGCCTGGCCGGCCCGGGCAAGAAGATCGCGGGGATCATGCCCTGCACGGTCATCCGTCCGGGCGACATGGCCGACAACATTCTCGACCGGGAGAAGCACCCCGAATGGAACGGCGAACGGGCCAGGATGGTCTATGCGTTCCCGACGGACGAGAAGCTGTGGGCGCGCTACGCCGAGGTCCGGGCCGAGTCGTTGCGCGCCCACGGCGACCTGCGCGAGGCGACGGCGTTCTACGAGGCCAACCGCTCGGCGCTCGACGAGGGCGCGGTCATCGCCTGGCCGGAGCGGTTCAACCACGACGAGGCCTCGGCCGTCCAGCATGCCATGAACTTGAAGCTCCAGGACGAGGCGGCGTTCTTCGCCGAGTACCAGAACGAACCGCTGCCGGAGAAGACCGCCGAGGACGAGGGATTGCTCACCGCCGACCAGATAGCCCAGAAGCTCAATGGCATGAAGCGGGGCGAGGTCCCGGTGGGCGCGACGCAGCTGGTCATGTTCATCGACGTGCAGGGTAGGCTGCTCTTCTGGGTGGTCGCCGCGTTCGAGGAAGACTTCTCAGGCTACGTCCTCGATTACGGTGCATACCCCGACCAGCGGCGGGCGTATTTCACGCTGCGAGATGCGCAGCGGACGCTGCAGGGTGCGGTGAAGGGCGCCGGGCTGGAGGGGGCGATCTACGCCGGGCTGGAGGCGCTGACCGGGCAGCACCTGGAGCGCGAGTGGCGACGGGACGACGGGGCGATGGTCAGGATTGACCGCTGCCTCATCGATGCCAACTGGGGCACGTCCACCGACGTGGTCTATCAGTTTTGCAGGCAGAGCGCGCACGCGGCGGTGCTGCTGCCGAGTCACGGGCGGTTCGTGGGGGCGTCGTCGGTGCCGTTCTCGGAGTATAAGCGCAAGCGTGGCGACCGCGTGGGCCTCAACTGGCGCATCCCCAACGTGCAGGGGCGCAGGGCCGTGCGGCACGTGGTCTTCGACTCGAACTACTGGAAGAGCTTCGTCCACGCGCGCTTGGCGGTGCCCATGGGCGACAAGGGCTGCCTCTCGCTCTTCGGCCGCGACGCGGAGGTGCACCGGCTACTGGCCGAGCACCTGACGGCGGAATATCGGGTGAAGACCGAGGGGCGCGGCCGGGTGGTGGACGAGTGGAAGCTCCGGCCGGAGGCCGTGGAGAACCATTGGCTCGACTGCCTGGTGGGCTGCGCCGTGGCGGCCAGCATTCAGGGCGCGGTGTTGCCCGGAACGGACGGCCCGGCGGCCCGGGGACGGCCGAGGATGAAGCTTTCCGACCTGCAGAGGACCAGGCGATGAAGACGCCGGCAAGAGAGGTCGCTGTCGAGGCGGCCGGGCAGCGCGGACTGGAGTGCCCCAGGTGCGGGTGCCGGCATTTCGACGTGCTCTGCACGCGGTCCGCGGGCGGCGGCCGGATACGGCGACGCCGGGAATGCCGGTACTGCGGGCGCAGGATGACAACCTACGAGGCTGTGCTTTGAAGGCCGCTACGGATTGCTGGCTACGATGGCCCCGACGCCCTGCAGGGCAGACCCTGCGGCCAGCAAAACCCAGCCGATGATGTTGAGCTTGCGCCAGAGCTTTAACGAGCGCGTGTGCATTTCATCCATGCCCTCGAAGACGGGGACCACCGTCTGCCGCGAGAGATAAGATCGCACCGTGACATCGAGGGCGGTCAGCCACGTATTGGTGACCGACGATATCCTGGCACTGGCCACAGCCAGCAAGACGCTCCCCAGAAAGCACGCCGCAAGACCGGTCCACACGAAATACATGATGTTCCTCCGTCAGAGGTCGGCGCGGCGAGCCGACTCATTCGGCTCAAAGCCCGGGCCCCTGGGCGCAGTGTATGCCGCCGGAGAAGGTCGGCAAGAGCATCTGATTTGAGCCTCATGGTGCTACCGGTGTACCTAGGGGCCGCAATCCGCCGGAATCTCTTCCTGTCCGTGCCATGGATCAACAAGGTAAGGGGCAGAAGAGCGCGGGATTTTCGGGGGTGCGGGCGATGGGTCGGGACTTGGGCAGCACGATTCGCCGCAATGCAAAGGGCCCTCGCCGGGCTCGCGGTGATTCGGGCGAAATGGAGCAGCATTCTCTGAAGGAGCAGATCGAGGCCGACCGGTATCTGGCCTCGAAGGACGCGGCCCGGAAGGGCCTGGGCGTGCGGCGCACCAAGATGGTCCCGCCGGGGGCGTGCTGATGATCGCCACGGCCGCGGACCGGAAGTCGGTGGTGCTCTCGCGCCTGCGGGCGGTGCCCGTGCGGCGCTTGCGCGCCCGGTTCGACTCGGCCGCGACCACCGACGACAACCGCCGCCACTGGGCGAACGCCGACTCGCTCTCGCCGGACGCGGCGGCCAGCCCCGAGGTGCGCCGGACGCTGCGGATGCGCTGCCGCTACGAGGTCGCGAACAACTCCTATGCCAAGGGGATCGTCCTGACGCTGGCCAACGACACGGTGGGGACCGGGCCGCGCCTGCAGATGCTCACCGGGGACGACGCCGCCAACCGCCAGGTGGAGCGTGAGTTCGACCGCTGGGCGCGGGCGGTGTCGCTTGCCGAGAAGCTGCGCACCATGCGGATGGCGCGGGTGCAGGACGGCGAGGCCTTCGCGATCCTGGCCAACAACCCCGTCCTCGAGCACCCTGTGAAGCTAGACCTGCGGCTGGTGGAGGCCGACCAGGTGACGAGCCCGTTCCGCGGGCTCTTGGACGACAACGAAGTCGACGGTGTGGTGCTGGACGAGTTCGGGAACCCGGCTGCCTACCGGGTGATGGCCGAGCATCCGGGGGCGCTCTCGCGGCGCCTCCGGGAGGAGTACTTCTCGATCCCGGCGTCGCACATGATCCACGCCTTCCGGCTGGACCGGCCGGGGCAGCACCGGGGCGTGCCGGAGATCACGCCGGCCTTGCCGCTCTTCGCGCAGCTCAGGCGCTTCACGCTGGCGGTGATTTCGGCGGCCGAGGCGGCGGCCGATTTCGCGGGCATCCTCTACACCGACGCGCCGGCCAACGGCGAGGCCGACTCGGTCGAGCCGATGGACAGCATCGAGCTCGAACGCAACATGCTGCTGACCATGCCTGGCGGCTGGAAGATGAGCCAGGTGGAGCCGATGCAGCCGGCGACGACCTATGCGGAGTTCAAGAAGGAGATCCTGAACGAGATCGTCCGCTGCATCTGCATGCCCTACAACATCGCGGCCGGGAACTCCTCGGGCTACAACTACGCCTCGGGTCGTCTCGACCACCAGACCTACTTCAAGTGCATCCGTGTGGAGCAGGCCTTCATGGCCGAGCGGGTGCTCGACCGCATCCTGGCCGCGTGGCTTTGGGAGTACGCGCTGGCCGTGGGCGCGGTGGACTACGTTCCGGCGCAGGGCTTGGAGCGCATTCTGCCCGACCACCAGTGGTTCTGGGACGGCTTCGAGCATGTGGACCCGGCGAAGGAGGCGACGGCGGCCGAGAAGCTGCTGAAGGCCGGTCTCCTGACCGAGGCCGAGTACCAGGCCAAGCGCGGGGTGGACTGGGAGGACCACCAGGCCCAGCGGCAGCGCGAGGCCGAGGGCCGGAAGCGGCGCGGCCTGCCTCAGCCGTGGGATTCGGCCAAGGGCACGGCCGTGACGGCGCCCGAGGCAGAAGCGGCGCCCGTGGCCGACGGGGAGGAGGAGTAGCATGCCTTACCCCCGCGAGCACGCAGCGCGACTCCAGGACCCCGCCAAGTACGTCCGGTTCCGCCGGGAGAACGACAAGTTCGGCCCCGGGATCGACGCGGTATGGGGCATCGGCCGGGACGGCCAGGCCGAACTGCAGGCGATCCGGTTCGACGCCGGGAGGTTCACCCCCGAGCAGGCCAAGGCGTGGCTCAAGGAGCACGGGCACGAGCCCATCCTGTTCGAGCCGGCCGCCGACAAGGCCGAGGGCGTCGCGGGCGAGTTCGTGATGGTCGAGGCGGCCGGCGAGGGAGCGGCCGGCAGGCTCCGCGTCATGGGCGTGGCCTACTCGGGCGGCAAGATGCGCCTGCCCGGCTGGCGGCACCCGGTGGTGGTGGACCTGGCCGGGATGGCAGTGCCGGAGAGCGTACCGCTCCTCACCAACCACGACAACCGCACCGGCAGCCGGGTGGGGGTGGTCCGGGCGCGGATCGAGGATCGGGCGCTGGTGATCGAGGGCGAGATCCTCTCATCGAGCGGTCAGGCACAGGGGATCGTGGAGCAGGCCAGGGCGGGGGTGGACTGGCAGCTATCCATCGGGGCGGAAGTCATCGATTCGGAGCTCGTGCGCGGGAGCCGGTCGATCAACGGCCGGATGCACGAGGGTCCATTCTACCACGTGAAGAAGTCGGTCTTGCGGGAGGTGTCGGTCGTCGCCGTGGGCGCGGATGCCTCTACGCGGTTGGCGCTCGCGGCAAGGTTCAACCTGTACGGAGGGAATGCGATGGAGTTCGAGAAGTGGCTGAAGGAGCACGGGATCGAGGCCGAGGGGCTGGGCGAGGAGAAGCTCGCGGCTCTGAAGGCGGCCTGGGAGAAGGGCGAGGAGCCCCCCGCCTCCGCCAAGGCTTCGGCGGGCAAGCCGGACCAGGGAGACGGCAAGAAGCCGGAGCCGAAGGTCTCCGAGAAGGTGGTCAAGGCATCGGCCGCCGGCGACGGGGCGGCCGGGGCTGCGCCGGACGCGCGGGAGGCGGCCGAGGGCGCCGTGGCCGCGGAGCGCGAGCGCGTGGCCGCGATCCAGGAGGTCTGCGCCGGGGAGTTCCCCAAGATCGAGCGTGAGGCGATCCGCGCCGGCTGGGGCGTCGAGGACACGAGCCAGAAGGTGCTGAAGGCGATGCGCGAGGGCCGGCCGCAGGCCGACGTGCGCATCTCGGCGGGCCGGGACCGGGCCCGCTCCTGCAGCGCGGCGATGCTGGAGGCGGCCTGTTCGCTGGCCGCGGGCCTGGCCGCGCCGGAGAAGCAGTACGACGAGGAGGTCCTGGAGGAGGCCGGCCGGCGGTTCCGCGGCGGGATCGGGCTGCAGGAGCTGTTTCTCGAGGCGGCCTGGGCCAACGGCTACCCGGAGCGGACGTTCCGGGACAGCCGGGAGGCGCTGCGCTACGCCTTCGGGCGGGACGTGCAGGCCGGTTTCTCGGCGGTGGACCTGGGTGGCATCCTCTCCAACGTGGCCAACAAGTTCCTGCTGGAGGGCTTCTTCTCGGTCGAGCGCGCCTGGCGGAACATCTGCGCGGTGCGGAACGTCCCGGACTTCAAGACGGTGACCAGCTACCGGCTGGTGGGGCGCGACCAGTACGAGCAGGTCGCACCGGGCGGGGAGCTGAAGCACGGGTCGCTGGGGAACGAGAGCTACACCAATAAGGCTGATACCTACGGCCTGCTGCTCAGCATCGACCGGCGCGACATCATAAACGACGACCTGGGCGCGATCACGCTGGTGCCCCGGAAGCTGGGGCGCGGGTCGGGGCTCAAGATCAACGACGTCTTCTGGACGGCGTTCCTGAACAATGCCGCCTTCTTCACCGCCGGCAACAAGAACCTGCTCGTGGGCGCGGACACACTGCTCGGCATCGACGGCCTGACCAAGGCCGAGACGACCTTCATGGAGCAGGTGGACTCCGACGGCAAGCCCATCGGGGTGATGCCGGCCATCGTGCTGGTGCCGCCGGCGCTCTCGGCCATCGCCACGCAGCTGAACAAGAGCCTGGAGCTGCGGGACACTTCGGCGGGCGTGAAGTACCCGGTCTCGAACCCGCACCAGGGCAAGTTCCGTTCGGAGGTCAGCCGCTACCTCTCGAACCCGCAGTACGCGGGCTTCTCGCAGAAGGCCTGGTACTTGCTGGCCGACCCGAACGACCTGCCGGTGATCGAGGTCGCGTTCCTGAACGGCCAGGAGTCGCCGGTGATCGAGACGGCCGAGGCCGACTTCAACGTGCTCGGCGTGCGCATGCGCGGCTACCACGACTTCGGTGTGGCGCTGCAGGACCCGCGCGGCGGGCTCAAGAGCAAGGGCGAGGCCTGAAAAGGAGAGCCCGGTGGGACGGCCGTCATCGTGCGCCGGAGCAAGGTGATGCCGCCCACCGGGCACCCAGAGGATACGCGGCGGGCCGCGTGAGGCAAGCGAAAGCTGAAGGAGCGGACAGATGGTGAAGCTCGTGCAGAGGGGCGACAGCGTGGACTATCAGCCGGCGGCCGACGTGGCTGCCGGGTCGGTGGTGGTCCAGGAGGACCTGGTCGGCGTGGCCGGCCGGGAGATCAAGGCCGGGCAGCTCGGGGCGCTCGCAGTCACGGGCGTCTACGAGTTCCCCAAGGCGACCGGCGTTGGCAGCGCCATCGCGGCGGGGGCCAAGCTCTACTGGGACGTCGCCGAGGCGGTCGCCAAGACCGACTCGGAGGCCGGGACCAACAAGTACCTGGGCAAGGCGGTGAAGACCGCGGCAGACGCCGACGCGGCCGTCCGGGTCAGGCTCAGCCAGTAGGGGTGCGGCGATGGACCTCCTTCGGCGCGGATTGGAGTGGCTGGAGCGCGAGCGCGTCAGGCATGCATCGCGCAACATCCACTATGTCCGCGCCGGGGAGTCCATCCAGGTCCGGGCCACGGTCGGGAAGACGGTTTTCGAGATCCGCGACGATTACGGCGTGGCGGAACACACGGAGACGCGGGACTTTCTGATCCTGGCCCGTGACCTGATCCTGGGCGGGGCGCAGGCGACGCCGAAGCGCGGCGACCAGGTGCGGGAGGCTGACGGCGGGAAGGTCTTCATCTACGAGGTCATGGCCCCGGGCAAGGAGCCGGAGTGGCGGTACTCCGACCTCTACCGGCACACGCTCCGGATTCACACCAAGCAAGTCGGCGTGGAGGACGCGCCATGATCGCGGACCTGGCGATGAAGGCGGGGATGGGGAGCTTGCTGGCCATATCCGTGCCGGTGGGCGGCGACGCGGCGGCCTGGGGCCAATGGGGCTTGGCGGGCCTGGTGGTCGGCTACGTTCTTTGGCGCGACTGGCTGCGCGAGAAGCGCATGTCCGAGGCGATAGAGCGCGACCACGCCTGGGTCAGGGGAACGCTTCTGGGGGCGCTCGAGCGCAACACCGCGGCCATCCAACAAATGCTGGGGGACGGGGGCAAGAAGGAGGCTGAGAGATGACGGAGGCAAGGGGCCGCAAGGCGTCGTGGCCGGATGCGCTGTTCGTCCTGGCGCTCGTGATCCTGCCCATCTGCATCAGCCTGGCGTTCTGAGGGCGCGCAGATGCCGGCAGCAGTCCTTAGCGTGGCCGATGCGGTGGTCGCCGAAATCAATGCGGCGGCGCTCTCCATGCCGGTTACGGCCGAGCGCGCCTACCAGCCGGTCTTCGACCTGGCCGAGATGAGGAACCTGCACGTGACCGTGGTGCCGAGGGGACTGGAGCAGGAGCTCGGCTCGCGCGCCGGCACGCCGCGCGAGGTCAAGGTCGATGTGGCGGTGCAGAAGAAGCTCCAGGCCGCCGACGCCGCGGAGATTGACCCGCTGGTCGGGCTCGTCGAAGAGATCGCCGAGCTTTTCAAGCTCAAGCGCCTGCCGGCGTACCACCAGGCGGTGTGGACCAGGACGGAGAACGTGCCCATCTACAGCCAGGAGCACCTGGCCGAGCTGCGGCAGTTCACGTCGGTGCTGACCTTCACCTTCCGGATCACGGAGTAGCGCCATGTGGAACCTGGACATTGGCCGGATGCCGCCGCTTCTCCTGGAGGAGAAGGAGGGCGTGGTGCCGGCGGGCGGCAGCGTCTCGATCCACGGCTCGACGGTGCCTGCCGACGAGAACTGGCTCCTGGCCGCGGTCTCCGTCTACGTCCCCAATAGCGCGCCCTGCTACGCGGTGCTCCAGATGGAGCCCATCGTGGGCGAGGACCGCGCCTGGGTGGACCTGGCCATGACCAAGGAGCGGTCGGGCTCGGACCTGGACCTCTTGGACTGCTACGTGACCAAGCGGGTGATCATCCCCGGCGGCGGGCGGCTGGTGGCCTTCGTGAAGAACGGGTCTGGCCAGCCGGCGGGCAGCGCCTGGCTCGAGGCCCATTACCTGCGCTTCCCGCGCGGAATGATGCCGCAGGGGTTCTGAGCATGGTCGGGGTGAAGGTGCGCTCCCGGATGGACGGCCGCAAGGTGGTGCGGGCCGGCCGCGAGGGCTCGGTGAAGAGCCTGGGCAAGGCCGGGGCGTACCTGCGGGGGATCGCTCGCAGGAGCATCAAGGTCTCGGCCGAGCCGTCGGCGCCTGGGCACCAGCCGCACAGCCGCAAGGGCCGGATCAAGAACGCGATCCTCTTCGCGGTGGAGAAGCCGCGCCAGGGCGTGGTGATCGGCCCGGCGGCGACGGCGGTGGGGAAGATCGGACACACCCACGAGTTCGGCGGCACGGAGCCGCCCAAGAAGCGCAAGGGGCGCAAGCCGAACTGGAAGCTGGAGGTCGGCGGCCACGGGCCGATTTCGGTCGAGGGCGGCAAGCCGGTGGTGGTGACGCTCAAGACCGCCAGGCAGGTCGCCCGGGCGAAGGAGGAGGCCCAGAGGCTTCCGCCAGCCCAGCGGCAGGTCGAGAGCAGGAAACCCCGGAAGTACCCGCGGCGCCCCTTCATGGGGCCGGCACTGGAGATCGGCCGGCCGCGGCTTTCCGCCATGTGGCGAAATTCGGTGCGGGGATAGCAGGAGGGCTGGACAGTGAACAAGCTCGGGATGGAGGGCAAGCTCTACTTCAACGCCGGCAGCTACGCGACGCCGGACTGGAAGGAGCTGAAGAACGTCAAGGACGTCACGCTGAACCTGGAAAAGGGCGAGGCCGACGTCACCACCCGCGGCAACGCCGGCTGGCGGGCGACGGTGGGGACGTTGAAGGAAGGCTCGCTCGAGTTCGAGATGGTCTGGGACACCGAGGACGAGGGTTTCGCCGCGCTCCAGGCCGCCTGGTTCAGCGACACGCCGGTCGAGATGGCGGTGATGGACGGGCCGATTGCGACGAGCGGCAGCCAGGGCCTGCGCGCCACGATGTCGGTGATCAGCTTCAGCCGGAAGGAGCCGCTCGAGGAGGCCATGAGCGTGTCGGTGTCGGTCAAGCCGACTTACGCGGAGCACGCCCCCGAGTGGATGGAAGTGGCCTGAGGAGGAGCGTCATGCGGACCTTCAAGGACAACGCCGGCCGGGCCTGGTCGGTGCAGCTGAATGTGGACGCCCTGAAGCGGGTCAAGTCGCTCTTGGGCGTGAACCTGTTGGAGGTCATCGAGGGGAAGCTGATCGACCGGCTCTCGGGCGATCCGGTGTTCCTCTGCGACGTGCTTTACGCGGTGGTGAAGCCCGAGGCCGACGCGCAGAAGGTGACCGACGAGGATTTCGGCCGGGCGATGGGCGGCGATGCGCTCGACGGCGCGACGGCGGCCTTCCTGGAGGAACTCGTCGATTTTTTCCCCCAGGGCCGCCGGAGGGTGCTCCGGAAAGCGATGGAGAAGCTCGGGGTCTTCCAGGCAAAGGCTCTGGCGGTCGCCGAGCAGCGCCTGGCGAGCCCGGAGCTCGACCGGCAGTTCGAGTCGGCGCTGGCCGCGCTTGGGAGCTCATCTGGCGGCTCGCCGGAATCGTCGGCGTCGAACCTGGTCAACTGACGCTGCGGGAGCTGGCCCTGATGGCCGAGGGCCGGAGCCGCGAGAACTGGAACCGGACGGCGTCGGTCATGGCCTTGCTGGCCAACGTGAACCGCGACCCCAAGAAGCACCGGCCCTACGGCGCGAGCGACTTCCATCCCTACGCGCCCGAGGACCGGCCGGCGCCCAAGACCAAGGACCTGTCCATCCTGAAGGCGGTCTTCGTGGATGGAAAGGCGGGAAGGAAGGAGGCGTGACGTGAAGAGCTGGAAGACGACCGTGTTCGGCATCTGCGCGATCCTAACGGCCGTGGCCGGGGCGGTGAAGCTGCTGGTCGACAACGATCCGGCGACCAACCCGGACTGGACGGCGGTGTGCGCCGCGGTCGCGGCGGGGATCGGGCTGATCGCCGCGCGCGACAACAAGATCACGTCCGAGGACGTGGGAGCCAAGTGAGCGGTCTGGCGGTCGCACTGGGGCGCTTCCTCGGCGCGATGCTTGCCGAGTGCGCCCCGGTGCTCGTGGAGGTACTCGCCGATGCGATCCGGAAAGGGCTGGCTGACACGGTGGAGGATGGTGCTCGCCGTGACGATCTGCGCGAGCGTCTTCTGCGGCGGGTGCGGGACGCGCGCGGTGATGATCCCTCCAGGGGAGCCGGTGCGGCTCCGGGAGACGGTCAAGCGCGTGAAGGTCTGGGTGGCTGACGGCCAGGGGCGGGAGGTCCCGGCGGTGGTGGACCTGCCCGAGGGCTGGTGGGCATTGGCTGATCCGGGGAAGTGACGGCCGTGGGTGCGCTCAGATCAGCCTTGATTGACTTGGCGGTCGCGCGGCTCGACCGCCGCGGTCCTCCGTGGCACCACGATCCGCGCGCACTTCGGACATTGGGGCGAGTTGCTAGGCCAGCATCCGGCGCAGAACGGGGAGCCGCAAGCGGGACAGGTCTTGAGCGGAACGCCCGGAGTGTGATCTCGAAGGCATCTGGTGCAGGACGATTGCCCGGATTCGGCTGCCATACCCGTCCCTCCCTGAGCCCAAGGGATGAATACCTGAAATCCACCTTCTCTGCAAGGACAGGATGATGGCATCGGCAGGCGGCATCCGGGCCGGCGCGGCCTTCATCGAGCTCTACGCCAAGGACGCGATGCTCGTGAAGGGGCTGCAGGCGGCCTCCAGGCGTCTGAAGGCATTTGGGGCCGGCATCCAGGCCACTGGCCTCCGGATGATGGCCCTGGGGGCCGGGATCGTGACGCCCTTGCTGGCCAGCGCCAAGGGCTTCTCCGAGATGGGCGACAAGCTCGACAAGATGGCCAAGCGGACCGGCTTCAGCGTGGAAACGCTGTCGGAGCTGGGTTATGCCGCGGAGCTTGCCGGCGCGGATCTGGCCGACGTGGAGACGGCGGCGCGCGCCATGCAACGGGTGATCGGCAACGCCGCCACGGGCTCGAAGTCGGCGGCCGAGTCACTGGCGCTCCTGGGCCTGTCGGCCGAGCAGCTGGAGCGGCTCAAGCCCGAGGACCAGTTCCTGGTGATCGGCCAGCGCCTGAATGAGATCTCCGACCCGACGATGCGCGCCGCGGCGGCGATGGAGGTCTTCGGCAAGTCGGGCACGTCGCTTCTGCCCATGCTGGAGAACCTAGGTGAGGCCAGGGCCGAGGCGAGGCGGCTCGGCATGGTCATGTCCACGCAGGACGCCAAGGCCGCGGCCGAGTTGAACGACGCCTTCGGCCGGGTGACGGCGGCGCTCCGGAGCCTGGTGGTCACCGTGGGCTCGGCGCTCGCACCCCTCATGACCGAACTGGCCGAGAAGGCCATGCGGCTCATCACCGCATTCCGCGACTGGCTTGCCCAGAACCAGGGCCTGGTGGTGTCGATCCTCAAGATAGGCGCGGTGGTCCTGGGCGTTGGGACGGCGCTCGTGGCCCTGGGGCCCATCGTTTCGGCGATTGGCACCGCCTTCGGCGCCATGGCCTCGGTGATTTCCACGGCGCTGGGGTTCATCCTGTCGCCCGTGGGGCTCGTGATCACGGCCCTGGCGGGCCTGGCGGCCTACATCGTGTGGGCCACGGGGGCGGGCGGGAAGGCGCTGGAGTGGCTGGGCGCCAGGTTCGACGACCTGAAGGGGTTCGCCCTGGAGTCCATCCAGGGCATAAAGGACGCGCTGGCGGCCGGGGACATCGCCTTGGCGGCCAAAATCCTATGGCTGTCGCTGAAGGTGGTCTGGCAGGCCGGCATCAACTGGCTCAAGGGCTACTGGATCGCCTTCAAGTACTGGTTTCTCAACATCGCGGGCGAGGCGTTCGACGGGCTGACCATCGTCGTGGCCGAGGCGTGGTACGGCATCCGGAAGATCTGGACGACGTCGATCAATTTCCTGCTCAACCTCTGGACGAACCTGTCCACGGCCATCGTGAAGGTGTGGAACAAGGCCACGGGGTGGATCGCCAAGCAGATGGCCAAGGTGGTGGGCGCGTTCGACTCCAGCATCGACGTCGAGGAGGTCTCCAAGAACATTGACGAGGAGACCAAGCGGCTGAACGTCGAGGCCGATCTCCGCAGCGCCAACGTCCAGGATTCGCGCGACAAGGAGCTGGCCGCCATCGAGGAGGAGCGCAAGGCGGTCATCGACATGATCCTGGACGAGTCGGTGGCCAAGGACAAGGCCCGGCAGGAGAGCCACGACAAGGAGCTGGCCGACTCGGAGGCCGCTTTGAAGGCGGCCAAGGAGGAGTGGCGGGCGTCCTTGGCCGAGGCGAAGGCCAAGCGGCTGGCGGCCGAGCAGCGGAAGCCGGAGGCTCCCCCGGAGCCGCCGGCGGTGCCGCAGTTCGAGAAGTTCCAGGACGGGATCGAGGCGGCGATCCCGGCCATCGAGAAGGCCGCGCGCATCGAGGTGGTCGGCACGTTCAGCGCCCAGGCGGC
>JAKLDR010000131.1 GCA_022703445.1 Planctomycetota bacterium | reverse complement strand
TCGACTCCGGGGCCCGGGTCAGGGTGGTCGCCGGCCGGGTCGGCGGGGTCGCCGGACCGGTGAGGGACATCGTCACCGCGCCGGAGCTCCTCGACGTCGCCGTGCCGGCCGGCGCGACCTTCCGGCACGCCGTCGCCGACGGGCACACTGTCTTCGCCTACGTCATCGAGGGCCGGGCCTGGTTCGACGAGGCCCACGACCCCTACGGCCACGATGCCGGCAGCGCGCGCTGGTCAAACCTCAAGCGCGAATGCTCCTTCGACGCCGAGACGGTGGTGCTCTACGAGCGCTCCGGCGGCGATGTCGTCGTCACGCCCGGAGACGGCCCGGTCCGCTTCCTGCTGGCCTCCGGCCGGCCCCTCGGCGAGCCGGTGGCCTGGTACGGGCCCATCGTCATGAACACCCAGGAGGAGCTGCGCACCGCCTTCCGCGAATACGAGGAAGGCACCTTCATCAAGCGGAAGTCGTGAGCGTGGAGACGAGCGCTTCGTCCGGGGATGAGGCGAGCCCTGCCTGCCGCACCCTGGTGATCTTCGGGGCCTCCGGGGACCTGACCAGGCGCAAGCTGATCCCGGCCCTCTACAGCCTGGACCGCGACGGCCTGCTGCCGCCGGAGCTGCGCATTGTGGGCTTCTCGCGGACCGCCCCGGGCAACGACGACTTCCGCCGCGGGATGCGCGAGGCCGTGCGCGAGTTCTCCCGCCGGCCGCCGACCGAGGCCGACTGGCCGCGCTTCGCGCTCCGGCTCCACTCCCTGGCCGGCGACTACGCCCGGGACGCGGACTACGCCGCGCTGCAGCGATTCGCCGACGGGCTCTGCCCTCGGGGGGGGAGCGGCTCCTGCCTCTACTACCTCGCCCTGCCGCCGGCGGCGGCGGAGACGGTCCTGGGACAGTTGGCCCGGCTCCGGCGGGAGCGGCCCGGCCCCGGGGACCGCGTGCTCATCGAGAAGCCCTTCGGCTCGGACCTGGAGGGCGCCCGTCGGCTCAACCGGCTCTGCGCCGCCGGGTTCGGCGAGTCCGAGATCGGCCGCATCGACCACTACCTGGCCAAGGACACCGTGCGCAACCTGCTGGTCCTGCGCTTCGGCAACGCCGTCTTCGAGGAACTCTGGAACCGCCGGCACATCGACAACATCCAGATCACCGCGGCCGAGACGCTGGGCGTGGGGTCCCGCGCCGGGTACTACGAGGCCGCCGGCGTGGTCCGCGACATGATCCAGAACCACCTCCTGCAGATCATGGCCCTGGTGGCCATGGAGCCGCCGCTGCCCGGCGACCTGGACTCGGTGCGCACCCACCGCCTGGAGGTCTTCAAGTCCATCCTGCCGGTCGGCCCGGAGGACTTCGCCTTCGGCCAGTACCGCGGCTACCGCGCCGAGCCGGGGGTGGCTCCCGGCTCGCGCACTCCGACCTTCGCGGCGCTGCGCCTGGAGGTCGCCAACTGGCGCTGGCAGGGCGTGCCCTTCTACCTGCGTAGCGGCAAGGCCCTGGGCCGCCGCCTCTCAGAGGTGGTCATCCGCTT
Source organism: Planctomycetota bacterium (assembly GCA_022703445.1). Lineage (GTDB taxonomy): Bacteria > Planctomycetota > SZUA-567 > JAKLDR01 > JAKLDR01 > JAKLDR01. Next base: position 12,626 of record JAKLDR010000131.1, on the reverse strand, counting down.
CAAGTCCGTGCCGCTGTGCCTGCTGGAGAGCGAGCAGGCCTGCCAGACGGCCCGGCCCAACACCCTGGGCATCCGGCTGCATCCCGACGAGGGCCTGCGGCTGGCCTTCAACGTGCGCTTGCCCGGCTGCGAGCAGCGCCTCGAGCAGACCGAGCTGGACTTCCGCTACTCGCAGCTGGGCGTGGAGCTGCCCGAGGCCTACGAGCGCGTGTTGCTCGACGCTCTGCGCGGAGCACCCCTGGTCTTCCCACGGGCCGACGAGGTCGAGGCCGCCTGGCAGGTGGTCATGCCGCTGGTCGAGGCCGGGGCGCGTCCGGGCACGCCGGAGCTGCCCGTCTACGAACCCGGCAGCTGGGGGCCGGCCGAGGCCGCCGCCCTGCCGGCCCGCGACGGCCGCGCCTGGATCAATCCCCCGGACGGTCCGCCCAAGCCTGGTGCCGCGTGAAGCGCGTCCTGGCCGACGAGTCCGACCTGGCCCGGGCGGCCGCGGAGCGCATCGTGGCCATCGGCCGGGAGGCGCTGGCCGCCCGGGGCCGCTTCGACCTCCTGCTGTCCGGCGGCGGCTCGCCGCTGAAGACCTTCGAGGCCCTCGCCCGCACGGGGGCCGGCGCCGGTCCCGGACTCTGGGCGGCGACCCACTTCTACTGGAGCGACGAGCGCTGCGTGCCGCCGACTGATCCGGCCAGCAACTACGGCCTGGCCCGACAGGCCCTGCTCGCGCCGCTGGGGGTGCCGCCCGAGCGGACCCATCGCATCCGCGCCGAACAGGCTTCTCCGGAGGCCGCCGCCGAGGAGTACGAGCGCATCTGCCCGCCGGCGCCGGACCTGGTCCTGATGGGGCTGGGCGTCGAGGGACATACCGCCTCGCTATTCCCGCAATCTCCGGCCCTGTTGGAGGCCAGCCGGCGCTTCCTGGCGGTGGACGTGCCGGTCGCACCGCACCGGCGCGTGACCATCACGCCGGCGGGGCTGGCCGCGGCCCGGCGGCTCCTGGTGCTGGTCTCCGGCGCCCGCAAGCGCGAGGCCCTGGCGGCGGTCTTCGCGCTGGAGGGCTCCGTTGCGCAGACCCCCGGGCGCCTGGCGCTCGGCGGGGAGTGGTTCGTCGACCGCGCCGCGGACGGCTGATCCGCCGCCGGCCGCCTACTTCCTCAGCTTCCACTCCACGAACTGCAGGATGTGCCCGTTGCGGATGAGCTTGCCGCTCTCCTTGTCCCAGGCGCCGTTGGTCGTGTAGCAACCCAGGCCCTTGGTCTCCTCGGCGTACCGGCCGAAGAGCTCCTCCGCCTTGGCGACGTAGGCGTCGTTCTTCTCCTTGTAGCCGACGTAGGCGTAGATGTTGGACAGGAAGATCCGCCACTCGTTGTAGGCCGGTTTGGTGGCCTCGTAGTCGCCGGCGCAGCCCTCCTTTAGCAGCTTCATGACCTTCTCGTCGCCGGTGCGGTGGTGCAGTTCGCAAAGTCCCTGGGTGGAGTAGTAGTACTGCAGGCAGTTGCCGCCGCCGGAGCCGAGGTACGGCCCGCCCTTCTCCCACTGCATGGTCAGGGGCTTGCTGAATAGGATCAGGGCGTCGTCCAGATACTTCTTCTCCCCGGTCAGGTCGTAGAGCGAGCAGAGGTTGAGGATGCTCCAGCCGAGCTCCCGGGTCTGGACGTTGGGGCTGGGGCTCTTGTCCTGCTTGTCGATCAGCCGGCGCTTCATGCCGGCGTAGTTGTTGAGGGCGCACTCCCGGGCCTGGGGCTCGCCGGTGAGCATGTAGTAGAGGATCAGGCCGCTCGTCCAGTTGTGGCTGGGGATCGGTCCGTAGTAGCCGTCGTTCAGCCCGCCGTGCATGCTGGTGTAGCACTTCTCGTAGCGGGTCATGCCGGTGTAGAACTCGGAGTCGCCGGCCCAGATCTGGTCGACGTCGATGCGGTGCCGGCCCATGGTCACGCCCATGTCGAAGAAGCGGCGGTCGCCGGTGCGCAGCCAGTTGAGCAGCATCATCCAGGTCCAGTCGTAGTGCAGCGAGCTGTAGCCTTCGGCCCAGAGGTTGTCGCCGAAGTCCATCCAGCCGTGCCAGGAGCCGCGCCCGTCGGCGCCGCCCTGCCGGGCGAAGTTGAGGCTGCCGTGGTCCTCGCGCCCGGCCACCGACTGCATCACGCAGCGCATCCACTGGCCGACGGCCTTGTCATAGGCCTCCTTGCCGGACTTGAAGTCCGCCGGGGCGAACCAGCCCGGGGCGGCCTCGGTCCCGGCGCAGTAGGCGGCGTCGGGGCGGGCCAGGAGCGGCGCCGCGACCGTGGCGCGAGCCGCGGCCGCGCCGCGCCCGGAGAAGTCGAGCAGCGTCTCGTGCCCCTTGCGGGTGCTGCCGGAGAGGTGGTAGAAGCCGGCCTTGCGGAACTCCGGGTACTCGGCCGAGTCGTGCCCGCGGTTGCCAGTCGAGCGCGGCCACTCGCCGTCGGTGGGCCACAGCCAGACCTTCAGGCTCGCACCATCGAGCTCGATGGCCTTCTCGTACTGCTCCCAGAAGTGCCGGACGGCGACGGCGAGCTTGCCGTTCGGGCCGGAGAGCGCCACGACGCCGTCGGTGCGCTCGCCCTTCTTGAGCTCTTCGGTGCCGGAGGTCACCCTGAAGTTGAAGCTCTTCCAGTCGTGGCCGGGCGCGCAGTACTGCCCGACGCGCAGCTTGCCGACGGCCTTGGCGCCCTCGCACTCGGCCTCGATCTTGTCGCCGAGGCCCAGCCCCAGGTCGAGCGCCAGGCCGTCGAAGCGGAACCACTTGGCCCGGCCCGGGGCGCGGGTGGTCAGCCCCCCGTCGTTCTCGAACCAGAAGTGGACTCGGACGAGCTTCTGCCCGGCGTAGGCGGTCAGGCGCGCGGTGTAGCCCAGCAGGTTGTTGTGGACGCCCGGGAAGCGCCCGCGCAGGCAGACCGTGGCGCGCATCGGGCCGGCGTTCTCGACGACCACCTCGGTCGGAGCGCCGGCGGCGACCTCGCCGCCGTCCTCCTTGACGACCACGAGGCCCTTGCCGGCGGCGGTGAGCAGTTCCTTGCCGTCGACCTTAAGCGACTCGAAGAGGCTGAACTTCTTTTTGCTGACCGTGAACTCCAGCGGCCCCGTCGAGACTTTGACCGCCTCGGCGCCGTCGTCGACCTTGACCGGGGCGGCCGGCACGGCGGGCTTGCCGGCGTCGGAGACGACGATCTCAACCTTGCCGCTGGCGGGCACGTCGACCTGGGTGTCGAGTAACGCCCAGCGCACCGAGCCGTCGTCCCAGGGCACGGTCTTGACGAACTGCGCCGGGAGCGGCTTGCCGCCGACGGACACCGACAGTCCGGCAACGTCCTTGACCGCGCCCCTGGCGAAGGGCACACCGGAGGTCACCGGTTCCGCGGTGCGCGCGACTCCGGCCGGATCCTCCACGAGGAGCTTCACCTCCAGTGCCAGGGCGGGCGCGGCGGCGCATGCGGCCAGGGTCAGGACGGCGAAAGTCAGGGGGTGGGCGCTCATCGGGCATCTCCTTCCTTGAGTGCGGGCGGCGATTATCGCCGGGGTCGAACGGAGCTGCAAGGCCGCGCCGGCGATCGGCTCCTTTTGCCCTTGAATATGCCCGCCGCCTCGTATAATCACCAAATCCCCAGTTTCGCTTTGCCGGTGCTTCCCGACGCGGCCCGGTCAGCGCGTCGGGGTGGTCAAAGCGTCACCGGAGGCAGGAATGGCCAAGTACAAGACCGAGGACATCCGCAATTTCGTGCTCGTAGGGCACGGATCCACCGGCAAGACCACTCTGGCGGAGGCCATCCTGTTTGCTGCCGGCGCCACCAAGCGCATGGGTTCCATCGACGACGGCTCGAGCCTCTTCGACTTCGAGCCGGACGAGAAGGAGCGCAAGAGCTCCATCGACCTGGCCATCGCCCACTGCTCCTGGGAGGGCAAGGAGCTCAACGTCATCGACACGCCCGGCTATCTCGACTTCATCGGCGAGCCGCTCTCGGCCATGCAGGCCGTCGAGACCGTGCTCATCGCCGTGGACGCCTCCAAGGGCGTTGAGGTTTCGACGCGCAAGCACTGGGACGCGGCCGGGGCGCTGGGCCTCGCCCGGGCCTTCGTCATCACTAAGTCCGACGCGGACTACGGCAAGGCCAGCGAGATCGTCGAGAGCCTGCAGTCGACCTTCGGCACGAGCGTGGCCCTGGCCACCGTGCCGGACGGCGACGGCCCGGCCATGACCAAGGTGACCGACCTGCTCTCGTTGGCCGACGCCACCGGCGACCTCAAGGAGGCCCGAGGCAAGCTGATGGAGGCGATCGTCTCCACCGACGACGCGCTCCTTGAGCGCTACCTGGGCGACGACGCCATCAAGCCTGAGGAGCTCACCGGCGCCTATCAGAAGGCGCTGGCCGCGGGCACGGTCGTGCCCGTGTTCGTGGTTGCCGCGCGCAAGAACCTCATGGGCGTCAAGGAGGTGCTCAGCTTCCTGTCCGCCTACGCCCCCAACCCGCTGGCCGCCAAGGTGCGGACCGTCAAGAAGGGCGAGGAGCCCAAGGCCTTCGAGCCCTCGGCCGGCGGGAAGTTCGCGGCGCGGGTCTTCAAGGTCAAGACCGACGACTACGTCGGGAAGATCAGCTTCTTCAAGGTCTACGCCGGGACCGCCAAGGTCCCCTTCCAGATGACCATCAACAACGCCACCCGGCCGGAGCGCGTCACCGGGTTCCTCCGCCCGATGGGCAAGGAGACCGCTACGATCGAGGAGGTCGTGGGCGGCGACATCCTGGGCGTGGCCAAGATCGACAGCATCGCCTTCGGCGACACCCTCAGCGACGGGCAGATCGACCAGTTCGAGCGGCCCAAGATGCCGGTCCCCATGGTCCAGCAGGCCATCGAGCCCAAGGCCCGGGGCGACGAGCAGAAGATCGTCGGCGCGGTCCGCAAGCTGGCCGACGAGGATCCGACCTTCATGGTCTCGCACAGCGAGCAGACCAAGCAGATGGTCATCAGCGGCATGGGCCAGCTGCACCTGGACATCAAGGTGGCCCGCCTGGCCAGCCGCTTCAAGGTCGGCGCGACCACCAAGCCGCCGAAGATCCCGTACCGCGAGACCATCACCGTCCCGGCCATGGACGTGGAATACACCCACAAGAAGCAGACCGGCGGCTCCGGCCAGTACGCCCGGGTGGTCATCAACCTGGTCCCCGCCGCCCGCGGCGAGGGCTACGAGTTCGTCGACAAGATCTTCGGCGGGGCCATCGACCTGAGCTTCCGCCCGTCGGTCGACAAGGGCATCCAGAACAAGGCCGCCGAGGGCGTGCTGGCCGGCTATCCGGTCGTCGACTTCAAGGCCGAGCTGATCGACGGCAAGACCCACCCGGTGGATTCCAAGGACATCGCCTTCCAGGTGGCCGGCCGCGAGGCCTTCAAGAAGGCCTTCGCCCTGGCCAAGCCCGTGCTGATCGAGCCCATCGTCAACCTGGAGGTGGTGGTGCCCTCCAAGTTCATGGGCGACATCACCGGCGACATCTCCGGCCGGCGCGGGCGCGTCCTGGGCATGGACTCGCTCGGCGACATGCAGGTGGTCAAGGCCCAGGTGCCGCTGGCCGAGGTCCAGAGCTACAGCACGGAGCTGCGCGGCCTGACCGGAGGCGAAGGTTACTACAGCATAGAGCTCAGCCATTACGATGTGGTGCCCGGCAGCATCGCCCAGCAGGTGATCGCCGCGGCCGCCAAGGACAAGCAGGAGAAGGCCGAGGAGTAATCGGCCGCCCGGCAGAGAAGAGAGGCTCGAGGAACATGAAGCAGAAGATCCACCCCAAGTACCACGCCGTGCAGGTGCGCTGCGCCTGCGGTAACGTCATCCAGACCGGCTCCACCAAGAAGGAGTTCTCCATCGCGGTCTGCTCCAACTGCCACCCGTTCTACACCGGAGCGGAGAAGCTGCTGGACGCCGCCGGCCGCGTCGAGCGCTTCCAGAAGCGCTTCGCCTGGACTGGCGACAAGGTCAAGGCCGAGGCCGACAAGCCCAAGATCAAGGCGGCCAAGGGCGCCAAGCCCCTGACCCCGGTCGAGAGCCGCGCCAAGGGCAACAAGGTCAAGGCCGCGGCGGTCGCCGGGACGGCCGGGACCGAGACCGAGGGCAAGGCCAAGGAGGAGCCCAAGAAGCTCGAGGCCGCCAAGGAGAAGGAGTCGGAGCCCAAGGCCGAGAAGTAGCTTCCGGCACACAGCGGGGCCGCGAGGGTGCCTGGCGGAGGCCGGGCGCCGGTTCGCGGCCCCGGCTTTTAGGTGGCGAAGGGACGGAGGCGCTGAGTGGCGAGGACCGGAGGCGTGGTCGTGCGGTGCGTGATTCCGGGAGTCGGATCGCCTGCGGCCTGCTCGTACCCTAGTGCCTCAGTGCCGCAGTCCCTAAGTGCCTCTCCGCTGGTTCAGGAGGTCTGACGTGGCTGCACCGCTCAAGAAGCTCGAGGCCATGCGTGAGCGCTTCAGGGAGTTGGACCGGAAGCTGTCCACCCCGGAGGCGGCCGGAGCGCCCGACTACCCGGGCCTGCTCCGCGAGCACGGGGCGCTCGCCAAGATCGTCCCGGCCTACGAGGAGTATCTCAAGGTCAAGCGCCACCGCGAGGAGGCCGAGGAGCTTGCCGCCGGCTCCGATGCGGACATGGCCGAACTGGCCCGGGCGGAACTGCCCGCCCTCCGGGCGGCCGAGGAGAAGGGGCTGGCCGACGTGAAGCGCCTGGCCTTCACCGAGGACGCCTCCGGCGACCGCGACGTCATCATGGAGATCCGCGCGGCCACCGGCGGCACCGAGGCGGGGCTGTTCGCCAGCGACCTCCTGAAGCTCTACAAGCGCTTCTGCGACCGGCGCGGGCTCAAGATGGAGATCACCGACGAGGGCCGCGGCGAGAAGGACAGCCTGCGCGAGGCGGTGATGATGATCAGCGGCAAGGGCGCCTGGCGGCTCTTCAAGTACGAGGGCGGCGGCCACCGCGTCCAGCGCGTGCCCGAGACCGAGGCCCAGGGGCGGATCCACACTTCGCTGGCGACCGTGGCGGTGCTGCCCAAGGTCGACCCGGTGGAGCTCAAGATCCGGCCCGAGGACCTGGACATCTCCGTCTCGCGGGCCGGCGGCCCCGGCGGCCAGGGCGTCAACACCACCGACTCGGCGGTCAGGATCGTCCACAAGCCCTCCGGCCTGCAGGTCCGGTGCATCGAGAGCCGCTCGCAGCGCCAGAACCGCGAGCGCGGCATGGAGATCCTCCGCGCCAAGCTCTTCGAGCTCGAGCAGACCAAGCAGGCCAGCGCCGTCGGCTCCTCGCGCCGCGCGCAGATCGGCTCCGGCGACCGCTCGGAGCGCGTGCGCACCTACAACTTCCCGCAGAACCGGGTGACCGACCACCGCCTGGAGGGCGAGGAGAAGAACTACTCGCTCGAGAAGGTCATGGCCGGCGACCTCGACGAGATCATCGCCGCGCTCGAGTCCCAGGCCGCCGCCGCCGAGGAGGCCGAGGGGAATGCAGAATGATGAATGCTGAAGGATGAAACTTGGCGGCCCGCCCCGTGTTTCATCATTCATCATCCCTGATTCGTGATTTCGATCGGAGTGCAGGGAGAAGCCCTTGAGTACGGAAAGAGCCTGGACGGTCAAGGATATCCTGAAGTGGACCGTGGATCACTTCAAGAAGGTGGGCGTGCCCAGCGCCCGCCTGAACGCCGAGCTGCTGCTGGCCGATGCCCTGAAGCTACCGGCGCGGCTGGAGCTGCTGCTGGAGCCCGACCGGAAGCTCACCGATGCCGAGCGGGCTGCGTTCCGGGAGCACGTCAAGCGCCGCGCCTCGCGGGAGCCCACCGCCCACATCCTCGGCTCCTGGGGCTTCTACGGCCGCAGCTTCGACGTCACCGCCGACGTGCTCACCCCGCGCTCGGAGACGGAACTCGTCGCCGAGCGGGCCGTCTCCTGGGCCAAGGCCAACGGGGCCAAGACGGCCCTCGACCTGGGCAGCGGTTCGGGCTGCCTGGCGGTGACGCTGGCGCTCGAGGTCAAGGAGCTCAAGGTCGTCGCCACGGACATATCCGAGAAGGCGCTGGCCGTCGCGCGCCGGAACGCCGAGCGGCTCAAGGCCGCGGAACGGGTGGAGTTCCTCCAGGGAGACCTCTTCGGTGCGGTTGGGGGTTGCAGGTTGGAGGTTGGAGGCAACGGGGGCACGGCGTCCGCAGCCGCTTCCGCCTCCCCAACCACCAACCACCAAACTCCAACCGTCTTTGATTTGGTCGTTTCCAACCCCCCCTACATCCCCACCGCGGAGATTGAGAAGCTCATGCCCGAGGTCGCCAAGTGGGAGCCGCGCGGCGCCCTCGATGGCGGGGCCGATGGGCTGGACTTCTACCGCCGACTGGCCGCCGAGTGTGCCAGCCGGTTGCGCTCCGGCGGGGCCGTGGTCCTCGAGATCGGCGACGGGCAGGGGAGGGCGGTGAGCGAGATATTCCGGGCCACAGGCCGGTACGCGGACATCGAGGTGGCGAGGGACCTCTCCGGACTGGAACGGATATTCTCCGCCGTGAGGGCTCAGGGACAATGATGAAGTATGAATGATGAATGCAGAGACCAGGCAGGCTGCTCTGGGTTTCATCATTCAGCATTCATCATTCCGCACTGCTGAGGATCCAGCGTGATTCGCCGCATCCGCGAGCTGATGGCCACCCCCTTCGCCCGGCCCCCGGGCCGGCGGGGCCTCTGGGCGCGCTTTGCGCCGGAGTGGTGCGCGGGTCTTATCTACCTGACTGCAGCGGTGATTGTCGTGAGCAGTGGTCATCGGCTGCTGACCGTGAAGCACTACGAGTTCTCCACGGCTGCCGCCGATGTGCTCCAAGTCTCCGCCGGCGTCGGCTACACGCTCTTCGGCATCGTCATCCTGTTCCTGCCGATGATCGCCGCCGCCAGCACCCTGGCCGCCGAGCGGAGCCGCGGCACCATGGAGGCGCTTGTCCTGACCCCGATCGAGGGCCGCCGGATCTGCCTGGGCCGGCTCCTGTGCGTAGCCGGGCCGTGGCTCCGGCTCTTCCTGTGGGTGCTGCCCATATACATAGTGATCGCTGGTTCGCAGGCGGTCGGAGAACAGGTGGAGCGGCGCGACAAGTGGGCCAGCGTCCACTCGCCGGCAATGGAGGAAAGGCCGGCAATCGACGTGCGTGACCATGCCGGTTGGCGATGGGCGGTGGGCGCGTTCATCCCGAACGTGTTCATGGGGCCGAGGACCGCCGAAGTGGGGCACAGGCGTGACTCGCACCTGTGCTGGACTCCGAGCGGTGCCATCCTCACGGCGGTTCGCTTTCTCAACGACCTGTCGATCTTCTTGTTCGTATCGGCGGGCGCCTACCTGTGCTCGCTCTGGTTCCGGAGTCTGGCAGGAGCGTTGGTGGCGGCGTGGTTGCTGGCGTGGGGGGCCCTGGCCACGGTACTGGCCGCGGACATCTGGGGCATCGTGGCGATCGCACTCATGTACCGTTTTGACTGGCTGGAGTATGCCAAGTCGGACCGGCTCAGGGATTTCTACTACATGATCGCGGCGCCGAGCCTGATGTTCCTGCGTTTCCTCCTGGCGCTGGCCTGTGTACGGCTCGCCGCCGGGAAGTTCGATGCCTGGGCCTGGCGGGAGATGAAGGAAAGGGTGCCGTGATCCACAAGATCCGCGACCTGCTGAACACTCCCTTCGCCCGGCCCCCGGGCCGGCGGGGCCTCTGGGCGCGCTTTGCGCCGGAGTGGTGTGCTCTAACCATCTACCTGGTGGTGGGCTGCATAGTGGTCCTCTATGGACTGCGGCGCTACAGCCTGGATCACGATGAGTTCTGGCCGGTCATGTCGACCGCACTGCAGGTGTCGGCCGGCGTGGCCTACGGCATGTTCGCGATCTGCATCACCGTGTTTCCGCTGGTGTCGGCGGCCCTGACCTTCGCGTCGGAGCGCAGCCGGGGCACCTTCGAGGCCATGATCCTCACACCGCTCGACGGACGGCGGATCGCGGCGATGCGCTGGCTCCATGTGGTGGCGCCCTGGCTGCGGCTCTTCGTCTGGATGCTGCCCGTCTACGGGATGATCGCCGGCAGCGCCATCGCCGAAGAGGTTACGCGCCACTGCCGCTTCAGATGGGACGACGTGGCCGGCTGTTTCGCTCTGGCCCTGGTCCCCAAGGGCTTCATGGCGTTCCTGGTCGCGATCGTGGGCGTACACGAGGACATGAAGTGGTCGCTGGGCGGCTGTGCGCTGGCCGCCGGGCGGTTCTTCGGCGACCTGTGCGTCTTCGCCGTCCTCACCGGCGGAGCCTACCTGTGCTCGGTGCGCTTCAGCACCACGGTGCGCGCCCTGCTGGGGGCGTTCCTGCTGGTGCTGGGCGGGCTGGTCACCGTGCTGACCTTCGACGGCCTGGGCGCTCTGGGGCTGGTCCTGTTTCAGGAACTCCGCGCGTTCAGCTACTCGCAGCACATCCCCGCGATCTACTATGTGCTGGCCGCGCCCCTGGCGACCCTGGCCAGGCTGGCGCTTGGGGCGCTCATGACCCTCCTGGCCGTGCTGCTCTTCAACGCCTGGGCGGTGCGGGAGACGAAGGCGCAGGGATGAAGGCGGCCGGGCCGCGCGCGCCGCGCCGGAGCCGCCGGCTGGCGGATGCCCCCTTCGCCCGCCCGCCTGGCCGGCGGAGCATCTGGGCGCGCTTCGCGCCGGAGTGGTGCGCGCTGGGCGTCGGCCTGGCCGCCGCGGCTGTCTACATCCTGATGCTCCGCGCGCCGTCCCTGTTTATCAAGCTGGCGGTTGGCTTCCACCTGGCCCCTGACCAGGGTGTGCTGTGGCTGCAGCCCAAGACGGTATCCCCGTTCCATTATCTGGCCGCCGCCTCGCTGGTCCATGGCCTGGCCGGCCTGGTCCTGATCTTCGCCCCGGTGGCCTTCATCGTCTCCGCATGGGCGGAGGAGAGGCGCCGGGGCACTCTCGAGCCCATGCTGCTGACGTCGACGCACCACAGTCGCGCCGTCCGCGGACGGTTCCGGTTCGTGGCGCTTCCCTGGATGAGGCTGGCGCTCTACCTGCTGCCCCTCCATTTCGCGGCCCCGCTGCTGGCCAGCGCTTTCGGGGAGGGCCTCCGCGAGTACGGATTCGGCGCCGCACCCTGGAGCGTCCCGGAGCTGTTCTGGCTCGGCAACCTCAGAGACTGGTACATGGAGGACATCCCGGCCTCCAGTCTCCACGGGTGGCTGCTGCCGGCCCTGCGCTGGGGCCACGATGTCTCCTCCCTCTACTTCGCCGCGGCCGTGGCGTACTTCTTCTCGATCCGGACCGTGGAGCCCAGGCGTGCGGCCGTCTGGAGCTATGGCGTCGCCGGCCTGGGCGTGTTCGTGGTTCTGTCCCCGGACTGCTGGTGGCTGCTCGGAACAATCGTGGCGCGCCGGGAGGATGGCTTCTTCGACATGCGCTTCTACTGGTTCCTGGTGCTCCTGGCCGTGGCCCTGCGCGCGACGGTCTCGGTCATGCTCGTTGCGCGCGTGGCCAGCAACTTCGACGCCTACGTCCTGGGCGAGCAACCTGACAGGAAATGACGAATCATGAATGTTGAATGCAGAAACCGGGGCTTGCCCCATGGTTTCATCATTCTTCATCCGCCATTCCGCATTTCCCGAAGACCGTTTGATTTCCTCCCGCCCCGGCATAGAATCGCCGGCGTAGTCCTGTGAGGGGACTGGCTCAGGGTCTGTCATGCAGAAGATAGTCATCGAGGGCGGCAAGCCGCTGCGCGGCGAGGTCGCCGTCTCGGGGTCGAAGAACGCGACGCTGCCGGTGATGGCGGCGTGTCTGCTTGCCGAGGGCGAGTGCCGCATCTCCGGCGCGCCCAGCCTCACCGACATCGACACTCTCGGCAAGGTGCTGGTCAGCCTGGGCGCCAGGGTCGAGCGCGAGGCCGGCGGCGACCTGGCCATCGCCGTCGAGGATGAGACCAAGTCCACGGCCGAGTACGACCTGGTGCGCACCATGCGCGGGTCGATCTGCGTGCTCGGGCCGATCCTGGCCAAGCGCGGCTACGCCAAGGTCAGCCTGCCCGGCGGCTGCGTGATCGGCGCGCGGCCCATCGACCTGCACCTGAAGGGCCTGCAGGCCCTCGGCGCCGAGATCGTCTGCGAGCACGGCTACGTCACCGCCAAGGCCCGGCGCCTGCGCGGCGCCCGCATCTACATGGGCGGGGCCTTCGGCTCCTCGGTGCTGGCCACCGCCAACGTGATGATGGCCGCCTGCCTGGCCGAGGGCCAGACGATCCTGGAACACGCCGCCTGCGAGCCGGAGATCGAGGACCTGGCCCGTTTCCTGATCGACATGGGCGCCTCCATCGAGGGCGCCGGCACCCACCGCCTGCTGATCCGCGGAGTCCGGCGCCTGGACGGGGCGGCCCACCGGGTGATCCCGGACCGCATCGAGGCCGCCACCTACCTGGCCGCCGCCGCCGCCACCCGCGGGCGGGTCACGGTCAAGGGGGCCGACGCCGGGCAGCTGGCCGCGGTCATCGACCGCTTCCAGGAGGCCGGGGCGGCCATCGCGGCCAGCGCCGGTTCGATCACCGCCGAGGGCGGGGACCTCTCGGCCGCGGACGTGACCACGCTGCCCTTCCCGGGCTTCCCCA
>JAKLDR010000130.1 GCA_022703445.1 Planctomycetota bacterium | reverse complement strand
GGCCGTCTCCTACTGCATCTCGGAGGTCAGCCCCAAGAGCCCGGACTGGGTCTACATGTGGTCGAGCGACATGGGCGGCAGCCAGGCGGTCAACTGGAAAACCGGCGAGGTCAAGAAGGTCCGCGACCTGCCCAGAAAGAGCATCGGCTACGCCGGCGTGACCTGGTGCCCGGAGACGAATTCGTTCTGGTGCTTCCCCTCGAAGACCGCCTGGGAATACGACCTGCAGGCCGACACCTGGAAGACCCATCAGATCAAGGGCGAGGCACCCAACACCTACGACGTCAACCCGGTCTGGGACCCGATCGCCGGCGTCTTCGGGCTCTTCAGCGGCGGGCGCTTCCACTACTTCAGCCCGCGCGACCTGACCTGGTACAAGCTCGACGCCGAGCTCGACAAGAGCCTCGACAACATGCCAATGCGCCACCACCACATCTACGACCCGGTGGACAACGTGCACATCGCCGTGGCCGGCCGGTGGAAGACCATGGCCTTCAAGTTCCTGGACACGTCGGGCAGCCTGCCCGGCACCCTGCCGGCGAAGAAGTAGCCTGGAAAGAGGGGCGACCATGAACCGCATGCCGACCGGAGTGGCTTCCTGCGCACTGGGCCTGCTCGTACTGGCCTCCATCGCGTCCCGGGCACTGGGCGCGGAACCGGCCAAGAGCGCCGCGCCGGCAGGAGCACAGGTCGTTCTCTCCGACCAGAGCCCCTGGCGCTGGCACATCACCCTGCGCAAGCCGACAGTGCCGGTCGAGAGAATGAAGGCCGCCGGCAAGGACGTCTCCGCCCCGGTGCCGCTGGCCATCGTCAAGCTCCACGGCGGGCGCTCCACGCCGGACATCGAGAAGCTGGACTCGCCCCCTCCCCCGGCCGACTGGACCAAGCCGGAGTTCAACGACTCCGACTGGCCGCGCTCCCGCGGCCCCTTCGGCGACGCCGGCATCTGCGTGGGCACGCTCTGCCTGCGCGGCCGCTTCACGGTGACCGACCCGGCGGCGGTGAAGTCGCTCCAGCTGGCCATGAAGTACCGCGGCGGCGCGATCGTGTACCTCAACGGCAGGGAGGTGGCCCGGGCCGGGCTCCCGGCCGGCCAGGTCGGCCTGACCGCCCCGGCCGAGCCCTACCCGGACGAGGCCTGGGTTGGGGCCGACGGCAAGATGCTGCCCATCCCCCGGGCCGACCGCAGGGGCATGACCGAGGACGACATCGCCCGGATCGCCAGGCGCAACCGGGCGCTGGAGCCGATTGAGGTCCCCGCCGCCGCCCTGGTCAAGGGCGTCAACGTCCTGGCCATCGAGGTGCACCGCAGCGACTACCACCCGGTGGCCATCGCCTGGTGGCAGGGTGCCAACCTGGTCCAGGGCATCACCAAGCAGTGGACCCCGGGAGGCCTCCTGGACTTCTCCCTGAGCGCCGCCGGCGCCGGCATCGTGCCCAACTTCGACCGCCCCTCCGGGCTCCAGGCCTGGAGCGGGGACCTCAACGCCGGCCTGGACGACATCGGCTACGAGGACCCCCAGGACGCCCCCCGGCTGCTGATCATCAGCGGCGCCCGCAACGGGGTCTTCTCGGGACTGGCCGGCATCTCCGGCCCGGCGACCATTCGCAAGGCCAAAGCCGAGATCGGCGAACTGGCCATGGCAGGAGGAAAGGGAACCATCCCGGCATCGGCCGTCCAGGTCCGCTACGTGCTGGAGGGCCCGGTGGGCGCCGAACAGATCTCCGGCGGGGGCGGCACCGTCACGCTCTTCAACGGGCTGACCGAGCAGCCTCCGGCCGAAGTCGCGCCGAAGGCCCGCCCCCTCAGCACCATGCGTGAGAGCGGCCGGATACCCATGGCCCAGCCGGCGGCCATGCTGCCGGTGCTGGTCACCGTGCGAGTCCCCGCTACGGCCGCGCCCGGCGACTACGAGGGAACGCTGCGTCTCTCGGCCGAGGGCCTGGCCGAGGTCAAGGTCCCGGTCCGGCTGCACGTGGCCGACTGGGCGGTGCCCTCCCCCCGCGACTTCCGCACCCGCGTCGGGCTCTTCCAGTCGCCGACCACCCTGGCCTACAGGTACAACGTCCCGGAGTGGTCCGAGGAGCACTGGAAGCTAATGGACAAGAGTTTCGTGCTGCTCGCCGAGCTCGGCGGCACGCTGGTCAACATCCCGCTGGTCGACAAGACCCAGTTCGGCAACGACGAGGGCATGGTCTACTGGCTGCGCCAGGCAGATGGCAGCTACAAGTATGACTTCACGGTCTTTGATCGCTACCTGAAGCTCGTCAAGAAACACCTCGGGACGCCCAAGTACGTCGCCCTGCACCTCTGGCACCCCGGCACCTGGCACAACCGCCCGCTCGATTCGGAAAACACCGTGACGGTGGTCGGCGCCGACGGCAAGCGCGAACACGTCCAGGTGCCGCGCTTCGGCACCGAGGAGAGCAAGAGGTTCTGGAAGCCGGTGCTGGACGAGTGCCGCGCCCGACTGGCCAGGGAAGGGCTGGACAAGTCCATGTGCCTGGGCATCCTCTGCGACGCCACCGCCCAGCCGGAGGTCTTCAAGCAGTTCGACGAGATCTGGGCGGGGGGCGGCCCGGCCGGCTGGACCCGCGGCTGCCACAGCACCACCTTCGAGAGCAAGCCCTACGGCCTCAAGGGCGGCGGGGCCTGCGTCTACCACGAGTTCTGCTACGGACTGGGCCTGGACGACCCTGACAAGAAGTTCCCGCCGATCCACGCCATGACCGGCCCGGGCACCGCCTGGTTCCGCGGGGAGTACGACTGGCGCCTGCCGCCCTGGATCTACCGGACCATGGCCGAGCGCGGGCTCTACTGCCGCACCAGCGGCGTCGGCCGCATGGGCCTGGACCTCTGGTCGGTGCCGGTGGACCGCGCCGGCGGCAAGGCCAAGTCCTACTGCATCTTCAACCGTTGGCCGAACTCCTCGGTGGGCGGCCACGGCGACCCGACCCTCTCGGCGTTGGCCGACCCCGGCCCGGACGGCGCGCGCTCCAGCGTCCGGCTGGAGATATTCCGCGAGGGAGTGCAGGAGGCCGAGGCGGCCATCGTCCTCTCCGACGCCATGACCAACAGCGCCGCGCAGATCGGCCCGGAGCTGACCGCGCGCTGCAAGGCGCTCCTGGTCGAGCGCATCAACGTCTGCCGGGCCACCCAGGGAGTGACCGAGGAGTTCTACGCCGGCTGGCAGGACCGCGCCGCCAGACTCTTCGCCGCCGCCGCCGAGGTTTCCGCCAAGCTGGGCGGGAAGAAGTGACGTGAAAGCGTGTGTGAGTGTGTGGGTTCGTGGGTGTGTGGGTGAAGTCCCATTGCCCACACACGCACACACCCACAAACCCACATACTCTCTCGGCCACCTGTTTAGGAGAACCATCATGCGCCAGATTCTAGTGTGTGCAGCAACCCTGATCGTGGCGGCGGCAGCAGCCGCGGCCGCCGAGCCATCCGCACCCGCAGCCGTCCCGGCCGACGCCAGGGTGATCCTGTCGAAGGACAGCCCCTGGCGCTGGCACGCCCTGGTCCGCAAGCCCATCGTCACGGTCGAGGCCCTGAAGGCCGCCGGCAAGGAGGCCTCCGCTCCGGCCACCCTGCCCTCCAAAGGCATCGAGGGCGGCCAGGTGATCAACCTGGACGCCGTCCTGCCTCCGGACTCCTGGAACAGCCTCGAGTTCCGTGACACGGACTGGCCGCGCGGCCCGCTTGCGGCCGCCTGCGGACTGGGCGTGAGCACCGGGGCGGTCTGCCTGCGCGGCAAGTTCACGGTCACGGACCCGGCGGCGGTGAAGTCGCTGTTCGTCACCCTGAAATACCGCGGCGGGGTGGTCGTGTACCTCAACGGCAAGGAGGTGGCCAGGACGGACATGCCTGAGGGGCCGGTGACGCTCACCACTTCGGCCAAGGCCTACCCGCCCGAGACCTACGTGGACACCGCCGGCAAGGTGCTCACCGACGAGGACCACGTGATGCGCGCGCCCAAGAGCGACGAGGCCGCCCGGGTCCTGAAACGGAACCGGAGCGCCGGACCAATCGAGATACCGGCGGTGGGCCTGCGCAAGGGCCTCAACGTCCTGGCCATCGCCTCGCACCGCAGCGAATACCTGCCGGTGGCCCTTACCTGGTGGGATGACAAGATGTACCTGGGCGGCCGCCCTGAGGACTGGGCGCACGTCGGCATCCACGATGCGCAGCTTCTGGCCGTGGGCGCCGGCGCCGAGCCCAACACGACCCGGGCCAAGGGCGTGCAGGTCTGGAACCTGGACATCCACGACCGGTTCAACGGCACCAGCCTCGCCGAACCGGCCGGCGCTCCGCTCGAGCCGGTGGTCATCGTCGGCGCGAGGGACGGCACCTTCTCCGGGGCGCTGGCGGTGACGAGCGACTCGGCCCTCAGGAACGTCAAGGCGACCGTCTCCGACCTCGCCGGCCCGGGCGGGACCAAGATCCCGGCCGCGGCAGTGCAGGTGCGCGGAGCCCTCTACGCCGCCAACAACCGCCAGTACGACACGCTCACGGCGCCCATACCGGCCGAAGTCAGCGGGAAGAACGGCGCGGCGCTGCCGGTCTGGTTCACGGTCCGCGTCCCGAAGGATGCGGCCGCCGGCGAGTACAAGGGCGAGGTCAAGGTCTCGGCGGACGGCCTGGCCGCGCCGGTCAGCTGCCCGCTGATCGTGCGCGTCGCCGACTGGACCATGCCCGAGCCCAAGGACTGGCGGACCTACAACGGCATGTGCCAGTCGCCGGATACGCTCTCCGCCCACTACAAGGTGCCGATGTGGTCCGAGGAGCACTGGAAGCTCATCGAGAAGAGCTTCGAGCTCATGGGCGGCCTGGGCAACAAGATGATCCACGTGCCCCTTCTGACCAAGACCCAGCTCGGCAACGAGGAGGGCATGGTCTGGTGGGTAAAGAAGGACGGTGGAGGCTACGACTACGACTTCACCGTCTTCGACCGCTACCTGGAGATCGCCAAGAAGCACTGCAACCTGGAGTTCGTGGTCTTCCACGTCTGGGTCACGGCCGGCTGGGGTGCCAGCCGCAAGGTCGACCAGGAACTCTACGTGACCTGCCTGGACAAGGCCGCGGGCAAGCGCGAGCCGCTGCGCGTGCCGGTCTACGCCACCGAGGAGGGCAAGGCCTTCTGGAAGCCGGTCCTCGACGCGCTCCGCGCGCGCCTGGCCAAGGCAGGCCTCGAGAAGGCCATGACCCTGGGCAACGTCAGCGACCAGACCGGGCCTCCGGTGGTGTTCAAGATGTTCAGCGAGGTCGCGCCGGGGATCTGCTGGTGGCGGGCCTGTCACTCGCCCACCAACGACGCCAAGCCCTACCCCATCAAGGACAACGGACTGGTCTCGATCCACGAGCACGTCTACGGAATGGCCCTGGCCGACCCGGAGAAGGCCCTGCCCAGGATCTGGGACCAGCGCGGCCCGGGCGCGACCTACCTGCGCGGCTCGGACGAGACCGACTGGGGCCGAACCGCGCTGAACTGGCGTGCCGCGCCCGAGTACGCGCTCTACCTGCACAAGCGCGGCGTGGGCCGGGAATGCATCGACTACTTCCCGATGGCCACCAAGGCCGAGCACGGCACCTTCTACTCCCGCTACCCGCAGTCGGCCGACGGCCACAGCATCCCCTACGCCTGCTACTACGCGCAGCCCGGGCCGGACGGGCCGGTCGCCACGGTCCGCTACGAGCTCTTCCGCGAGGGCATGCAGGAGGCCGAGGCCACCATGCTGATCGCCGAGGCGGCCGGGACCAAGGCCGACAAGCTCGGCAAGGAGCTGGCCGACAAGTGCCGGCGCATCTTCACCGAGCGGATCAACGCGGTGCGCGTCTGCCGGGGCATGGTCCGCGGAGAGGACGACCCGAGCTTCTGGCAGGCCCGCTCGGCGGAGCTCTACGCGGCGGCGGCCGAGGTCGCGGCCAAGCTGGGCGGGAAATAGGAGGAGACGGCGGTGGAAGGTGGAGGGAGGATGGTGGATGGAGTGACGACCAGCGTCGCTTCGCCTCCTGCGCCTTCCGCCATCCACCTTCCACCCTCCGCCAACTTCGGAAGGAGGCTCACCGTGCGCCAAGCCCTGGTGTGGACAGCAGCGTTGATCACGGCAGCAGCACCGGCCGCAGCCTTCGCCGGCGAAAGGCCGCCGACCGACTTCCCCGCCATGCCCTCCACCGCCCCCCAGCGCACCGAGGCCGTGCAGGTCTGGGTCTGCCAGCCGCCGAAGGACCTGACTGCCTTCGATGTCCCGGCCCCGGGCCAGAAGCTGGAGATCAACCTGATCGCCCCGCGGGGCGGCCGGGCCAATGGCCAGGTGGTCCTGGCCTCGGCCAAGCCGATCAGGGGCGTCAAGGCCGCGGTCAGCGATCTTTCCGTTGATGGCGCCAAGGGCACCATCCCGGCCAAGCAGATTCTGGTGCGCTTCCCGGCCGTTGCCGAGCCCTACCGGGACAACGCCCCCTGGGTGCCGGACAACCGCTTCGACGTCCTCCTGCCCGAGGTGCCGGCCGAGGTGCCGACGCGCAGCGTGCGCACCGGTTTCCACCGCCAGAAGTTCAGCGATCCGCTGGTGCCGGTCGGGGCCATGCAACCGGTCTGGCTCACCGTGCTGGTGCCGGCCGACGCCGTTCCCGGCACCTATCGGGGAGAGCTGACCGTATCAGCGGAAGGCCTGGCCCCCACCAGGATCCCGCTCGGCATCAAGGTCTACGGCTGGACCCTGCCCGACCCCAAGGACTTCACCTGCCGGACGAACATCTGGCAGTCGCACGACTCCGTTGCCCTGCGCTACGGCGTGCCGCTGTGGTCGGACCGGCACCTCGAGCTGATGGGGCAGGTGCTCGAGCTCACCAAACCCATGGGCAACGGGTTCTGCCCAGTGCACCTGATCGCCGGCGCCTTTAACATGGACAACGCCGAGTCGATGGTGCGGTGGATCGACAAGGGCGACGGCAAGTACGAATACGACTTCGCGCCGTTCGACAAGTACCTGGACCTCTACGAGAAGAAGCTGGGCAAGCCCCGGGTGCTGCTGCTCTCCGTCTTCCGGGCTGGAGCCGACGGCGGCAACATGAAGGGGGCGCTTCCGGCCATGACCACCGGTGAGAACCCGGTGAAGGTCAGCCGGCTGGACCCGGCCACCGGCAAGGTCGAGCCCATGACCCAGCCGCTCTACGGCACCGAGGCCAGCGCCGAGTTCTGGAAGCCGATCCTGGCCGAGGTCTCCAAGCGGCTGGAGAAGCGCGGGTCGACCGGCTCACCGCCTGGAGCCCTGAGCTCGTCGAAGGGTGGCTGGCTGGACGTGGCCGCCATCGGCACCGGATCGGACGCATTCCCGACCAAGGAGACGGTCAGCGCCTTCCTCAAGGCCGCGCCCGACTTCAAATGGTTCAGCACCTCCCACAAGAACCCCAGCTACTACCCCACCTCCGACGGCAAGCGCGTCCCGGTGCCCTTCCGCGAGCACGTCTGGGGGGTGGGCGAGCCGCGCAAGCCCGAGTACGGCATGCCCTGGAAGGCCGGCGGCACGGGCGGCGTCTGGGTGTTCTCCCGCTACGGCGCCGGGGCCTGCACCCTGCGCCAGTTCGACTGCCTGTTCGGCCACCGCTTCAACCCGGAGATCACCCTGCACACCGGCTGGGCCGGCCTCGGCCAGAGCGGGGCGGATTTCTGGAACGTCCCGGGCCGGAAGCGGCCGCTGTGCTCCGGGCCCGGCGAGGGCGTCGGCCTGGGCATCAGCATCCTCAGCTTCACCGCGCCCGGCCCGACGAGCCCCCTGGCCACCGAGCGTCTGGAGATGGTCGCCGAGGGCATGCAGGTCGTCGAAGCGCTGGCCATCCTGCTCAAGGCCGTCGATGAGAAGAAGCTGGACGCGGCGCTGGCCGCCAAGTGCCAGGAGCAACTCGCCAAGCGGGCCGCCCGGAACCTCGAGATCATGCCCAAGGGGCCGGGCAAGGGCCCCCCGGGACCGGCCGCGAACTATTTCCCCTCCTGGCAGGAGGACGATGAGACGCTCTTCGCGCTGTGCGCCGAGGTCAGCGCCAGGCTGGGCGGGAAGTAGGCTAGCCATGTCTGCCGCCCGCCTCAGCCTGAGCACGGTCGCCTTCCGGGCGGGGGAGCTCGTCCCCGCCCTGGAGTGGGCCGCACGGCTGGGGCTGCCGGGAGTCGAGGTCGGCTCCCATCACGCCGAGGAGCTGCAACGCTCGCCGGAGGCGGCCCGCGAGGCCACGACGGCTTTCCAGCGCCTGGGCCTGCGGCCGCTCTCGGTCCACGCCTGGACCGAGGTCGAGGGGCTGGGCGAGGTCTGTCCGTTCACCGCCGAACTCGGCGCGGGGCTCATCGTGGTGCACTGCCCCCACGAGGCCATCGTCACGGGGCTCGAGGCCCAGGTCGCGGCGCTGCGGCGGTGGGACGGGTGGTGCCGGGAGCGCGGCATCACCCTGACCGTCGAGAACGCCTCGCGCCAGCCGCTCGCGCCCTTCGTCGAGCTCTTCCAGGCGGTGCCGGCCCTGGCCATGACCCTCGACATCAAGCACGCTTACAAACCCGAGACGCTGGGCCTGACCCACGCCGACTACCTCCGGGAACTGGGGGATCGCGTCGCCAACCTGCACCTCTGCGGCATCGACCGCTCGCGCGAGGAACTCGGCGACGGATGCCCGCCGGGGCGCGACGCGGTCGACTGGGCGCAGCTCGCCGCTGACCTGGCCGCCCGCGGCTACGCGGGTCTGGCCACCGTCGAGCTGGCCTATCCCGAGCACCTGAGCGGCGGCGAGATCGAGCGCGCCTACGCGGGACTCCGGCCGGTGGCACCGGACGCGGAGGGCGCCAGCCAGCGGCTTTCGGCCTGGGGCGTGGAGTTCTTCCGGGAGAAGCTGGCGGGCCTGTTGACCGATGGCCCAAGAGCCGATTAAGGAGCCGACCATGAGACTGCTGATCGCAACCGCCGGACTGTTCGGGGCCCTGACCGCATCGGCCTGCCCGGCGGGGGAGCCGGCCGCCCCGCCAACCTTCACCGCCAAGCCGACCGCCGCCAAGGCCGGCGAGGTCGTGAAGATCGACTTCGCGGTTAGCCGCGAGACCGACGTGGCCGTCTTCATCGAGGACGGCGCCGGCAAGGTGGTCCGTCACCTCGCGGCCGGCGTGCTCGGCCCCAAGGCGCCGGCGCCCTTCAAGCCCGGCCTGGCCCAGAGCCTCGAATGGGACGGCAAGGCCGACTGGGGACGTCAGGTGTCAGAGGCCAGAGGTCAGGGGGCAGGGAGTTCTGCTGGCCCCGGGCCCCTGACCCCTGTCCCCCCTCTTCGCGTCCGCGTCGCGCTGGGGCTCGGCGCGAAGTACGACAAGGTCCTGGCCTCCGACCCGCAGAACATCGGCGGGCCGCGGGCGCTGGCCGCCGGGCCGGACGGGACGCTCTACGTCTGCGCCTCCGCCGGAGCGGCGCTGCCCAACTGGGGCACCGAGCGCGTCGTAGCCCTGGACCGCGAAGGCAAGTACCTCCGCACCGTTCTCCCCTACCCCGCCAACCTCAAGAAGGAGGAGGTGGCCGGCTACGGCGTCTACGACCTCGACGGCCGGCCGGCGCCGCTCTGGAAGAGCATCCCGCAGCGGCGATTCCACTCCGGGCTCTCGCCCCGCAAGGGCGGCATGGCGGTGACGCCCGGCGGGGTGATCCTCAAGTTCACTGACGCGGGAACGCTCAGCGCCTTCGGGGTCAAGGGCGACGCGCCCTTCGGAGCCGAGGGCGGGCCGAAGCTCCTGCCCCTCCAGCGCCTGCGGACCGGGCGGACATTCGTGTGCGCCGCCTCCGACGGCAAGCGCGCCTTCGTGACCGGGCTGGCCGACCAGCGGCCTGACAAGAAGCCCGAGCACGTCTCCTTCGCCGCGGTCTATGCGGTGAAGCTCCCGGAGCGCGGCCCGGGCGAGCCCTTCTTCGGCAAGCCCGAGCAGTCCGGCAAGGACGAGGCCTCCCTCGGCGACTCGCCCCGCGGGCTGGCGCTCGACGGCAAGGGCCACCTGCTCATCGCCGACTTCAAGAACGACCGGGTGGTCGCCGTCTCCGAGGCCGACGGCAAGTTCGCCGGCGAGTTCGCGGTCCCGAAACCCGACGGCCTGGGCGTCGATCAGAAGTCCGGCGCGGTCTACGTGCTCAGCCTGACCAAGGGCGGCGGCGGCGAACTGGTCAAGTTCTCAGGCTGGAAGGACGCCAAGAAGCTGGCCAGCATGCCCGTGGGCCAGGACGGCAACCCGGACTTCCCGCCGGTCATGGCCGTGGACGGCTCAGCCTCGCCGGCGCTAGTATGGCTGGGCACCGACGGGCATCGGCTCCTGCGCATCGAGGACAAGGGCGCGACGCTCGAGGGCAAGCCGGTCGGCGGCGGCGGCAAGTTCGGGTCGCTGGGCTTCGAGGGCATCGAGGTGGACCGGTATCAGCCTTCGCCGGAGATCTACGTGCGCTGCGCGACCGGCAACTTCGGCGGCAACGGCGACTACTGGCGCTTCAACGAGCAGGCTGGCGAGTGGACCAAGGTCAACTTCCCGGGCTCGGGAGGCGTGGGCGGCACCTGCATCGTGCCCGGGCCCGAGGGCGTGATCTACGCGCCGGCCTACCCCGAACACATCCTGCGCTTCACCCGCGACGGCAAGCCGGCGCCGTGGCCGGAGGGCAACGTCGGCTACCCGGCCGGCAAGAAGGGCGGCCCCAACAGCATCTACGGCCCGGTGAGCATGGTCTACATGACCCACACGCTCGGCGTGCGGCCCACCGACGGCCACTTCTTCTTCTTCGACCCGGGGCGCCCCGGCGACCGGCCCCACAAGATGCTCCGCGAGTACACCCCGGGCGGCAAGCTGGTCTCGGAGAACCCGATCATCTGGAAGGCCTCCGACAACTGCGTCGGCCCAAAGTTCGACCAGCAGGGGAACATCTACGTCGCCGAGCAGGTGAAGCCCGTCCGCGAGGTCTACCCCGAGGAGTTCGTGAAGGTCTTCGGCCGGCTCGACCTCACCGACAAGGGCGAGCGCAGCCCCGAGGCCAAGCCGCAGCAGGACGCCACCGCCACCATGTACGGCAGCATCGTCAAGTTCGGCCCCAAGGGCGGCACCTTCCACTTCGAGAGCAACCAGTCCGGCGGCGGCAACCCCTACAAGGGCGAACTCAAGCTCGACCCGGGCCTGAAGACCGAGAACTACGCCAGCTACTACGCCGGCCGGCTATACCCCCTCAAGGTCACCGGCGCCGAGTGGATCCGGATGGGCATCAGCCACCAGTGCCTGCACTACTGCAACTGCGAGAACACCCGCTTCGACGTGGACGAGTTCGGCCGGGTCTGGTACCCGGACCTGGGCCGCTTCCGCGTGGCCGTGCTCGACACCGGCGGCAACGAGATCACCCACTTCGGCGGCTACGGCAACGCCGAGAGCATGGGACCGGAGTCGAAGGACAAGGCCCTGGCCGAGCCGGACCTGGCCTTCACCTGGCTGATCGGCGTGGGCGTCACCGCCAAGTACGCCTACATGGGCGACAGCATCAACCGGAGAATGCTGCGGGCCAAGCTCACCTACGCCGTCGAGGAGACGAGCGAAGTCAAGTAGGCGACACCATGGGCAGCGAACCAGCCATTTCCAGCGAGCTGAACGCCGACGGGCGGATCGTCACCACGCACTCGGTGGTCCGCTTCACGGTGCTGCGGGCCAGCCCCAAGTGCCCGTCCTTCCGGAAGGGCGACGTCTTCTACGTCCGCCAGCACATGCTGGATACCGACGTCTCGGCCGTCCGCAACTTCTGCTACCACACGCTCAGCGACCTGTACGCAGTCTACGGCCGGGTCCGCCAGAGTCCGGTCGGCGGCAAGGAGGCCATGGACTGCCGCGACAAGGCCATGGTCCGGTTCGAGGTTGAGCGCCTCGCCGACGAGACCGCCGAGATCGGCCGCTCGGCGGCTTCGAGGCCGCAGTCGCAGCCGCCAGCCGAAGGTGCTACAACCTGAACCCGATGGGCTGCCAGCAAACCTTCTTGCAGGAAGCGGGCGATGACTACAATACGCCAGCAACGAGCCGCCGATGCGGCTCAAGCACCCCTCCTGGCCGCGCGCGCGGCGGGCGGGCCGACCGGTTCACATCTGAGGAGAACCCCATGAGGAAGTCCCTGGCAGTCTTCGCGATCCTGGCCTTCAGCGCAGCGGCCCTGGCTGAGGAGGCCACCCCCGGCCGCCCGAGCCGCGGCGGCAAGAGCACCAACGTGAAGGATCACCCGGTGCTTTCGCGCCTGGGCCTGACCGACGAGCAGACCAAGAAGGTCGAGGATGCCCTGGCGGCGCACCGCAAGAAGGTGGCCGAGGACCTCAAGGCCGCGAAGGGGGACGGACAGGGCGTGCCGGACGTGGCCAAGATCATGGCCGCGGCCAAGGGGGCCGACGGCGAGGCCAACAAGGTGGTGCGCGAGGCCCTGCCGGAGGAACTGCGGGCCAAGTTCGACGTCGGCGCCAAGATCGTCGACGACTTCACCGCCAAGAATCAGAAGCTCAACGAGGAGTTCATGGCCTCCGCCGCCGCCGGTGGCGACAAGGACAAGATGAAGGAGGCCCAGAAGGCGTTCAAGGCCCAGAGCAAGGCCCTGGTCGACGACATGAACAAGGAGCTCGACGAGAAGGTCGGCAAGCGCCCGGAAGCCCCCAAGGGGACCAAGGGATAATCACAGACAGACACAGTTGAACCGAAGCCAAGGGGATGGGCCGGTGGCCCGTCCCCTTTTCTTTGGCTGGAGATCGGTGCTTGTGGTCCTCCGCGCTTGCGCGCCACCGCCGGGAGGAGTAAGCTGACGGTGACAGGAGGACCGCGCCTATGCCCGATGAGCCGGCCAAGCTTGACCTTCATCTGATCACCCGCGGTCTGCTGCGGGGCCGTAGCACGCCCTGACAGGGAGATGAAGAGAATGAAGACTCTCTTAGATAGCCGCACGCTCCCGATGATCCTGGTTGTTGTCGTCTTGGTCTTTGTCGGAGCGTGTTCGAACGTGAAACCACCGCATCCGGCCATGATCAAGGAATGGGCGAAAGAATATGCGCCGGGCAAACGGTTACAGGTGGACGAGGTGCGTTTCCATCCGAATGGCAAGTCGGCGGTGGTGATTTGGAACGACTCTACCGTGGCCATTTGGAGTATTCCTGATGGGAAGGAACTGCAAGTCTTCCGGACCGGTCCCGTCCAGACCGGTTCCATGAGCAAACATCCTTCGGGACTGGCTTGCAGCGCGTCCTTCTCTCAAGATGGTCGAAGCCTCCTTGTCGGTTATAGTAATACCAGCACGCGTCTATGGGATGTTGAAACCGGGCGGGTGATCCGCGAATACGGGACGTGGGAGTGGCAAGGCCCGGTTCTTTTCTCGCCGGATAACCGACGTATTGCCCAGAACCGGTCGTGTGACGCGATTGTGATATTGGACTCCAAGACAGGGGAAGAGGTACAAACACTCATAGCTGAGGGAATTCATGACATGGACTTCTCGCCAGACGGACAACGGTTGGTAGCGGGAATCGACATGCCGTTCGCCAATACGCGGCCCGAAGAGCCTAGACACTGCCCAATTAGGGTATTCAACATTGGCACAGGAAAGCACCAGGAATTTTGGGGCCACGAGAAGGGGGTTTGGGCTGTCAAGTTCCTGCAGGATGGGCGTCGCATAATATCGGGGAGCTTGGACCGGGCCGCGCGGCTTTGGGACGTCAACACCGGCAAAGAACTGCGAAGATTTGTCGGGCATCGCAACGGCATCGCAGACATTGCGGTATCCCGCGATGGCAGGCTGCTTGCCACAGCCGCCGGTTGGAACGAAGAAGGGTCGTTACGCATATGGGAGATAGAAACAGGCAAGGAACTGGCGCGATGGCGAGCCGGTAGTTTGTGCACGGTTGCTTTCTCGCCAGACGGCCGGTACGTGCTCACTGGGGGTAATTACCTCCGGCTGTGGGACTTGTCCAAAGTGATTGGTGTGGGGGCTGTACCGGCCCCGCGACCTGGGGGCGGTTCGGAGGCCGGGAGGAAGGCGAAAGATGACGCGGCGGATGGCAACAAGTGACCAATCCGCAACGAGGGCCTTCGGTAAAACACCCGGGGCGCCCGTGGGGGCTTAGGATGCCATGCCGGACGTAACTGCCCATCCCACCCCGCCCCTCCGCACCTGGCGGCCGATGGCGGCGTGGACG
>JAKLDR010000013.1 GCA_022703445.1 Planctomycetota bacterium | reverse complement strand
GTCACTTGCGACCGACGATCAGAACGCATCTTCCATGAATGGCACATGTGCACTGCGTGTGGTGCCATTTTGGCAGGGATGGCCCTTGCCGGGTGCTTGGACTGGCCGCGGCTCGGCGTAAGTTGGCTTGTGCGCCTCAGCGCAGGCCGTACTTGCGGACCTTGTAGCGTATGGCCCTGAAAGTCATGCCCAGGAGCTTCGCCGCCTCAGTCATATTGCCGCCGGTCGAGGCCAGTGCCTTGAGAATGAAGTCCTTTTCGATGGCTGCCAGGTGTTCGTCCAGGTTCATTCCCGCCGGAGGAGTGGCGATGGGGTCCGTACGAGTCTGAGAGGCCGTGGGAGCGGAGGCGGGCGCGGCACGAAGCGGGTTGGAGGTGGCGGCCAGGTCCTCGACTGTCAGGCGGTCTGAGCGCGTCAGTGCCACGGCGCGCTCTATGGTGTTCTCTAGCTCCCTGACGTTGCCGGGCCAGTCGTGGCACTTGAGCCATTCGGCGGCGCCTTCGTCGATGGTGGTGATCTGGCGCCCCGTGCGTGCCGCGTGCTTGGCCAGAAAGAAGCCGGCCAGCTGCGGAATGTCCCCGCGCCTGTCTCTGAGGGGCGGGATGACCAGGGGAATGACGTTGAGCCGGAAGAAGAGGTCCTCGCGGAAGGCCCCGCTGGTCACCAGTTCGGCGAGGTTGCGATTGGTGGCGGCGATGAAGCGGACGTCCACCCTCTTGTCGTTGACTCCGCCGACCGGTCGGAACTGCCGGGTCTCCAGCACCCTGAGCAGCTTGACTTGGGTGGCCGGAGACAGTTCGGCGACCTCGTCCAGGAAGAGCGTTCCCTGATCGGCGGCCTCCATGAGGCCCATCTTGTCGGCCACCGCTCCCGTGAAGGCCCCCTTGATATGGCCGAAGAGTTCGCTGTCGAGCAGTGTCTCGGCGAAGGCGCCGCAGTTGATGTCGATGAACGGGCCGTCCGCGCGAAGGCTCTGGGAATGGATGGAGGCCGCGGCCAGTTCCTTGCCGGTGCCGCTCTCCCCCTGAATGAGCACGGTGCTGTCGGTGGGGGCGACACGGCGGATCACATCCATGACTTCGCGCATGCGGGGGTCGTTGCCGATGAGCACCTCCACCGCCGGGGACGTGTTGGCCCGGAATCGGGCCGAGGTCGCACCGGCGCGCCGGCGGGCGATGGCCTTGGCGACCACGGCGCGGAGGTGTTCGTTGTCGCATGGTTTCTTGAGATAGTCGTAAGCGCCCAGGCGCATCGCCTCGACCGCCGTGTCCCATGTGCCGAAGGCGGTCATGACAATGACCATGGCCGCCGGATCGATGCCCTTGAGCCTGCCCAGCAGCTCCAGGCCGTGCATCTTGGGCATGCGCAGGTCCTCGATGACCAGGTCCCATGACCCGTCGGCGAAAGCCGCGATGGCCTCGTTGCCGTCGTCGGTGGCCCGGACCTCGTGGCCGTCCGAGCCGAGCACGGCGCTGAGGACCTTGCGCATGGAAACCTCGTCGTCGACCACCAGAATCCTGCCCGGGGTGGGCTGGGCGATGTCCGGCATGGTCATTTCTCCAGGTGCTCAGCCAGCCAGATGGTCACGGCCGTTCCCCGGCCAG
Organism: Planctomycetota bacterium; assembly: GCA_022703445.1. Taxonomy (GTDB): domain Bacteria; phylum Planctomycetota; class SZUA-567; order JAKLDR01; family JAKLDR01; genus JAKLDR01. Next base: position 68,971 of record JAKLDR010000013.1, on the reverse strand, counting down.
GGGCGCTGGTGATGTTCACGGCGCCGTTGTGGGCGGCGGCCACCCTCTCAACGATGGCCAGCCCCAGGCCGGTCCCGTCGGGCCGGGTGGTGAAGAAGGGCTCTCCCGCCCTGGACAGGGTGGTCAGGTCCATGCCGGCTCCGTCGTCGGCGACTTCCAGGCAGTACCCGGCAGAGCCCTGGCGGGATGCGGGCGGCGCAGGCTGGCGGGCCCTGCGTTCCGAGGCCATGCCCGCCAGGAATTCCTCCAGCGTGGCGCGGCGGGCAGAGACCCGGAGGCGGCCTTGGCCCTGCGCGGCGGCTATGCCGTTGAGCCCCAGGTTGAGCAGGGCCTGCCGCAGCTGATCGGCGTCTCCCTGGCAGAGCGTGCCCGGCGGGACATCGTTGATGAGCTCGACCCGCTTTCCCGGGCCCAGCCCGCGTCCCAGCAGGTCCAGGGCCTCGGCGGCCAGGGCGTGCAGGTCGACCCTGGCGAAGAGCGGTGGGCGTGGCCTGGCGAAGGTCAGGAAGTCGGTGACGATCCGGTCCAGCCGGTCGCTCTCGGACACGACCACGTCGGTGAGCTCGCGCCCGGTCGTGGAAATGCCCTTCTCCCTCCCGATCTCCTGGGCCGCTCCGCGGATGGCCGCCAGCGGGTTGCGGATCTCGTGGGCTATGGACATGGCCAGTTCGCCCAGGCGGCGGCGTTGCTCGGCCAGGCGGGTGGCCGCCTCCAGGGCCTTCTCCGCGGAGCGGTCGGAGACGACGGCGATGAGCCCGCGGAAGGCGCCGCGGCCGTCGCGGATGGCCGCTCCCGACACGGATATGGCCGAGGGTGGTCCGCCCGGTCCGGCGGGGAGGTCAACCAGGCGTGGGCTGAGGCTGTCCCGGGCTCCGGAGAGCAGTCCCAGAACTCCCGCCAAAGGTGCTGACGTGGCCTGGGCGGGCAGGGCTTCCCCGGATGGCAGCCGGACGCCCAGCAGCCGCTCCGCCTCGCGGTTGGCATAGCTGATGCGGCCCCGCCCGTCGATGACCAGCAGGCCCTCGGTGATGGAGGCCAGGATCTCGTCGGCCAGGAGCCGGGCGGCCGCCAGGCGCTTGGAGAGCGCGCCGGCCAGGGCGGCCACCAGGAAGAAGGCCCCCGCCTGGGCCAGGTGGAAGGCGCCGGCCCGCCAGAGTTCCGCGCCCTCCTCCGGGCCGCCAGGCAGGGAGCCGGGGATGACTCCGAAGTGGCGCAGCAGGCTGGCCGCCGACAGGAAGACCACTGCCAGGCTGGCAGCGGCGAAGGCGGCCCTTCCGGAAAGCACCGTCCCGGCGGCGATCACCCAGACGAAGACCAGCGGGAGGTAAGGGCTGCTGTAGCCGCCGGTCAGGCAGATCAGGGCGCTGGCCACCAGGATGTCCAGGCCGATGCCCGCGGCGGCGAGCATGGCGGTGCGCCCGGCGTCCCCTCGCGCCCTCCCCAGCAGGATCATGTAGGCCACGTCCAGGGCGCAGACGGCCACCGCGGCGCTGTATACGGGGTGCAGGCCGAACAGCCGGATGGCGGCCTCGGTGCCTGTGCCGGCCAGGGCCATGGCCAGAGTCACGCCGATGGCCAGGACGGCCAGGGCCAGCCGTAGGACGGCCAGCGCCTTGGCGCCGCCTTCGAGGCGCTCCTCCTCGTCAACGAATCTGGCCAGCGGCGTGGTCATCCGTTCCGGTCCGGCAGCGTAGGCGCCGGCCCGCCGGCGCCGTCAGACAGAGAGCACTTCCGTGCAGAGCGCCGCAGCGGCTACTTCTTGCTGAGCATCTGCTGGATCTTGACGATGGGCAGGAACACGCTGATGACGATGCCGCCAACCACCAGACCCATGATGGCGATCATGATCGGCTCGATCATGGCGGTCAGGCCCTCGACCGCGGCCGAGACCTGCTCGTCGTAGAACTGGCTTATCTTCTCGAGCAGCTGTTCGAGCGCGCCCGATTTCTCGCCGATGGAGATCATGCGCACCACCATGGGCGGGAAGACCGGGCTCTGCGAGAGGGGCTTGGAGAGCGGTTCGCCGGCCCGGATCGAGTCCTTGCAGCTGGAGACGGTGGCTTCGATCACCCGGTTGCCGCTGGTGGAGGCGACGATCTCCAGCGCGCCGAGGATGGGCACGCCGCTCTTGATCAGGGTGGAGAAGGTGCGGGCGAAGCGGGACAGGGCCACCTTCTGGAAGAGCGGCCCAAACACCGGGATCTTCAGGGTCAGCTTGTCGACGAGAAGCCCTCCGGTCTCGGTGCGTTTGAAGAGGACTATGCCGGTGATCAGCAGGGCCAGGCCGATCAGCACCGCCCACCAGTAGCTGACCATGATCTTGGAGGTGATCAGCACCACCCGGGTGGGGATCGGCAGGTCGACGTTCAGCGATTTGAAGATCTCCTCGAACTTGGGGATGATGAAGATCATCAGGAAGGCGGTGACGCCGAAGATCATGACCAGCGAGATCACCGGGTAGGTCATGGCCGAGACGATCTCGCGCTTCAGCTTGACGGTGGCCTCCATGTACTCGGCCAGGCGCACGAGGATCGCCTCGAGCTGGCCGGAGGCCTCGCCGGCCTTGACCATGTTCACATAGATGTGGCTGAAGACCTTCGGGTGGCGGGACATGGCCGTGGACAGGTCGGTTCCGCCGCGGATGTCCTCAACCACCGTCTCCAGGCAGAAACGGAATCCGGGGTCCGAAGCCTGCTGGGTGAGCACGTCAAGGCACTCGAGCACGGCGATGCCGGCGCCGATCATGGTGGCGAACTGGCGGGTGAAGATGGCCAGATCCGAGCCGGAGACCCGCGGCGAGGGCCCCTTGCGGGTCTTGGCGGCCCCGGACGCGCCTCCGCGCTCCTCGTGGATGTCCAGCGCGGTGTATCCCTCCCGCCGGAGCACGGCCACGGCCTCGCCCTGGCTGGGGGCCTCCACCGTGCGGTTGACCTTGCGGCCGGCCTTGTCGCTGGCGGTGATCTTGAAAGTCGGCATGGCGTCGGCTCCTACTTGTCTTCCATGGTGATGGCCACGACCTCTTCCAGACTGGTCTTGCCGCGGAGGGCGTTGGCCAACCCCACCTGACGCAGAGTCAGCATTTGCTGCTTGATGGCCTCGCGCTTGATCTCCAGGGCGTTGGCCCCGGTGGAGATCACCCGGCGCAGTTCCTCGTTTAGCGGCATGGTCTCCAGGAGCGCGAAGCGGCCCTTGTATCCGCCGGCGCAGCGGCTGCAGCCCTTGGCCCTGAAGAGCTTGGCCCCCTTGGCCTGATCCGGCGAGCAGCCGGCCTCGAGCAGCGCCGGCTCCGGCACGTCCACCGGCTCCTTGCACTCGCTGCAGACCTTGCGTCCCAGTCGCTGGGCGGCGATCAGCACGGTGGCCGCGCCAACCAGGAAGGCCTCCACGCCCATGTCCACCATACGGGTCACCGTGCTGGGCGCATCGTTGGTGTGCAGGGTGGAGAAGACCAGGTGGCCGGTGAGCGCCGCCTTGACGGCGATCTCGATGGTTTCGCGGTCGCGGATTTCGCCGATCATGACCGTGTCCGGGTCCTGGCGCAGGATGGAGCGCAGGGCCGCGGCGAAGGTCAGTCCGCGTTTCTCGGAGACCGGGACCTGGTTGACGCCGTCCAGCTGGTACTCGACGGGGTCCTCCACCGTGGTGATGTTGTCCTCGATGTTGAGCACTTCCTTGACGGCCGAGTACAGGGTGGTGGATTTGCCTGAGCCGGTCGGCCCGGTGACCAGGATCATGCCGTAGGGCGAGGCCAGGGCCTTGCGGAAGTCCTTGAGGGCCTTCTCCTCGAACCCCAGGGAGTCGAGGGACAGGGCCAGCGCGGAGGTGTCGAGTACGCGGATGACCACCTTCTCGCCGTGGATCATGGGCAGGATGGAGACGCGGAAGTCGATCTGCCGGCCCTGGACCTTCATCTGGAACTTGCCGTCCTGGGGCCGGCGGCGCTCGGCGATGTCCATCTCGCTCATGATCTTGATGCGGCTGACGATGGCCGAGTGCATCTTGAGCGGCGGGCTGACCGTTTCGTGGCAGGCGCCGTCCACGCGATAGCGCACGCGCAGGTGTTTCTCGAACGGCTCGATGTGGATATCCGAGGCGCCCTCCCGGATGGCCTGCAGGATCATGAGGTTTACGAGCTTCACCACCGGGGCCTCTTCGCCCTCCGCGGCCAGCGCGGCGGCGTCGGCCTCCTCCTCCTTCTTCTCGGTGAGCACCAGGTCCTTGTCGGCGTCGCCCTCCTTGGCGAAGAGCTCCTCCATCTGAGCCTGGGCTTTGTTGTAGGCGCGTTGGATGCCCTTCTTGATGGTCACATCGCTGGAGACGACGGGGAGCAGTTCGCAGCCGGTGACGATCTTGATGTCGTCGAGGGTCAGGATGTCGAAGGGGTTGGCCACCGCCAGGGTAAGGGCCTTGCCGATCTTGGCGACGGGCAGGACCGTGTAGTAGTTGGCCAGGTCCTCGGGGATGAGCTCCATGGCCGCCTTGTCGATCTCCACCTTGGTGAGATCGATGGGCGGGAGGTTCATCTCCTCGGCGATGCAGCCGATGACCGCCTTCTCGTCGACCGTCTTCTTGCCGACCAGCACTTCGGTGAGGCTCTTGCTGTCCTTCTCGGCGGCGGCCAGGCCATCGTCCATGGCCTCCTGGGTGATCAGGCGGGCCTTGACCAGGATCGAGCCGAGGCGCTTGTCGAACTTGTTCACTTCTGCGGCTCCGGTCCGCCCCCGACGTCGCCGAGCAGCATGTTGCCGAGTTCGGTCAGGGTGCTGTCCTCGCCTTCGGCGGCAGCGGGCGCCTGGGCGGCCGGCGCCGGTCCGGGCGGCGGCGGCGCGGAGACCTGGGTCTGTCCCTTGGCCTTGGGCTTGGCCGACCCCTTGAAGCGATCGTCGATGGCCGCCTTGATCTCGCTCCAGGTGGACACGAACACCTGGATCCGCGCGGTGGCCATGTTCTCCAGCTCGGTGAGCACGTCGAAGTTGAGCAGCCCGCCGACGGCAATGGTGATGACCCGCCCGATCCGGTCCAGGGGGATGAACTGGTGCTGGCGCATCAGCCTTTCCGGGAAGAGCTTGATGACGTCGTCGGACAGGAAGTACTGTTTGACGGCGATGTAGGGCAGGCCGAACTGGGTGACAATGGTCTGGGCTATGTCGGCCTCGGTGACGTAGCCGAGGCGGACCAGCACCTCGCCGAGCAGCTCCCCGGACTTGCGCTGATCGGCCAGGGCCTCCTCGATCTGGGCCTCGTTGACCAGTCCCTCGTCGCGCAGCAGCTCCCCGAGCCGCTTCTTGGTCATGCGCGTGATGCGGACCATCGGTCAGCCTGCCCCCGTTCCGGTTCCCGTCCCCAGCGGCGCCGGCCCGGCCTACCGCCCTCCCGGCCCGGGGACGGCGCGCTGGAAGGTGCGCTTCAGGTCCTCCGGGTCGGAGGTGTGGTGGATGGCGTCCTCGTAGGTGATCTGGCCGCGCTTGTAGAGCTCGAACAGCGACTGGTTCATGGTGCGCATGCCCACGTTGCCGCCGACCTGGATGCTGGACTGGATCTGGTGGGCCTTGTCCTCGCGGATCAGCGCGCGGATGGCCTCGTTGGGCAGCATGATCTCGGCGGCCAGCACCCGGCCCTTGCCGTTGGCCACGGGCAGGAGCTGCTGGCAGAAGACTCCCTCGAGCACGAAGGAGAGCTGCGTGCGGATCTGGTTCTGCTGCCCGGTCGGGAAGGCGTCGATGATGCGGTTGATGGTCTGGACGCAGTCGGAGGTGTGCAGGGTGGCGAAGGTCAGGTGGCCGGTCTCGGCCAGGGTCAGCCCGGCCTCCATGGTCTCCTGGTCGCGCATCTCGCCGATCAGCACCACGTCCGGGTCCTGGCGCAGGACGTGGCGCAGGGCCTCTGAGAAGCCCTTGGTGTCCGGGCCGACCTCGCGCTGGTTGACCAGGGAGGTCTTGTTGCGGTGCACGAACTCGATGGGGTCCTCGATGGTGACGATGTGCACCGGCTGATAGGTGTTGATGTTGTCGATCATGGCGGCCAGCGTCGTCGACTTGCCCGAGCCGGTGGCCCCGGTCACCAGGACCAGGCCCTTGGGCAGATCGCAGAGCTTCTGGCAGACCACCTGGGGCAGGCCCAGGGTCTCGAAGCTGGCGATTTCATAGGGGATCACCCGGATGGCCATGCCCACCGCGCCGCGCTGCATGAAGACGTTGGTGCGGAAGCGGCCGATGCCGGCGATGCCGAAGGACATGTCCAGTTCCAGGTCGCGCTCGAACTTGGCGATCTGGTCGTTGTCCAGGATGCTGTAGGCCAGCCGCTGGCTCCACTCGGCGTCGAGCATCTCGTGTTCGGTGGGGTTGAGCTTGCCGTCGACACGGATGCGGGGCGGGCTGCCGGCGGTGATGTGCAGGTCGCTGGAGCCGCGTTCGATCATTACCCGGAGAAGTTCCTCTAGGGTCACCATGCGGGGCCTCCAGTATCTCCACGGGACATCAGGGGCCGGGCTAGCCCGGTCTGAACGCGCCGGCCTTCACCTACTTATTGGCCGGCCATCGCCCTGTCACGGCGACCATAGAGTGTAGGGAGGTGACAATTATTGTCAAGGACCCGGCGCCGGACTGGCCAGTGTGAAGACCCGGTGCCTACGCCTCCGGTTGACACCCTTTCCGCCGGGCGTTAAAGTAGCCGCCGTTGGCGACGGCTCATGACTGGCGGTGGCCGCCAGTTTCCCCGTCCGGCCGTGGAGGATCAAGCCCGTGCCCCCCAAGTTCCAGATCGCCGAGCGTCTCCAGAAGCTGCCCCCCTACCTTTTTGCCGAGATCGACAAGAAGAAGAAGGCCGCCATCGCCGCCGGCCGCGACGTGATCAACCTGGGCATCGGCGACCCGGACAGCCCGACGCCCAAGTTCGTGATCGACGCGCTCTACAAGCACGCCCAGAACCCGGCGACGCACCAGTACGCGCTGGACAACGGCTCACCCGAGCTGCGCGGCGCCGCCGCCCGCTGGATGAAGAAGCGCTTCGGCGTGGAACTCTCGCCGGACGGCGAGATCTACCCGATCATCGGGTCGAAGGAGGGCATCGCCCACTTCCCCCTGGCCTACATCAACCCGGGCGACGCCGCGCTGATCCCCGAGCCGGGTTATCCGCCCTACCGCTCGGGCACCATCTTCGCCGGCGGCGAGCCGGTCATGATGCCGTTGCTGGCCAAGAACGGCTTCCTGCCGGACCTCGGCGCCATCAAGCCGGCGAGCCTCAAGCGCGCCAAGATGATCTACGTCAACTACCCGAACAACCCCACCGGCGCGGTGGCCGACGCGAAGTTCTACCAGGAGCTCCTGGCCTTCGCCCAGAAGCACGACCTGATCGTGGTCAGCGACACCGCCTACTCCGAGCTGGCCTTCGACGGCGCCGAGCCCATGAGCATGCTCTCCATCCCCGGCGCCATGGAACGGGTCATCGAGTTCCACTCGTTCTCGAAGACCTTCAACATGACCGGCTGGCGGGTGGGCTTCGCGGCCGGCTCGGCCGAGCTCTGCGGCGCGCTCGGCAAGGTCAAGACCAACGTGGACAGCGGCATCTTCACGGCCATCCAGCTCGCCGCGGTCGAGGCCCTGGAGCGCTACGATGACTTCATCTCCCCGCTGCGGGCCATGTACCAGAAGCGCTGCGACGTCTTCTGCGACGGCCTGGCGAAGCTGGGACTGGCGGTCCAGAAGCCCAGGGGCGCCTTCTACGTCTGGTTCCCCACTCCGAAGGGCCTGCAGAGCGCCGACGCGGCCACCCGGATCCTGGAGGAGGCCGACATCGTCCTCACCCCGGGCATCGGCTTCGGGCCGAGCGGCGAGGGCTACCTGCGTGCCGCCCTGACCGTGCCGGAAAAGCGCCTGGCCGAGGCGGTCGGCCGCATCGGGCGGATCAAGTGGTAGGCGCCGCGGCGAATCATGAATGTTGAATGATGGATGCAGAACGGCGTGGGGGCAGTCCCTCGTTTCCGTTCGGCATTCATAATTCATCATTCCGCATTTGTGGCGTCCCAGTTGACACTCCAGCCGTCGGGCCGTAAAGTGATGGCCGCACGTCATTCGCCACGGAGGAACTGATGCCCACCGTCTACCTCGGCCTGGGGGCCAACCTCGGCGACCGCGAGGCCAACGTCCGCCGGGCGCTGGAGCTGCTGGCCGCGCGCGGCGTGGGCATCCGGGTGGCGAGCGCCATGTTCGAGACCGCCCCGATCGGCGGTCCGAAGGGCCAGCCGGAGTTCATCAACGCCGCGGCCATGGCCGAGACCGACCTCTCGCCGCGCGAGCTGCTCGCCGCCATCATGGAGGTCGAGAAATCCCTGGGGCGGAAGCGCCCGGCCGAGCGCTGGGCTGCCCGGCCCATCGACATCGACATCCTGCTCTATGGCGAGCGGGTCATCGACGCGCCCGACCTGACCGTCCCGCATCCGCGGATCGCCGAGCGCGGCTTCGTGCTCGAGCCGCTGGCCGAAATCGCCCCGGGCCTGGCCGTGCCCGGCACCGGGCGGACCGTGGCTGAGCTCTGGGCGGCCTTTAACGCCCCGGCCCGGCGCGCTGGTTCCGGGCGCCGGGCCAGCCCCTTCCGGCACATCGCCGTGGAGGGCCCCATGGGCGTGGGCAAGACCACGCTGGCCGCGCGGCTGGCCCACGAACTCGGCTACCGGCTGGTGCTGGAGGCCCCCGAGGCCAACCCCTTCCTGCCGCTGATGTACAAGGACCGGCGGCGCTGGGCCTTCCAGGCCCAGGTCTCCTTCCTGCTCGACCGCTACCGGCAGCTGTCGGAGCTGGCCCAGGGCGACCTCTTCGCCGGCGGGACGGTGGCCGACTACTTCTTCGACAAGGACCGGATCTTCGCGGGGCTGAACCTGTCCCCCGAGGAATTCGGGCTCTATCGTCGCCTGGAGGAGGGCGTGGCCGGGAGGCTCGAGCGGCCCGACGCCATCGTCTACCTGCGGGCCTCGCCCGGCGTGCTCATGGAGCGCGTCCGCCGGCGGGGCATCGCCTACGAGCTTGGCGAGGACCTCCCCGCCTATCTCGAGAGGATCTGCGCCGCCTACGCCGAGCATTTCCGGAGCCCGGCCGGGGCGCCGGTGCTGGTGGTGGACACCGACGAACTCGACCTGGTCCGCGGTCGGGAGCAGCTGGCCGCGCTGGTCGACGCGCTGGTCGGCCTGGGGCCGGGGACGAGCTTCTTCGCGCCGCCCGGTGGCGGCTCCCCGCTGGCGGCCATGAGCGCCGAAGGGAAGAAATAGCCCGTGAAGAAACCCCAGGTCGTCACTGAGGCCGCCGCCATGCGGCGGCTCTCCCTGGCCGAGCGCGCCGCCGGCAAGTCGGTCGGTTTCGTGCCCACCATGGGCGCGCTCCACGAGGGGCACGTCTCGCTGATGCGCCGGGCCCGGGCCGAGAACGACTTCGTGGCCGTCAGCATCTTCGTGAACCCGACCCAGTTCGGTCCCGGCGAGGATCTCGAGCGCTACCCGCGGGACCTGGAGCGGGACCTGGATCTCTCGGCCGGGGCCGGCGTGGACGCGGTCTTCGCGCCCTCGGCCGAGGAGATGTACCCGAAGGATTTCAGTTCCGCCGTCGAGCCCGGCGCGGTGGCCGGGCCGCTGGAGGGCGCCAGCCGCCCCGGCCACTTCCGCGGGGTGGCCACGGTGGTGGCCAAGCTCTTCAACATCGTTCTGCCCGACCGGGCCTACTTCGGCCAGAAGGACGCGCAGCAGCTGGCGGTGATCCGCAACCTGGTCCGCGGGCTCAACTTCGGCGTCCAGGTGGTGGCCTGCCCCATAGTCCGCGAGCCGGACGGCCTGGCCATGAGCTCCCGGAACGCCTACCTGAACCCCGGTGAGCGGCAGGCGGCGCTGTGTCTGGCCAGGGCGCTGAAGACCGCCGCGGACCTGGTCGCCGACGGCGAGCGCCAGGCCACCAAGGTGGCCGCGGCCATGGCCGAGGAGATCGTCGAGGAGCCGCTGGCCGAGCTCGACTACGCCGCGGTCGTCGACCCCGACAGCTTCGAGGACATCGAGAAGATCACGCGCCCGGCGCTGGCCCTGCTGGCGGTCCGCTTCGGCCGGACCCGGCTGATCGACAACCTGCTTCTTGAGCCGGCCGGAAGGTCGCGCGCGGGCCGGAAGTAGGCCCATGAGCCCCACCCTCTTCACGATCCCTATCCTGGGCCTGGCCGTCCCGGCCTACGGCACCATGCTCATGGTCGGCTTTCTGCTGGCCGTGTGGATGGCCCGGCGGCGATCGGCGGCCCTGGGCCTCGAGAAGGTGGAGGTCTTCGACATGGGCATCTTCGCCATCGTCGGCGGAGTGCTCGGCGCCCGGCTGCTCCACGTGGTCATCTACTGGCCGGACTACTTCGTATCCCGGGCCATGTGGCCGGAGTGGATGGGGCCGTTCGGCTGGCTGGGGGCCATGCTGGCCACCTGGAAGGGCGGGCTGGTCTTCTACGGGGGGCTGGGCGGGGGCATACTGGCCCTTTGGCTCTACACCCGCCGGCGCAAGATCCCCTTCGTCGACGTGCTGGACTTCGTCGCCGCCCCGGCGGCCGTGGGGCTGGCCATGACCCGGATCGGCTGCTTCCTCAACGGCTGCTGCTTCGGGCGCGTGGCCGGGGACCTGCCCTGGGGCGTGACCTATCCGCAGCACAGCCACGTCTACGCGCTCTTCGAGAACGGGCAGCTCTGCGGGTTCCGGGAGGCCGTCCCGGTCCACCCGACCCAGCTCTACGAGACGCTCGCGGCGCTGGCCATGGCCGTGCTGATCTGGTGGCTGATCTGGCCGCGCCGGACGTTCGCCGGCGGCCCGGCCTGCGCCTTCGGGCTGCTCTATGCGCTCTGGCGCTTCTGCAACGAGTTCCTGAGGGCCGACACCTTCGCCGACGGGCCGTCGCTGGTGCCGCTCAACCTGAGCGTCTTCCAGCACATCAGCGTCGGGCTGATGCTGGTCTTCGGCGCGGCCTGGCTGGCGGCGCGCAGGGCTGGGCGGAAGCCCTTCGAGCCGCCGGCGCCGAAGCCGGAGGACGGCCGGCCCGGGAGCCCGGCTGCATGAGGCGTCCGCTGGGCCTGGGCACGCGACTGGCCCTGGCCTTCGGGGGCCTCTTCCTGGCCGTCTCCCTGATCACCGCGGGCCTGGCCGCCTGGCGCGCAGGGCTGGCCGCCGAGGCGCTCTACCGCGGCCGCATGGCCTCCCTGGTCCAGTCCATCCCGCCGAGCTTCGTCAGCAACCCCGACATCCTGGCGAGGACCAAGGCGCTGGTCGGCGCCGAGGTGGCCAGCGTCCGGGGCCTTTCGGCCGGCGGCGGCGGCAGCGCCCCGCTCATCGACACCACCCTGCCGGAGGCCGAGCGGGCCGAACTGCAGCGCCACCTGAGCGCCTATGGCCGGTCGCCGCGGCCGGAGCCTCGCCTCGACGGGCCCCTGACCCTGGCCGGGCGGCGCTTCCAGGTGTTCAGCGCCTGGCGCAGCGACCCCCCGCTGGACGCTGAGGCCGCCGGGGGCCGGAGCGTCCCGCGGCTGACCCTGCTGCTTGTCCCCCAGGCGGAGATCGACCGCGTCCGGCGCGCCGCGGCCGCTCCCATCGGCTGGACGGCGCTGGCCGGCGCGCTGGCGGCGGTGTTCCTCGGGTTCCTGCTGGCCCGCACCGTGGCCCGGCCGCTCGGCGAGCTGGCCGGCGAGGCCGGCCGCGCGGCCGGCGGCGAACTGGCCTTCCGGGCCGCCCCGGGCGGCGGGCGCGAGGTGGAGGAACTCGGCGAGAGCCTCGAGCGGATGAGCGCCGCGCTCGTCGCGGCGCGCGAGGAACTGGTCCGCTCCGAACGGATGGCCGTGGCCGGGCAGATGGCCGCGGCCATGGCCCACGAGGTGCGGAACCCCCTGACCAGCGCCAAGATGGTCGTGGAGATGGAACTGGCCGACGAGAAGCGCCCGGAGGCCGCCGAGCGGCTCCGCGCGGTCCTCGAGGAGCTGGCGCGCCTGGAGCTCGTGGTCGACGAGATGGTCTCCTTCGCCCGGCCGGCGCCGCCGGTCTTCGCGCGGGTGGAACTCCCCGCGCTGGTCGAGGAGGTCCTGGCCTTCATGCGCCGGCAGCTGGAGCACGCCCACGTCGTGGCCAGGACCGAGTTCGACCCGGCCGCGGGGGCCGCCAGGGCCGACCGCAACAAGGTCAAGCAGGTGCTCGTGAACCTGGTCCTGAACGCCATGCAGGCCCAGCCGCGTGGCGGCGAGATCGTCGTGCGGATCAGGCCGGCGGCGGGCGGGGGCGGACGTCTCCTGCTCGAGGTCTCGGACTCCGGCCCGGGGATCAGGCCCGAGGAGGTCGAGAAGATCTTCGCGCCCTTCTACACCACCAAGAGCGGCGGCGCCGGGCTGGGCCTGGCCGTCTCCCGGCGGATCGCCGAGGAGCACGGCGGGAGCTTGAGCTGCGATGGCGGCGGCGCTGCGACCGGCCGCGGGGCGACGTTCAGGGTGGAGTTGCCGGGGTGGGGGGCACCAGCAAGCTGACCGGGGCCGATGCTACAAGGGAGCGGAAATGTCTGGATCTAATCGGACGCGCTATGATCTCCGCAGGGCGACCGAAGACGGCGATCTGACCCTGGTGCGCCGCCTGATCGCCGAGGTGCCAATCCCAACACCACCTCCGCCTTCGGAGGCGGCCTGACCGCGTATGTGGAGGCTATCGAAAGCCGGGACGTCCGGCTCTTCGATGCCCTGGCAGCCTCGCGCTACAGCCCCTTCGACGACTTCTCCGAGGCGGTCTGCCACAGCGCCCTGGGCTGGGCGGAGTCCGCCTGCTCCAAGGCTCTGCTGGCCCGGATCGCCCGGAGTCTGAAGCGCCGCGGCTGGTTGGAGCAGCCCGGGTGGGCGCTACATCCCGGTCAAGCTGCTTCCACCCCGGGCCGCCCGGCTGCTGCAGGCCGCGGCTGAGGACTCCGTGCGCGGGGCTGGCCGACTGGTTGCCGCGGGTGCCGACGTGCGCATTGCGGACAGCTCCGCCGACAATCTCTACCTGTGCTGCGCTGCTCGGAAGGCCTCCATCAAAATGGTCCAGCTCCTGCTCGATGCCGGCGCGCCGTTGACCTGCGGCGTCCTGGAGGAGGCCCTTGACACGCTCCGGCCGGAGATGGTCGCCTTCCTGCTCGAGCGCCCCATCCGGATGATCCGCCCGTTGCTCAACACGGTGAACAACAACCGTTTCGAGGTGATTCTCTGCCACGCCGCCCTCGACGCTGGTGAGCGCTCGGCCAAGCAACAGGCCGAACGATGCAGTCATCTGCTGGCCAAGATGCGCCCCGACCTCCTGGCCAATCCAGCGGCGCGCTACGATCTTAGGAAGCTGGTCAGAAGCGCAGCCCCGGAGGCCTGGGTGGGAACGCTGGCCGAGTGCCTCCGGCACAAGGTAGGCAGCGAGCCGCTGACTCAGGAAGAGACGGCGGTTCTGGCCATCCACGATCTGGACGACGCCATCCACCACGACGGCCTTCAGGCCATCCCCCCGCAGTACCCGGCAACCACCATATTTGCAGCGGCCGAGGCCGCTGGGGGCCTCGGGGTGCCGCGAGTGGCGGCCGCCATCAAGGCCATCGCCCGGTACTTAAGGCGGGCAGGCCTCCGGCCTGACGCGCCGCGTCTGGCTGAGAGGCTGGAGGATCTCTGGGAGTCCGATCAGGCGGCGGTCCATAGGCTTGAGGCGGCCTACTTCAAGGCCCGCCGAGCCGAGCGCTTCGACGAGGCCCTGGCCACCTTTGTTCGCACCCGGGCCGATCGCTTCCCGGGCTGAGGCCGCCCGGCCCGAACCAGCGTGATGCGGGGAAAGGGGCTTCACTCCGACAGATGAAGCCCCTTCGCCCACACGGCCAAGCGCAGGAGCAGCAGGGCAGAGCATAGCGGCGTGAACCCGAGGACCAGCCCGATCAGCCCCGGCAGGCGCGGGCGTTCCTTCGCGATTGCGGCAATCGCCAGCGGCACGGCCACCACCAGCGTGATGATGGCGATGAAGAACATCAGCAGCGTCCAGCCCATCGGCCGGATGTCGGTCCCCGTGGGGATCAGGAAGAACTGGACCGAGAAGGCCAGGACCAGGAGGTGGGCAACGGTCACGACCCCGAGCGCGGCAAGCCCGGTGCGGTGGCGATTGAGGCGACTTTCCGCGGATCCGGATCTGCGAAGCGAATAGATGACCCCGACCACTCCCAGCAGAAGCGCCGGGACGCCCAGAAACGCGGCATGCAGGCACAGCAAGAGGAGCAGCCCGGCCGCCAGGGCCGCCCACGACAGGATTCCTGCGGCCTTCTGCCCGTCCACAGCTACTTCTTCAGCTTTCTGGCTGCCCGGACCCAGCCTATGACCATGAGCACGGCACCGCTGACCAGCAGGAAGAGGACCAGCCCGCAGACCAAACCGATGGCCGCACCGGTCCAGCCGCCCAGGACCAATCCGACCAGCGTGGAGATCAGCGCCCCCCCGCCGATGACCAGGCCCTGGATCAGGTTGTCCCTGAAGCGGACATTGGGCACCATGCCCACGGTGTCGGCCACGGTGTGATAGGCCTCCAGGCCATCGGCCTTGGCGGGCTTGGGCTCGCCGGCGGAGGTTTCCGAGTGGTTCCTGGGGTCAGTGGGCATGTCTGTCCTCCTCGATCTCCGCACTCAGCTTACCCCGCCTGTGCGTCAGCCGCAAGTCACCAGTTTCCAAGGCCCCGCGGTGGTGCCCCGGTCCAGGGCTGGGGGAGGCGTTGGCCTACCGCTCGCGGCCATCCCTGGCCGCTCGCTGCGCGAGAACGCCTCGCGGCCGTCCGGGCCTCCGGCGTTCTAAGCGCCGGCCAACTCCTCCCCCAGCCCTGGACCTCCGTCTCCCGGCCATCGTGGGTCCGGTGCACGGGGTGGGCCGGGCTCGGCGTCGAAGATGCCCGAAGCCATGGATGGCGATAGGGCAGCTTCGTCGCAGCTCGGAGGGCAGGATGCCCTCCGAGCGGTAGAGACTGGCCCGCCCCGTGCACCGGACCCGCCCCGTTCGGCGCTCCTCGGAAAGTGGGTATGATTCAGACTCGACGGGTGTCAGAAGGAGCCGCCGCTCCGTTCCGCAGTCAGAGCCGCTAGCCTGCTCCCGTGATTCATGCCCTCGTCAGGGGTTGGGGGATTGCATCTCCCCTTCCCCGGGCGCTCCCCCGCGCAAGCCGCCAACAGGCGTTGACGCTCCGCCCTTCCCCGCTACGATGTTGTCGTCAGCGGAGCCCCGGCGAGGAGCAGCGGCATGGCCACCGTCCTGGTGATCGACGACGACAGCGGCGTTTCGCGCGCTCTGGCCATGCTGCTCGGCAGGGAGGGCCACCGCGCCCTGGCCGCCTCCAGCGCCGAGGAGGGGCTGGAGCTGGCCGAGCGCGAGCGGCCGGCCGCCGTGTTCATGGACGTCCGCCTGCCCGGCATGTCCGGGCTCGAGGCCCTGGTCCGGATGCGCGCGCTGCTGCCTGACTCCCCGGTCATGGTCATGACCGGCCACGGGACCCTGTCCACCGCGGTGGAGGCGGTCCGCAAGGGGGCCTTCGACTACCTGTCCAAGCCGCTCAGCGTGGAGACCGCCCGGGCGGCGCTCAACCGGGCGCTGGCCCAGGGCGCGGCCCGCTCGGCGCTCGACGGCGCCCGGCAGGACCTCGCCGATTTTCCGCCCGAGACGCTCCTGGTGGGGCGCTCCGCCGCCATGCAGGCGCTCTACCGGCAGCTGGCCGCCGCGGCCGCCGCCGATGCCACCGTGCTGCTCTCCGGCGAGAGCGGCACGGGCAAGGAGCTGGCCGCGCGGGCCATCCACCTGCATTCGGCGCGGGGTTCCGGCCCCTTCGTGGCGGTCAACTGCGCCGGGCTGCCCGAGACCCTGCTCGAGACCGAGCTCTTCGGCCACGCCCGCGGGGCCTTCACCGGGGCGGTGGCCAACCGCACCGGCCGGGTCGAGGCCGCCGACGGCGGCACGCTCTTCCTCGACGAGGTCGGGGAGATGAGCCCGGGCATGCAGGCCAAGCTGCTGCGCTTCCTCGAATCGCGAACCTTCGAGCGCCTCGGCGAGAGCGAGCCGCGCCGGGCCGACGTCCGGGTGATCTCGGCCACCAACCGCGACCTGGCCGCGGCGGTCCGCGCCGGCGCCTTCCGGGAGGACCTCTTCTACCGCCTGGACGTGCTGCGCATAGTGCTGCCGCCGCTCCGAGAGCGCCGGGAGGATGTCCCGCTGCTCGTCGCCCACTTCCTCTCCGGGTCCGGGAACCGGGCCGGCCGGCCCACCGAGATCAGCCGGGAGGCGCTCTCGGCCCTCGAGGCCCACGACTGGCCGGGCAACGTCCGCGAACTCCGCAACTGCCTGGACCGGGCCGCGGCCCTGGCCGGGACCGGCGGGACGGTGGGCGTCGAGCACCTGCCGCCGGGGATGGCCGGCTCCGGCGGCCCGGGCGGGCTGCCCGGCAGCATCGACGCCCTGGCCCGCAGGCTGGCCTGCGAGATGCTGGCCGCACACCGCGCCGGCCCTGACCCGTCCGGGGACGGGACCATCCACGCCGAGGCGGTCCGCCTTGCCGAGCGTGCGGTCATCGCCGAGGTGCTCGCCGCCGTCGGCGGCAACCAGGTGCAGGCCGCGCGCGAACTGGGGCTGCACCGCACCACCCTGCGCAAGAAGATCGAGGAGTACGGACTGCCCTCGGGACGCGAGGAAGAAAGGACTGCCCAGCCGTGACCGCCAAGCCCGCATTCGAACTCCGTGGCGTGATGCTCGACCTCGGCCGTATAACCGAGCGGCGCTCTTACTACGAGGCGCTGCTCCCCAGGCTCGCCGAGTGGGGCTACAACCTGCTCCACCTCCATCTCATCGATGACCAGCGTTGCGCGCTGGTCTTCCCGTCGCGTCCGGAGCTGGCCACGCCGGGGGCCTTCACCCCGGAGGAGATGCGCCGGTTCGTCGCTCTCGCCGCGCGGCACGGCATCGCGGTGATGCCCGAGATCGAGTGCCTGGGCCACGCGGCGCTCATCACTTCGCACCCCAGGTACCGCCACCTCGGCGAGCAGGTCGACCACCAGTGGGGCTTCAACGCCATCTGCCCTAGCCACCCCGAGACCCGCGAGATCATCGCCGACCTGCTCCGCGACACCGCCGCGATCTTCCCCCACCCGGTCATCCACGTGGGGCTCGACGAGGTCGAGTTCGGCAAGTGCCCGCGCTGCCGCCGCAGCTTTGGGGCGGGGAGCGAGGCCTGGCAGCGCTTCGCGGCCCACTCCGCCTGGGTGCACGGGACCGTGCGCAAGCTCGGGCGCCGCCCGGCCATGTGGGCCGACCATGTGGTCCACGAGCCCAGGATCATGAAGAACTTCCGGCGCGACGTGCTCATGTTCAACTGGCAGTACATCGCCGAGTACGAGTCGCCCAAGGCGGCGCTGCTCCTGGACGCCGGCTTCGAGACGGTGGCCTGCCCGGCGACGGTCTGCTATGGCACGCGCATCGCCCCCAACGCCATGAACCTGGCCAACCTCCGGAACACCGTCGCGCGGAGCCTCCCCCAGCGCCGGCGGGGCAAGGGGCTGTCCGGTCTGGTCAACACCGTCTGGTGCCCGTGGCGCTATCTTCCGGGAGCCATCGACTACGGCCTGGCCCTCTTCGGCCACCTGGCCACCGCCGGCGGGGAGGACCCGCGCTTCGCCGAGCGCTTCGCCCGCGGCTTCTACGGGATGGCCGACGGCCGGCAGGCGGGGGCGGCGCTGGCCGCGCTCTTCGGCGGCGGCATCGAGCAGCGGCTCCACGACCGGACCATGAAGGGCGTCTGCCGCGAGGAGCCCTTCACGGCGGAGGACCGGAGGCAGCTGGCGCTGCTGGCCGGGCAGCTCGGGCCGGTCCTGGCGGAGCTCAGAGCCGCGCGCCGGGCCGTGCGCCGCAACCGCGAGCGCTACGGGGACGTGATCATCTCGGCCGAGGCGCTCCTGGCCGTCGCCCGCTACGGCGCGGCCGGCCGGCGGAAGTCGGCGGCTAAGGGCGTCGCGGCGCTCTTCCGCCGCGCGCTCGAGGCCTGGGGCCGCGACCGCCACGCGGACGACTCCCTGCGCTTCGGGGAGGGCCGCCACGGCGAGGTCCAGTCGCTCCTCTGGGCGCTGCGGAAGCTGCGCTGAGCGACCGATCGGGGCTTTCACCGCGGAGGACGCGGAGTCACGCGGAGGATGATCCCAAGAGGGCTTCTTGGGCATCGGCAGACTGGTCGTTCCCAGACCCCAGGCCCCCAAGCTCCACCGCCTCTGCGCGACTCCGCGCCCCCTTCGGCTTTGCTCAGGGCCTGGACCGTGAGCTTGTCGAACGGCTCTGCGGTAAAAGCCTCGTCACGCCCTCCGCCCGTCGTACCACCACCAGGCAGCCATCCGCAGCGAGTTGCGCAGCGACGGGTCGTCCGGGTCCATGGCCAGCCGGTCGAACCAGGTGAAATCCGCCAGGCAACGCCGGGTCGCGTTGCGCAGGGGGAAGAGCCACCAGAGCCATAGCATCGAGGCGGTGCCCAGCAGCGTGGACAGGAGCTCCCCCCGGCCGAACATCCACTGTGCCGCCGGGAAGATGGCCAGGCCCAGGAGCAGTGCCAGTATCAGATAGGCCGCCAGGGCGGTCGCCAGCAGGATCAGCCGCAGCAGGAGGCGCAGGACCACCACCACCAGGCTGTTGACCCTGACGGCCAGGCCGGCGCCCCAGTGGGCGGCCGCCCAGACCAGCCCCAGGTCGGTCAGGGCCATCAGCGCCCCAGCCGCGGCCCCGGCCGGCGAGAGCCCGGTCTGCTCGTATGGCCCGCCAAACAGCAGGGCCATGACCCCCACAGGCGCCCGGAACGGCCAGAGGACGAACGGGGAAGGCATGGCGTTTGAGAACAGGAAGGGCTCCATCCCCCCGGCCAGCAGGTAGAGCGGCAACGTCGCGAATATCCCCCACAGGAAGGGCCGGACGTTCGGCAACACCTTGGCGGCGGCGATGGTCCGCTTGCGCAGCGGGGTGAGCACCAACTGCATGGCGGTTTCCTCTACGCCCTCGGCGAGAGTTGCCGCCGCCGCGCGCCAGGCCGCGCCCATGACCATGGCCAGGGGCCAGAGGGCGACGAAGGCGGCCAGGAAGTCCAGCGCCCTCCGGGAGAGGCTGGCCAGTTCCGGAAGCTGTTCGGCGACGGGCATGGCCCGGATGGCGGCCAGGGTCAGTAGCGGGGCCGCCACGCAGAAGGCCAAGGTCAGCGGGTGCCGGCACCGGGCCCTGAGCCGCTCCGCCGCCACCAGCGGGTGATCCCGCTCGGTCAGCAGCGCGAAGGGCCCGGCACCCTCGTCCTCGCCGGTGGTGTTCCGGACGTTCTGGAGGTCCCGGCGGATATCTTCGGTCCGGTTCATGGCCGTGCCGATGCCCCTATTTCTGCCGGTTGTCCTCGGTCAGCTCGAAGTAGTGGGTCCGCGGCGAGGCGTTGGGTTCCATCCGGAGGATGAGGCCCTCGGCGGCGAGCTGCTGGAGGTACTTGGTGGCGGTGTTGGCCGATACTCCGAGCGTCGCGGCGGCCTCCGCCCGGGTCATACTCCGGTGGCTGCGAAAGAGGTCGCGCAGCTCCTTGAGCCGGCGCATTGGCGAGCGCCCGTGCTGGAGACTCCGTCCGGCGGAAGCGGCCGTGGTCGGTTCCGGGGCCGAATCCGCGGCCGGGGCCTGGGTCGGGGACGGTGCCGGCCCCTGGACCGGCTGGCCGGCGGCGATCCGGGGGTCGAGGTGGCTGAGGTCGTAGGCCGGCTGGTCCGAGTTCATCAAGCGCATGCGCTCCATCTCGTTGCGCAACTCCCGGACGTTGCCCGGCCAGGGGTGGGCAGCCAGCGCCGAGCGGAGTTCCGGGCTCATCACCGGGCGGGCCCCGTCGGCGCGGCCCTCGGCCAGGAAGTGCCCGGCCAGGGCCAGGATGTCATCGGGGCGCTCGCGCAGCGGGGGCACGGCGATCTCCAGTCGCCGCAGGCGGAAGAGCAGGTCCTGCCGGAAGCGGCCGGCATCGGCCAGCTGCTCCGGGGAGATGTTGGTCGCAGCCAGGATCCGGCAGGCGACTTTCCGGGCCGAGGCGCTGCCCACCGGACGGACTTCGCCGGATTCGAGCACCCTCAGGAACGCCACCTGCAGCCGCAGGGGCATGTCCCCGATCTCGTCCAGCAGCACCGTGCCCTTGCCGGCGGCCTCGAAGAGCCCCTGGTGGCTGGCGGTGGCCCCGGTGAAGGCCCCCTTGACGTGACCGAAGAGCTCCGACTCGAGCAGGCCCTCGGCGATCGAGCCGCAGTTGACCGCCAGGAAGGGCTCGCCGGCGCGCGGTCCGTCCTCGTGTATGGCACGGGCGGCCAGCTCCTTGCCGGTGCCGGTCTCGCCGGTGATCAGGACGGGCACGTCGAGCCTGGCGGCGCGGTGGATGGCCTCGCGTAGCGCGAGCATGGCGTCGCTCGGCCCCAGGAGACGCGCCGAGCCGGACGGCTGTGTCGAAGGCGGCTGCAGTGGGGGCGCGGGTAGTGCGGAGGCAGTCTTCAGCCCGGGCCGGAGGCCGGCGGGCGCCGCGGTCAGCGCCGCCCGGGTCAGGCGCATGGCGTCGGCGGCGGAAAGCTCGCAGGCCATGCGCACCTCGATGTCCAGCCGCGGCAGGGACTGGTATCGCTCGCAGGCCCGGTACGCGGCCGAAAAGAGCCGTGCGGCCTCGCCGCAGTCCCCGTCGAGCAGTTCGGCGCGGGCCAGGAAGAAGTCGTCCAGGTGGTGGGTGTTGCCGCGCTCCCGGCGCAGGCGCAGTAACCGGCGCGCGGCCCCTGCCCGGCGGGTGGCCAACTCGCAGCGGACCAGGTTGAAATCCTGAAAGTCGGTGCCGTAGAGGAAGCCGGTGTTGGTCTTGACGTCCTCGCGGGCCGCACTCAGCGCCGGCTCGGGGCGGCCAGCCAGGAGTTCGCGGATGGCGGCGAAGCATGGTGGCAGGTCCCCGCCGGCGCGGCCGGCCAGGACCTCGGTAAGCTGCAGCAGCCGATTGGTCTCCGCCACCGTATCCGGAGGAAGCTTGGCCAGGCGGGCGCGGTCGATGGTTGCCACCTTCTCGATCTGGCCGGTCTTTACGTAGTGGATCAGGTAGATGACCTCGCGCCAGTCGAGCATGTCTTCGTACCGAGGGTTGCGGACGACCTCGCGGTACTCTTCCTCGATCTCCGCGAAGGTCTCCACGTTCGCCTGGAAGCAGGCCAGGTCGCTGTAGAGCATCGGGAAGCGCGGAGAATTTCGCGGCAGGGCAGCCAGGGCCCGGCGGTTGAGCTCCACGGCCTGGTCCTTTCGACCCACGCGCAGGGCGGCCGCAGCCGCAATGTGAAGGTTCGCCGCCACCAGGGCCGCGGGGGTGTCCGGCCCGGTCAGCTCCGTGACGCGGTCGCAGAGCATGGAGGCTTCCGCCAGGCGGTCCAGGGCCAGCGAGAGGTGCGTCCGGTACAGGTAGAAGATCGCCAGTAGGTTGTGGTCGCAGTTGCGGATGTCGACCGACTCGACCGTCTTGAGCACCTCATCGTACGGCTGCTTGGTTTTCAGGGCCCTAGCCAACAGAACGATGGCGTTGAGGACGTCCCGGTCCCGGCCCGCTCGATTGACCTTGAGAGCCTCGAAGAAGGCCGTGCGGCCCTCGCCGTAGGCTTTGACGACCGGGTGCAGGTGTTTCCTCATCGCCAAGACATCCTCTCGATACGCATAGAATATGCACATTATTGGCGTAGTTTCAAGCGATCATTGGTGCTACACATCAGCAGGCAGGTCGCAAGTCGGCGCTAAACGGCATGATGCATATTGCTGACGGGTGGAATATTCATTGCTTTACTGGGGACTGAGAGTTGGAGGTGGCCTTTGATCCCCCCGCGCAGGAGGCCGACATGCGCACGCTGCTGATCAACTCGAACCGCTTCCACCAGCCATGGCCGGTGATCCCGTTCGGTCTGTGCTGTGTGGCCTCGGCGCTTGAGCAGGCCGGGCATGAGGTGCGGGTGCTTGACCTGTGTTTCTCGCGCGATCCGGCGCGGAGCATTGCGGCGGCAGTGGCGGATCTTCGTCCCGACGCGGTTGGGGTGGGCATTCGTAACATCGACAACTGTGCCGGCCACAGCACGCGGTTCCTGCTCGATGCCGTTCGCGAGGAGGCCATCGAGCCGTTGAAGCGGGTCTTCCCCGGCCCCATCGTCATCGGGGGCCCGGCCGTGGGCATCAGTGGGGCCGAGATGCTGAGGTTCTTCGATCTCGAATACGCCATCCGCGGCGACGGCGAGGCGGCCATGGTGGAGTTCCTGCGCCGGCTTTCGGCCGGGGAGCCGCTGGACGGCATGGGCGGGCTGGTCCGCCTCCTCGATGGCCGCATAACCGAGAACAACGATCCGATGTGCGTGGAGCGCCTGGACGAACTTCCGGCCGCACGGGCCTGGCGCTGGCTCGATCTGAAGCCCTACGTCCGGGCCGGGTCGCCGCTGCAGATCCAGACCAAGCGCGGGTGCGCGCTGGGCTGCACCTACTGCACCTACAACCGAATCGAGGGCCGCGCCTGGCGGCTGCGTTCGCCGCAGCGGGTGGCCGCCGAGATCGAGGAACTGGTGCGCGAGTCGGGGATCCGCAGGCTGGAGTTCACGGACAGCACCTTCAACATCCCGCTGGAGCACTGCAAGGCCGTGCTCCGGGAGATCGCCGGCCGCGGGCTCGACCTGCAGCTGCACACCATGGGCCTGAACCCCGGAGCCGTGGACGAGGAATTGGCCGATCTGCTCCAGGCGGCGGGGTTCCGGGACGTGGACCTGGGGGCCGAATCCGGATGCGACGCCACGCTGCGCAGCCTGGGCAAGAACTTCCGCAAGGACGCCCTGCTTCGCGCCGGCCGCCTGCTGCACGAGCGGAGCATTGCCGTCCACTGGTTCCTGCTGGTCGGAGCCCCTGACGAGACGCCCGCAACCCTTGCCGAGACGTTCGCGACCATCGGTCGGGCGGCGGCGCCGTGGGACCTGGTGGACATCGGCGTGGGCCTGCGGGTCTACAGCGGTTCGCCGGTTGCCGAGCGGCTCAGGGCCGAGGGCGCCGCCGAGACCGGGGACAACTTCCTCCACCCGGTGGCTTTCCAGCCTCGGGGCATATCCCTCGACGCCGTCAAGGCCCTGACCAAGCGTGAGGCGCTGCGGCACGCCAACTTCCTCATGTACGACGAGGACGAGAACACGCCGATGGGCCTGCTGGTCCTGGCCAATTCGGTCCTCCGGCGCTGGGCGCCGGGGCAGCCCCTCTGGAGGCTTTTCATCCTGATCCGCAGACTGCAGATGCTGACCGGGTTCAATCTCCTGCGCCGCGCCGCCTTCGCGCTCAGCAGCCGGCGGGTGAGGGGGCTCGCCGGTCTGGAGCCAGCCGGTTGCACCATGCGCACCCGCCGGCCTCTGTCGCTGAACAACAGCCTGGTCCACGGCATCTGCAACTGCAACTGCCAGACCTGCGGGGTGAACAAGGCCGGCTACAAGGGGCCGCGCGAGTATCAGCCGCGCGAGGTCACCGGGCGGCTGATCGCCCGGGTGGAGCAGGCCGCGGCCGCCGGGGTCCGGGTGCGCTACATCGCCAACTCCGGCGACGGCGAGCCGACGCTGCACCCCGAGTTCCGCGAGCGGATGGACATGTTCGGCGCCATGCTCCGCAACTGGGCGGCGCCGGTGCCGGCACCTGAGGTTTCGGTGGTGACCAACGGCCAGCGGCTGCTGGTCCCCGGGGTGCTCGAGGCGGTGGCCGGGAACCGGCTCACCCTGATCGTCTCCTTCCCGACGACCGAGCCCGCCGACTACGGCCGGCTGATGTTCGGCCGTCCGGAGCGCGGCGCCGAGACGCTCGAAACCGCCAAGGCCGGGATCCGCCGGGCGATGGAGCTGCGCGCCGAAGGCCGCATCCCGCGGCTGTGCTTCCATCTCTCTCCGCCGGAGCGAGAGATGGTCCGCCGCGGCTTCCCGGAGACGGTCGGTTTCCTGACCCGCGAGGCGGAGCGCGCCGGGCTCGGCGAGGTCGAATTGGTGCTCTTCCCGGCGACCTCGAACCGCTCGGGGCTCGTCCGCAGCCGCGGCAGCTCGGTGGACTTCTACCCGGACCTCGTCCGGGCCTTCAACGGCCGGGCGGTCAACGGCGTGCGCGTGAACATGAGCATCTCCTATCGCAGGTTCTTCCCGAAGGTCTGGGAGGTGCTGGACCTGGTGCGCAGCTTCAGCCTGCCGTGCATGTGGAACGCGCATCTGTTCATCACCGCCGCCGGCGACTCGATCTGCTGCAACGACCAGGCGGTGCGCGCCCCGCGCGGCAACGTGCTGACCGATTCGATCGCCAGCCTGATGGCCCGCAAGGAGGCGCACCTGCCAGGCGCGGTCTGCGCCGGCTGCGACCAGCGCCCGGACCGGATGAAGGGAGGGCTGGCGGTGACGGTCTTCTCGCTGCTCGCCCGGGCCCGGCTGGCCCTGGCCCGCCTGGCGGCCCATGGACGCAGGGCGGAATCCGTCAGGGAGCAGGCCCCAGCCGGGGAGAGCCGTCCGGCGGCGGCCGAGGCCGCGAAGGGTTATGCGTTCGCCCGCCGGATGCCGCCGGAAGCTCCGGCCCCGGCGGGGATGGAGCAGGCCGGGTTCCCGGACAGTAGGGAGCGCGTCATGAGGAGCCGGCTGACCGAGGCGCTGCGCAATCTGGAGGAGCAGGACGGGCATACTTCTGCCGGCTACCGCTTCGGGGCTGACGGGGCCTATTCGATCCGGGTGGCAGCCTCCGCCGAGGACCGCCGCAAGGCCTGGCGCCTGGCCTACCGGGTCTATCGCGGGAAGGATTATGCCGGGCCCAACGCGCAGGAGCTCTGGTACGGGCTGCACGACGCGCTGCCCGGGACGACCACGCTGCTGGTCGAACGGCAGGAGCCGGCGGGCAGTTCCCGAACCCAGTCCGTCCCGGTGGCGGCTTTGACCCTGGTCTTCGACTCGCCGCTTGGGCTGCCGGCCGACGAACTCTACCGGTCGGAGCTCGACGGGCTGCGCGCCGGCGGCCGCAAGCTCTGCGAGATCGTCAGTCTGGTAAGCATCGAAACCGATCTGCGCCGGGGCGCGGAGATCATGAAGCACCTCTTCAAGCTGGCCTATCTGGTAGCCCATCACCTCGAGGGGGCCACCGACTTCCTGATCACGGTGAACCCCCGGCACGTATCTTTCTACAAGCGCATGCTGCTGATGACCGAGGCCGGACCGGAGCGCGCCTACGCCAAAGTCGGCGGCGCGCCGGCGGTGCTGCTGGGCCTCGATCTGGTGGCCGCCTGGGAAACCTACCGCGAGCACTTCGGCCATCTCGACGGCGACCGCAACCTCTACCGCTTCTTCCTGGACCGCGCCGGGGAGCTCCGCGAGTGGCTGCGCGGCGCCCGCCGCCCGCTCGACGAGGCATCGCTGCGGCGCTACTTCGTCGAGGAGCGTCCGCTCTTGGCCGGGGCCGTGGTGCGGTCGTGACCCGCAACGTCGCCGTCACCGGCATAGGCTGGGTGACGCCGCTGGGCTGCGGCGCCGAGCCGGTCTGGAAGGCGTTGCTGGCCGGACGCAACGGCATTGGCCCAATAACCCGCTTCGACGCCGCCCCCTATGCCACGCGCTTTGCCGGGGAGGCCCGCGACTTCCGGCCGGTCGACTGGATGGACGTCCGAACCGCCCGGCACCTGGACCGTTTCGTTCAGTTCGCCGTGGCCGCCGGGGCCATGGCGCTGAAGGACTCCGGGCTGGAGGCGGACAAGCTCGACCCATACCGCGCTGGCGTGCTGGTCGGCTCGGGCTCCGGGGGCATCGAGACCATCGAGGAGGGCCAGACCCGGCTCATCAACCGCGGGCCCGACCGGGTGCCGCCGCTGTCCATCCCCAAGATGATGATCAACGCCGCCTCGGCGGCGCTGGCCGAGGCCCACGGACTCAAGGGCCCGAGCTTCGCGGTGACCGCGGCCTGCTCGACGGGAGCGGTGGCCGTGGCCCAGGCGGCCTCGTGCATCCTCACCGGCCAAGCCGAAGTCATGCTGGCCGGCGGGAGCGAGGCGAGCATCACCCCGCTGTCCATGGCGGCCTTCTCGGCCTGCGGGGCGTTATCGAAGCGCAACGACGACCCGGTGCATGCCAGCCGGCCCTTCGACCTGCGGCGCGACGGCTTCGTGATGAGCGAGGGCGGAGCGGTGTTGGTCTTGGAGGAGATGGCGCGGGCCCGCGCCCGCGGCGCACGCATCTACGCCGAGCTGTCCGGCTGGGGCCTGACCTCCGATTCGCACCACATCACCGCGCCGGAGCCCACCGGCGAGCCGGCCGCCCGGGCCATCTCCGGGGCGCTGGCCATGAGCGGCGAGCCGGTCGACGCGGTCGGCTACATCAACGCCCACGGCACGGGCACGCCCTTGAACGACCCGGCCGAGACGCGGGCCATCCGGCTGGCGCTGGGCGCGGCCGCCGACCGCGTGCCGGTCTCGAGCACCAAGAGCATGCTGGGCCACATGCTTGGGGCCGCCGGAGCCGCCGAGGCGGCCATCGCGGCGCTAGCCGTTCACACCGGCCGGATCCCTCCGACCATGAACATCGAGGAGCAGGACCCGGCCTGCGACCTCGACTGCGTCCCCGGCTCGGCCCGCGAAGCCAAGGGCCTCCGCCTGGCCCTCTCCAACTCCTTCGCCTTCGGCGGTCACAACGCCTGCCTGGCGATGAGGAGGGCCTGAACTCCACCCGGCCGGGAGCGCGACACTCTAGGCGGTAGCCCAAGGCTGACCCCGCGACGGTCCGACGCGGGCCCAAACCCCCAGGAAACCGAGGGTGATTCAAGCGCGGCGCTGGTTGCGGGCCGCTCAGGCGGCGATATAATCCTCCGCAGTCTCAGCGGAGAGTGGTTCCGGAGGATCGCGCATGGACTGCATATTCTGCAAGATCGCCGCCGGTCAGATCCCCGCCAAGAAGGTCTTCGAGGACGGCGAGATCGTCGCCTTCCGGGACATCAATCCGGTGGCGCCGACCCACGTCCTGATCATCCCGCGGGAGCACATCGAAACCATCAACGACCTGGAGCCCGGCCACGCCGCGATCGTCGGCCGGCTGCACCTGGCGGCCAGGGAACTGGCCCGCCAGGAGGGCCTGGCCGAGCGCGGCTACCGGCTGGTCTTCAACTGCGGGCCGGAGGCCGGCCAGGCGGTCTTCCACATCCATCTGCACCTGATCGGCGGCCGCAAGCTGTCCTGGCCGCCGGGGTGATGGGCACTCAACCACCAAGACACCAAGACACTAAAGAGGGCCCCAAGGGGATACTGCGTGGTGGAACGGGACCACAAGCCGATGGCACCGGCCGTTCTTTGTGTCTTTGGGGCTGAAACGGACCTGGAGGAAGCGGAAAGATGGAAGACGTACTGAAGAGCGCCCTCGACGCCGCCCGGGTGCTCGGCGCCACCTTCGCCGAGGCCCGGCTGGTGGACGAGCGCTCGGAGAGCTACGAGGTCAAGAACGGCAAGCCGGCCGGGGCCTCCAGCGCCGTCTCGGCCGGCCTGGGCGTGCGGGTGATCATCGACGGCTGCTGGGGCTTCGCCTCGGCGGCGGACGTGTCCAAGAAGAGCCAGGCCGCGCGGGTGGCCAAGCTGGCCGCCCGGATCGCCAAGGCCAGCTCCCTGGTCCGCGCCTCCGAGCCGGCCCAGCTGGCGCCGGGCGGCGCCTTCGGCGAGGGTCAGTACCGCACGCCGGTGGCCGAGGACCCCTTCGAGGTCTCCGTCGAGGAGAAGCTGGGCTTGCTCGCCGCCGCCGAGAAGCGCCTGCGGGCTCCGGAGCTGCCCGTCACCCAGGCCTTCATGAGCATCTTCCGCAAGCGCACCCACTTCGCCAACACTGAGGGCGTGCGCTTCGAGCAGGAGATCACCGAGACCGGCGCCGGCATCGCCGCCACCGCGGTGCGCGGCTCGGACTTCCAGGTGCGCAGCTACCCCAACAGCTTCCGGGGCAACTTCGGCACCGCCGGCTTCGAGTACGTGCGGGCCATGGACCTGGCCGGCAACGCCGAGCGGGTCTCGGCCGAGGCCCGGCAATTGCTCGACGCCCCGCAGTGCCCGGCCGGCCGGCGGGACGTCGTCCTCGACGGCGGGCAGTTGGCCCTGCAGGTCCACGAGTCCATCGGCCACCCCATAGAGCTCGACCGGGTCTTCGGCACCGAGGCGGCCTACGCCGGCACGAGCTTCCTGACCACCGAGAAGCTCGGGGGCTTCCGGTACGGCTCGGAGCACGTCAACGTGGTGGCCGACGCCACCGAGCCGCTGGGCCTCGGCACCTTCGGCTTCGACGACGAGGGCACCCCGGCGCAGCGCGTCGACGTGATCAAGGCCGGGGTCTTCGTCGGCTACATCTCCGACCGGGAGAGCGCCGCGCGCCTGGGGCTGGCCAGCTCCGGCGCGGCCCGCGCCGACGGCTGGAGCCGGATCCCCCTGGTGCGCATGACCAACATCAACCTGCTCCCCGGGGAGTGGAAGTTCGACGACCTGCTGGCCGCCACCGACGGCGGGCTGTTCCTGGCCACCAACCGCAGCTGGTCGATCGACGACCGGCGGCTGAACTTCCAGTTCGGCACCGAGGCCGCCTGGGAGATCAGCGGCGGCAGGCTCGGGAGGATGTACAAGAACCCCACCTACACCGGCATCACCCCGGAGTTCTGGGGTTCCTGCGATGCGGTCTGCTCGCGCGACCACTGGAAGATGTGGGGCACGCCGAACTGCGGCAAGGGCCAGCCCGGGCAGACCGCCCACGTGGGCCACGGCACGGCGCCGGCCCGCTT
The DNA here is from genome assembly GCA_022703445.1 of Planctomycetota bacterium. Classification (GTDB taxonomy): domain Bacteria; phylum Planctomycetota; class SZUA-567; order JAKLDR01; family JAKLDR01; genus JAKLDR01. Next base: position 40,143 of record JAKLDR010000013.1, on the reverse strand, counting down.
CAGGAACGTTCAGGTGGGGGTCGTGAAATGATCGGTCGCGACAGGTCCTTCTCCATCCTCGAGCGCGCCCTGGGCGAGCTCGAGAAGGCCGGGGCCAAGGCCGGCTACGCGCGGCTGACAGCCGGCTCCAGCGAGCTGACCCGCTTCGCCAACAACTACATCCACCAGAACGTGGCCGAGGAGGACGCCTCGGTCACGGTGGCGGCGATCATCGGGAAGAAGCTCGGCGGTGCCACCACCAACCGCCTGGACCGGACGGGCATCTCCCAGGCCGCCCGCCTGGCCGCGGCCATCGCCGCCCAGGCCGCCGAGGACAAGGAGTTCCCGGGGCTGGTCTCCGAGGCGGTCGGTGCGCCGGCCCCGGAGATCCAGGGCGCCTGCGACCAGAAGACCGCCACGCTGTCGCCGGCCTCGCGCGCGCGCCTCGTGGCCCGGGCCGCCGGCTACGCCCGGGAGAAGGGCGTCGTGGCCTCCGGCAAGGTCTCCAGCGGCGGCTTCGAGCTGGCCGTGGCCACCAGCAACGACGTGCGCCAGTACGCCACCGGCTCGTCCTTCAGCGCGGCCTGCACCGCCATGGTCGACGGCGCGGCCGGCTCGGAGGACTGGTCGGGCGGGTCGGTCGACGCCCTCGCGGCCCGGCTGGCCATCTTCGGGCGCGAGGCGGTGGACACCGCCCTGCAGGCCCGCGGCCCGCGCAAGGTTGACCCCGGCGAGTGGCCGGTGATCCTGGCCCCCCGGGCGGTCTCGACGCTGGTCGACTTCCTGGTCTACCTGGGCTTCGACGCCCAGGCCCACCAGGAGGGGCGCTCCTGCCTGGCCGGCAGGATGGGCACGCCGATCGTGGGCGACAAGATCACCCTGCGGGACGACGGCCTGGACCCGACGGCCATGCCCCTGCCCTTCGACTACGAGGGCGTGCCCCGCAAGCGCCTGACCCTCGTCGAGAAGGGCGTGGCCCGCGACCTGCCCCATAACAGCCGCACCGCCAAGAAGACGGGCGCGGCTCCCACCGGCCACTCCTTCGGGCCGCTCTCCGCGCACGGCGCGCTGCCCATGCACGTGGTCATGGAGGGCGGCGACGCCGACCTGGCGGGCATGATCGCCTCGACCGCGAAGGGCCTGTTCGTCAACCGCTTCTGGTACACCAACGTCGCCGAGCCCACCAAGGCGGTGATCACCGGCATGACCCGCGACGGGGTCTTCCTGATCGAGAACGGCCGGGTGGCCGGGCCGGTCTGCAACATGCGCTTCACCGAGTCGGTGCTCGACGCGCTGTCCCGGGTGGAGCAGGTCGGCTCCGAAGTCCAGGGCGTGGGCGGCGAGTGGGACGGCGGCGTGACCCGCGTGCCGGCGCTGAAGCTCAGCGCGTTCAGATTCACGGGATCCACGGAGTTCTAGTCTTGGCGAGTGAGCGGATGCCCCTTCTGAGCAGAGCTCGACTTGCTGCGGCACCGATGGCTCTGTGGTTGGTGGGGCTGCTCATGGGCATGGTTGGGTGGGGGTACTGGCGGTGGATGGCCCAGAGGTACCTGGATGCCCACGGACTGGCGTCGGATCCGGAGCATCTGGCCAGACTCCTGGGCAAGTCCGCGAACAGCATTTGCATGGGAGCGGGCGTGGCGGTGGCAGGCTTCCTGGCTACTGCGGTGCTGCGCCACGTCTGGTCGCGGTCACTTTCGGGCGGCTAGGCCTGTGCCCCTCGCCCGCGCCCTCCTCGACTCCGCCGCGAAGAACGCCGCGCGCACCGCGGTCATCGACGGCGGACGGGCTTGGAGCTACACGGAGCTGGCCGCCGCCGCGCGCCGGGTCGCCGGGCACGTCGCGGCGGCCACCGCCCGAGGGACGGTGGGCATCTACCTGCCTAACTGCTCCGGCTTCGTGGCCGGGTTCTTCGGCGTCCTGGCCGCCGGGCGCGCCGCCGTGCCGCTCAACACCTTCCTGGCTCCCAAGGAACTCGCCGCGGTCCTGGATCACTCCGGCGCCGACCTGGTGATCACCTCCGAGGCCTGCCTGGAGCGGTTGCCGGCCGGAGCCGCGCGCTATCTCGCCGTCGAGAGGCTGCTCGCCGCCGGGGCGCCGCTGGACCCGCCGGCGGAGCGTTCCGACGACGACCTGGCGGTCATCCTCTACACTTCGGGCTCGACCGGCGAGCCCAAGGGCGTGTGCCTCTCCCATCGGAACCTGGCGGCCAACGCCCTGGGCGCGGCCGAGTCGGCCGGCTTCCGTCCCGAGGACCACGTCCTGGGGGCGCTGCCGCCCTTCCACACCTTCGCGCTGACCACCACGATGATCGCGCCGCTCCTGATCGGCGCCTCGGTCGTGACCATGGCCCGCTTCTCGCCCGAAGGGGCGCTACAGCTCGCCGCCGAGGGCGTGAGCGTGATCGTGGGCGTGCCCTCGATGTACCGCCTCATGGCCCGGGCCCAGAAGTCCCGGCCGCGCGCGCTGCCGGCGCTGCGCCTGATCGTCTCCGGCGGCGAGCGGCTCACGCCGCGGGTGCGCGAGGAGTTCGAGCCGGTCTTCGGCCTGCCGATCTGCGAGGGGTACGGGCTCACCGAGTGCTCGCCGGTGGTGGCGCTCAACGTGCCCGGCTCCAACCGCCCGGGGACGGTCGGCCGGCCGCTGGCCCACCTTGAGATCAGGATCGCGGACGAAGGGGGCGGGGCCCTGCCGGCCGGCGCCGAGGGCGAGGTCCGGGTCCGCGGCGCGAGCGTCATGAGCGGCTACCACCGCGCGCCGGAGGCCACCCGCCGGGTGCTGACCCCCGACGGATGGCTCTGTACCGGGGACCTCGGCCGGCTCGACGCCGACGGTTTCCTGACCTTGACCGGGCGCATCAAGGAGCTGATCATTGTCGGCGGCGAGAACGTCCACCCCGCCGAGGTCGAGGCGGCGGTCGCCCGTCATCCGGCGGTGGCCGAGTGCGGGGTGGCGGGTGCGCCCGACGAGCAGCGCGGCGAGCAGGTGGTGGCCTTCGTGGTCCCCCGCCCCGGCGCCGACGGGCCGGCCGTCGAGGACCTCCGCGCGCACTGCCGCCGGGAACTGGCCGGCTACAAGGTGCCGCGGCGCTTCGTGCTGCTGGCGGAACTGCCCAAGGGGCCGACCGGCAAGGCCGACCGGAAGGCCCTGGCGAAGATGGCCGCGGAAGGACAGTCATGAAACCTTTCAGCCTCCGCAGCTTCACGGTGATAGTGCCCGGGAAGCTCGCGGTCATGAGCCGGCCGGGTCTCTACGGCACGCTGGAGGAGGACCTGGCTTTCCTGCGCGGGAACCAGATCGGCGCGATCGTGTCGCTGACCACCTCGCCGCTCCAGGTCGACGCCGTGCGTGCCGTGGGCATGGAGTACCTGCACGAGGCCATCCCGGACTTCACCGCGCCGACGCCTGGCCAGCTCGACAGGATCATGGATTTCATCGTGCGCCAGGCGGACGCGGCCGGCCGGATGGTCTTGGTTCACTGCGGAGCCGGGCTGGGCCGCAGCGGAACAGTGGCGGCATCCTACCTGGTGCGCCAGGGCTGGGAGCCGCGCCGGGCCATCGCCAGGGTGCGCGAGCTCAGGCCGTTCTCCATCGAAACCGAGGAGCAGGAACTGGCCGTGGTCGACTATGCTGCCAGGCTGCGCGGGCAGATCAACTGATACTTGGCGTAACCGTATCTACACGGCATTCCGCAAAGCACCGGAATGCACGTCTTCCGACTTGATCGGCGCCTGATTTCATTAAGTCGCACCAACTGTCAAACATGCGCTTTTTGCAGCCGCGCAGAAGGCGTGTTTCGCAAACGTAACGCAACCCTTGGCGTCTTTTCAGGCGCCATACACAATTTTGCGACAGGACGTGGCTGCTGAGGGCCGATAATATCATCGACATGCCACAAAGGGGGGACGGATGAGAAGGCAAGCTGCACCAGGGTTGATGGTCTATCAGCTGCGCCTCCAGCCATTCGGCGGAAGCGAACCGGTCAAACGCAGGACGGGCAGGGCCAGGCGGGCTCCGCAGGTGGGCTGCGATGTGTCCTGCGGCTCGATGCTGAGCGAGATCCCCCGCTTTCTGCGGACCTGGGCGGAGGTGCCCTCCCCCGTCCTGGTGGCCGACGAGGCCGCCCGCCTCGCGCCAGCCACCATGCAGGATCTGCGGAGGATGGGGTTCCTGGCTCCCGCCGAACCCGCCCGGGCGGTCGGCTGCCAGGCCTGCGAAACTGACCACGCCGAATGGGTCGAGAGCGTGACCGGCCGCGACGGGGAGCTGCACCACTTCATCGTCTGCCCGGAGAAGGGCCGGGTGGAGGTCTCGCCGCAGCGGCTGCAGCACTGGGCCGTGGATTTCACGCCGCTGGCCAGGGCGCTCAAGGAGGGCCTGCGGGCCTTCGGCACGCTTCAGGCCGTCATCCCCGGCCGGCTCTGGAGGCTGGGCCGGGCGTCGCTGGCCGGCCGCTCGCACGAGCTCTGGGTGGTCCGCGAGGCCTCCGCCGCTCCTGGGCCGGACCTGGCCCGCGCCATACCGATCAACGGCGCACCGGCCGTCTTCTTCCTGGGCTGGCCGCCCAGCCGGGACTTCCTCAAAGGCGAGAGCGGCGTGCTCCTCGACCTCTTCCGGGCCGTCCACGTACGGGGGGCGGGGCTGCACGTCGACCGCGCCGCGGTCGAGCGGCGCATGCGCGCCCTGAAGGCCGAGGCGGAGTCCGCCGAGACCCAGCTGCGCTGCTGCTGCGGCTGAGCTCCGGTCCGCCGTCCTCCGACGGCTTGGCGTCGGAGGTGCGCATGGGCGAACGGAACACTCCGGCTTCTTGAAATAGCCCGGGCCGGCGCTATGCTTGCCGGGGTCCGGGCCGCACCGGTCCGGGGAGGATTTTCGCTCATGCGCCTGACCACCGAGAAGGCCGTCCGCGCCGCCGTCCGGAAGGCCGTCGACTCCGCGGCCGTCGTGGACATGCACACCCACCTCTTCGAGCCGCGCTTCGGCGGGATGCTGCTCTGGGGCATCGACGAACTGCTGACCTACCACTATCTGGTGGCCGAGGTCTTCCGGGCTCGGCCTGAGCTGACCTGCGCCGAGTTCTGGCAGATGCCCAAGCCGGCGCAGGCCGAGCTGATATGGGACGAGCTCTTCGTCAAGCGCTCGCCGGTGAGCGAGGCATGCCGCGGGGTGGTCACCTGCATCGAGGCCCTGGGCGTCAAGCCGGGTCCGAAGGCGCTGGCCGAGACCCGCAAGCTCCTGGCCAGGCGCAGCCCCGAGGAGCACGTCGATGCGGTCTTCAGGCTCGCCGGCGTGACCCGGGCGGTCATGACCAACGACCCCTTCGACGACGCCGAGCGCGAGATGTGGCTGGCCGGCAAGGGGCCGCGCGACGACCGCTTCGTCCCCGCGCTGCGCATCGATGCGCTCTTCGGCGAGTGGCCGGCGGTGGCGAAGAAGCTCGCCGCCATGGGCTACAAGGGGGGCGGCGACGCCGCCGGCCCCGACGCCCGCGGCATCTTCGAGGTCAAGCGTTTCCTGGGCGACTGGGCCGATCGCATGAAGCCGGCCTACCTCGCCGCCTCGCTGCCGCCGGACCTGGACTACCCAGAGTCCAACTCCCGCGGCAGGGTCATGGCGGAGTGCGTCCTGCCTTTCGCGCGGGAGCGGAAACTGCCGGCCGCCTTCATGATCGGGGTGAGGAAGCTCGTCAACCCGGAGCTGAAGCTTGCCGGCGATAGCCTGGGGCTGTCGAAGGTCGAGGCCGTCGAGCGGCTCTGCCGCGACTGGCCGGACGTGCGCTTCTTCATCACCCTGCTCGCGCGCGAGAACCAGCACGCCCTGTGCATCGCCGCGCGAAAGTTCAGGAACCTCACGCCCTTCGGCTGCTGGTGGTTCCTGAACGACCCATCGATCATCCGGGAGATGACCGCCGAGCGCCTCGAGCTGCTGGGCCTGTCGATGATCCCGCAGCACTCCGACGCGCGGGTCCTCGACCAGCTCATCTACAAGTGGACCCACTCGCGGATGGTCATCGGCGAGGTCCTGGCCGACAAGTACGCCGACCTGCTGGCCGCCGGCTGGGTCGTGACCAGCGAGCAGGTCCGCAGCGACGTCGACCGGCTCTTCTCGCAGAACTTCCTCGAGCTCGCGGGGCTCAAGGCATGAGGAACATGATAGGCGCCTACGGTCCCTGGGCCGCGAAGCTCTTCGGCGACGGGCCGGCGGAGCTGTCCTTCCGCAACCCGAAGTTCAAGGCCAGGGGGCTGGCCGCCTGGCGGCGCCTGGCGCTGGCCAAGGCCCGCGACCTGATCGGAGAGCCCGAGATCCCCTGGAAGCCCCGGGCCCGGGTCGAGAAGCGCTACGAGTTCGACGGCCTGGCCGTCGAGGAACTCTCCTGGCAACTGCCCTACGGGCCGCGGACGGACGCGGTCTTCATGAAGCCGGCCGGGGCGCGCGGGCGGCTCCCGGCGATCCTCGCCCTCCACGACCACGCCGGCAAGAAGTACTTCGGCCTGGGCAAGATCACCCGGACGCCGCGGCAGCACCCGCTGATGCGCGAGCATCAGCGGCAGTACTACGGCGGCCTGGCCTGGGCCAACGAGATAGCCAGGCGCGGCTACGCCGTCCTGGCCCACGACGCCTTCCCCTTCGCCAGCCGCCGGGTGCGCTACGCGGACGTCGCCAAAGTCCTGGTCGGCGACCGCCGCGAGCCCTCCCCGCGCTCGGCCAGGGAGATCGATGAGTACAACGCCTGGGCCGGCGGCCACGAGCACATCATGGCCAAGAGCCTGTTCTGCGCCGGGACCACCTGGCCGGGCGTCTTCCTCGGCGAGGACCGCCGGGCGCTCGACTACCTCTGCTCCCGGCCGGACGTGGACGCCGCCCGGGTGGGCTGCGCCGGGCTTTCCGGCGGCGGGATGCGCACCGTGTTCCTCGGCGGGCTCGACCCGCGCATCAAGGCCGCGGTCTGCGTGGGGCTGATGACCACCTGGCGCGACTACCTGCTCCACAAGTGCCACACCCACACCTGGATGATCTACGTCCCCAGGCTTCCGCAGTACCTGGACTGGCCGGAGATCCTGGGGCTGCGCGTGCCGCTTCCGACCATGGTCATGAACGACAAGCAGGACCAGCTCTTCACCCTGCCGGAGATGCGCCGCGCCGACCGGATCCTCGGCGGGGTCTATGCCAAGGCCGGTGCGGGCGGCCGCTACCGCTGCTCTTTCTACCCCGGGCCGCACAAGTTCGACCGGCCCATGCAGCGCGAGGCCTTCGCCTGGCTCGACCGCTGGCTGGCTTCGGAGGGCAGGCCATGAGGGACCCGGTGTCGGTTCGGGAAGTGCTCGGCAGTTCCGGCTCCCGCACTTCCGTCCTGGACCGCCCATGGGTGGCGCTGGCGGTCGGGGCCGCGTTGGTCGTCGGCATTTGGCTGGTTGACCGGCGCTTCGACGACAGCATCCGGTTCTACGCCGTCTATCTGGTGCCCATCTGCCTGGTGGCCTGGACCTGCGGCCGGACCTGCGCGGGGCTGCTGGCCGCCGCGGCGCTGGGACTCTGGATCTTCGGCGACCAGGAGGTGGGGAAGCTCTGGATCCTGGACTCCCGCGTCTGCGCCTGGAACGTGGGCATGCGGGCCGTCACCTTCCTGGCCGCGGGCCTGGTGGTGGCCAAGCTGCGCGCCGAGCTGGAGCGCGAGCGCGAGCTGGCCCGCACCGACCAGGTCACCGGAGCGCCCAACCGCCACTGCTTCGCCGAGGCGGCCGCCTCGGAGCTCGACCGCGCGCGCCGCTACGGCCGGCCCTTCTCCGTGGCCTATCTGGACATCGACGACTTCAAGCTGCTCAACGACCGCCAGGGGCACGATGCCGGCGACGCGGCGCTGCGCCGCACCGCCGAGGCCATCGCCTCCAACCTCCGCGGATCGGATGCCTATGCGCGGATCGGCGGTGACGAGTTCGCCATCCTGCTTCCCGAGGCGAGCCTCGAGGCCGCCCGGGAGGTGGCCGACCGCATCCGCCAGAAGCTGCTGGAAGCCGCCGGGCAGGCGGGCTGGCCAATCACCTTCACCCTGGGCGTGGCCGCCTTCCGCCTGCCGCCCAACTCGGTCGAGGAGATGCTGCGCCTGGCCGACGAATTGATGTACGAAGCCAAGAAGGCCGGCAAGAACCGCATCGAAAGCCGGGCGTTCGGGGGCTGAGGACGGCGGCCGCTACCCCGGGCCGTCGGTCAGGACGGCATCGCGGACCGTGTAGAGCCCGCCCTGCCAGCCGTAGAGCTTGAAGCGCTGCGGCTCAGCCAGAAGTCTGCGCTGCTCCGGATCGGCTATGGTCACCGGACCGAGCTGGACGCCGTCGACCCAGCCGGTGACGGCCGCACCATCGCGCCGGAGCTTGAGCCTGAAGGCCTTGGCTTCCGCCCACTTCGGCTCCCGGTACGGCGTGAGCCCGGAGGGTCTGCCGTCGACAGAGTAGGCCGCCAGCCGCGCGCCCTTGTCGGAGAGCTCCAGCCCCACCGCGCCGCCCACGCCCGGCCGGACCGAGGGTGCCAGGAAGAGGAAGCCCCAGGCCTCGCGGCCCTTCCCGGTGAACTCGAACTCCAGGCTGCACTGCTCGCCGAGCGCGTACTCGACCACCGGGACGACCTCCCGGTAGGCCGGCACCCGGGTGACGCCCCAGCGGAAGGCGTCGCCCTCGCGCCGCTCCCAGGGGACGCGGCAGGCCAGGATCGAGTTCTTGCCGTTGGTCACGCTCCAGACCACCGAGGTGGCCCAGAGGTCGTCGCCGACCATCGAGAGCGACCAGGCGTCGGCGGTGCAACCGCCGTCCTCGACGGCGTTGGTGCCGTCGTTCCAGCCCCAGGAGCCGGGGACGACGCGCCACTTCTCCGGATTGAGCGCGTCGGCCAGATCGAACTCGTAGAGCCGCTGCAGCGCCGTGGGGTCGTTGACCCAGGGGATCTGCCAGGTGGAGAGGTACCCCTGGCCGCCGCGCTGGAAGCCGCCGCCGCCCTCCTCCTCGTTGCGGGCGAGCACCGCGGCCTTCCGGATCTGCTCGTGGGAGAGCCGCGCCTTGAGGTCGGCGATGACCGCGCCGCGGACCTGCATGTCCCGGCCGCCGTGCTGCCAGAGGAGCACGTAGTCCTTCGTCGCCGGCCGCGGGTAGATGCGGATGCCGATCATCCGGCCGTCGTCGGACTCGCCGCGGGGGAACTTCTCGTAGAGCGCGCCGGCCTCCTCCCACGGCCCGGCGAAGCTCCTGGTCCGCGAGCGCAGCAGCCGGCCGTCGATCAGCTTCCAGTCGCTGAAGCCGTTCGTCCCGTCGGCGGTGGTGTAGGCGAGGTGCGGGGTGCCCTCCAGGTCCCGGAAGGCGAAGGGGTCGCCGGCGTAGGTCAGGCCCGACTTGGTCGGGTCGACGAGCAGCCCGAGCTTCTCCCACTCCTTCGCGCCCGGGCGCTTCCGGAAACCGTAGAGCCGGGCGAAGGAGCCGCCCCGGCCGCCGCCATACTGCTCGTCGACCGAGTAGAAGGAGCTGAACTGGTAGAGCGAACCGTCCTCGTCGGCGATGATGCCGGAGTTGTTCTGCGGGGCGCACTCCGGGTCGAACTTCTTCTGGTTGCCGGTGCAGACGACCTCGCGCTCCGACCAGGCGACGCGGCTCGCCGGTCCGGCGCCGCGCACCGCCCGGAAGGGCTGGCGCATTCCGGCCAGCGGCCAGGCGCCGTGGAACTGCAGTCCCGCGGTGACGCCTCCGGCCATCGGTCCGGCGGAGACGATCTCGACCGTCACGGTCTGGCCGGCCGCCAGCGCCAGCGGCGGCGAGAGGGCGACGCGGTACTCCTGACCGACATCGAGCGGCGGCTGGGCGGCTCCGCCCGTCTTGGTGTAGTCCTTCAGCGGGAAGGGGAAGGCAGGGATGGTTGCGCGTTCGGCGCGGAGCTCCCCGCCGGCGCGGAGAGCGGCGACGACCGGCGCCTTCTCCGGCCCGAGGCAGTTCGCCAGTCGGACGTAGAAGCCGCTGACCGTCTCAGGCGCGGCGGCGGTGTGGCGAAGGATGACCGTCCCGGGCTTGACCTCCGCGGCTGGCACGGAGGCTTCGACTGCGGGCTGGGGCATGGGCGGTTCTCCTCCTGTGATCGGCGCGGCGAGGCCGGAGATCGCAAGGACCGCAGCGGCGACAAGTCTCAAGGAGCTCATCACTGATGGATTGGCGGTCAGTCCGGCGGGCCGAGCTCGACCTTCATGACTTCGAGGAGCAGCCGGTTGCCGCTCGGGCTACTCCGCCAGCCGGAACTGCCCGTAGAAGACCGGCTCCAGGAGCGATTCGCGATTGCCGCGCCAGTAGCCGACGGCCTTGTTGCCGTCCGCCGAGGAGATGGTGCGGGTGAAGTTGGCCAGGAAGCTCTTGGAGCCCTTGAGCCCCACCAGCGCCAGCGGGATCTTGCACTCGATGACGCTCTTGTCGGCGGCGGCCTTGACCTCGATGCCCTCGGCGCCCTTCTCGCAGGAGGCCTTGCCGGTCGCCCGGTCGATGGTCACGGCCACCGGCTTGGCGTCGGCGCCCGGCGCGACGTACAGGGCGACCTCGTCGCCGGCCGCCCCGGCGCCGCCCCCGAACTGGGCCAGGCAGTAGAGGTTCTCGGCGTCGACGGACAGGCGGAAGCGGGCCTGGTCCTGGCAGGGCTTGTTGACCATGTAGCCGCGGTTCTTGGCCGGGTCGGTCCTCTCGTAGGAGTACAGGTCGGTGCAGAGCGGGGCCTTGCCCCACTCGGCCTCTTCGGCGGCGCCGTCGACCTTGACGGCCGCGCCCTTGGGCAGTTCGAGAACGCCGGCGGCGCTGTCCAGGTCCACGGTCTTGAAGACCTGCGACTTGTTCTTGGGGTTGAAGAGGCACAGCTCGATCTTGTACTTGCCGTCGGCCACGCCGGCGTTGCGCTTCAGGGTGACCTCGAAGCTTTCCTTCTTGCCGCCGCCCTGCCGGGCCTTGGGGTTGACCGGCCGGAGCATCGGGTACTGCTTCCAGTCGGCGGAGGGCTTGACCGTCGCGGTGAACTCCTGCGAGCGGACCTCCAGGCCGATGGTCTCGATCTCCCGGTCCATGGTGTTCAGCAGATAGACCTTGAAGGTGGCCTCCTGGCCGATGCGCAGCTGCCCGTCGCGAACATCGACCTTCACGGCCAGGTTGTCCTTGGCCTGCGCGAAGACGTCGTTGCAGAGGTGGGCCAGCGCCGCGCCGGGCAGAGCCAGGCACACGGCGACCAGGGCGAGCTTGCGCCAAAGCTTCATGGGTAGTCTCCGAAATCCTCGCGGGCCCGGGCTGCCGGGCCCTCTTTCTCCGGCGGGAGGGGATTCTACGCCTCGGCCGGGGCGGGGCAAGGGCAGGATAGGTCTTGCGGCGAGCGGCTGTGCGGGGAGAATGTCAGCCGTGGACCCGAGGTGAAGCCATGGATCATCTTGAGCCGGTACCCGCATCGTACGGCAACGAGGTCCTTGATGGCTACCAGCGCAGGTTGCGGCAGATCCTGTTCGAGCCTTTGGCCGCCCAATCCATAGTCGCCACCGTGCTGATCAAGACCTCCTTCGCACCAGAGCGTTTGGTTGCGCTGGTCTACGACGGTGACCAACATGCCATCGTTGCCATGACTGCCTCGCGACTCGTGTGGAATCCGCAGAATGCTGAAGCTCTTATCCCGGCCAGCCGGTCGGAAAGAAAGATCGGCAGAAGTTTGGCGGTGACACTCACAGACCTTTGGACGGCGGCACTCCAAAGCGTTCGCCCCGCAGAGACCGAGAGCGGCATGCTGGACGGTGACCGCTATGAGTTCTCTGCCGGCGGTGCTGTGGGCAGCACCTGTTCGCCGAAGTCGAGTTCACCCATGGGGCAGTTGGTCGAGGTTGTCGAACTCCTGTACAAGCTCGTCCAAGGCAGATTCGTCTTCAGCCTTCGCGGTCCAGAGGTCAAGATCGAGAAGATGGCTGCAGCTCTGACCAGGAAGATCAGCGAGCTGCCTCCATCTCGTACTTCACCCCCATCTCCGGCACCAGGCACCTGAGTTGCTCGGGCAGCGCTGCCGCGGCGCGCTCCAGTTCCTCCCGCGGCACGGTGTTCCCGGCGAACATCCCGAAGTGGTGGGGCACGAGCCAGCCGATCCCGGAGGCCAAACACAGCTCCGCGGCCTCGGCGAAGCTGAAGTTGCCGAGATAGCCCTGGCGGTGGCGCTCCTCGTCGCGACCGTTGGCGGGGAGCAGCGCGACGTCGGGCCGGAGCACCGCCAGGCGCGCGGCGAGGCCCTCGTACGGCACGCAGTCGCCGGAGTGGTAGATGCGCAGGCCGCCAAGTTCGAGGACGAAGCCGAGCGCCCGGTGTGCGCCGGTCGCGTCGGTCTCGAGCGCCTCGTGCGCCGAGGGCAGGACGTGGACGACTGCCGCGCCCCCGCCAAGCTCGATCCGGTCGCCGTCCCGCGCCGGGCGGAGCCGATCCTCGGGCAGGCCGAGCTTGAGAACCCGCTCGCGCGCCGCCGCCGGCACGACGAAGACGCACCCCGGATTGGCCTCCGCCAGCGCCGGCAGTGCCCCGGGGTCGATGTGGTCGATGTGGTCGTGGGAGCAGAGCACGGCCGCGAGCCCCAGCGGCTCGCCGGGATCGAAAGCCGGCGGCATCAGGCGCCGCGGCTGGCCCGAGAGGTAGGGATCGATCGCGCAGAGGAACCCGCCCGAGCGCACCAGGAACCCCGCCTGCCCCAGCCACCACATCCGGACTCGATCCGTGGCGCCCGGCGCCTGCCGGACGTCGTCCACCAGGCTGCCGTCGCATCTCTGGGCCTTGATGGCTATCATCCCTGTTGCCCTTCGCCGCCATCCTCGGTGTCGCTATCGGTATCGGTATCGCAATCGGAGCTCGCCCGCCGCGGCGGGCGCAGCGGCGAGGCCGACCGACCAGGGGCTACGACCTCGCTTCGCTTCGATACCGATAGCGATACCGATAGCGACCGGGAAGACTTCATGCCTACCCCAGGTGCTTCTCGAAGAACGCCACCGACTTGTTCCCGCCCCAGGCGTGCTCCCGCGGGAAGAGGTCGAGCTCGAGGTTGTCGGCTGCGCCGGCGGCCTTGTAGATCTTCTCCACTTGGCGGTAGCAGGCCATGGCCGTCTCGGCACGGAAGCAGCTGTCGTAGGCGCCGATGTCGACCAGGAGCGGCTTGGGCGCGAGCAGGCCCTGCAGGTCGGGCAGGTCGACGAGCTTGTAGAGGCCCGGCGCCACCTGCATCCCGCAGTAGTTGAGGTCGCGGATGCCGAAGGCCGCCCAGAGGTCGCTGTAGCACATGATCTCGGCGGCCTTGAAACGTGGGTCGCAGAGCGCGCTCCAGAGCGTCATGGTCCCACCGCCGGACAGGCCCATCACGCCGAGGCGCTTCGGGTCCACGTTCGGCAGCGTGCAGGCGAAGTCGGTGGCGACCATGCCCTGGGCCACGTTCATGGCCAGCGGCGTGGTCCCGAACATGGTGGCGTGGAGATAGAGGGAGTTGCACCAGTCGCCGCTGCCGACATGGCTGCGGTGGTGGGGTTTCTTCGAGTCGTCCCGGTCGCCCTTGCCCATCCAGTCGATGGCGAAGGTCACGAACCCGGCCTTGGCCATCTGGTGTCCGTAGCTGTAGTTGCACTTCTCTATGGAGGAGCGCAGCTCCGGCGAGGAGTCGTTGCCCATCACCGGTTCCTTGCCGAACTGGCCGTGGCCGTGCCAGCAGAGGAGCGCCGGGCGTTTCTCGCCGGCCTCGAGGTCCTTCGGCCGGTTGACCAGGCAGACCGCCGAGATGTGCGGGCCGACGTCGATCAGCCAGCGCTGCTTGACCAGGCCGTCGTGCTCGTATTCGGCGATGAGCTCCGGCTTGGGCGGCACGCGGCCGGGGCGGTCGCCGAGCGCGGCCAGCACCGCCGGCAGGGCCTTCTTCCTCCAGGCGGCGACGTCGCGGGCAGACTTCCCCCGGAAGGCGAAGGCCGGCCGGTGCTGGGCGGCCATCCGGGCGAACATGGTCATGGGGCTGAGGTTGCGTTCGGACATGGCGGGCTCCTCCTGTGAAGGTCGGAGTCTAGCGCCGGCAGGCCGGGTGGCAACGCGAAAACCGGAGAGGGCGTTCGCTCGCGGTCGTTGAGAAACAGAGAGGACACCAGGCTGAGCCTGGCGTCCTCCCTGGTGACCTCGCTGAGTCCTGGTGTCTTGGTGGTTGAGGGGCGGTCAGCGCCTCCAGCCGCCCTTGAAGTTCCTGAGGTGCGCGGCGGTGTCCGCCTTGGCCTTGACCGACCAGACGTCGTCGGGCTTGTCCTTGAGCAGCAGCGCCGGGTCCTTCAGGAGCGCGGCCCACAGCCAGTCGATGAACTGGGCGGCGCCCATCAGTTGGGCGTCGGCCTTGCCGACCTTGCCGCGCCGGGCTAGGCCGGCGGCGTTCCAGGCCAGCTCGGACTTGGATCCGTCCCGGTAGAAGTCGCGCGGGCCGGCCGGGGACTGCAGCACCGGGACCTCGCGGGTCTTGCCGTTGTCGTCGACCAGCGCGATGCAGGTGGCCATGTAGGGCAGCTTCATCCACTCCTCGACGGTGTGAACGGCGGTCTGGGTCTTCATGGCCGTGCCGATCCAGAGGATCTTGCCGTTCCAGTCGACCAGCTTGCCCCAGGGGCCGCGGCGGTCGAAGGTGGTCGCGCCCTCGCGCCAGGAGTGCCCGGCGCAGAAGTCCGCGGCGCGGCGGCCGATGGCCGCGATCGAGTGCGTGGGGTGGTCGGAGCGGGCGGCCCCGGGCTGCTCCCAGACGTAGTTGGTGAAGCTGCCCACCCGGCTGTGCGACTTCTTCGGGTTCCAGACGTCGCCGATCGGGCCGTCGGACTCGCTCTTGAAGGTCTTGGTGAAGGTGGGCACGGCGATCAGGCCGTCGGGGCCGACCGCCTCCAGCAGGGCGTCGAGCAGCCAGCGCATGCCCGTGTCGGGGGCCTTCATCAGCTCCTTGATGGAGCCGACCGAGCTGGCCGAGGAGTGGATCATGAGCACGTCGCCCCGGGCCACGCCCAGTTCGCGCAGGCCGGCCAGGAGCAGATCCTTGCTGTAGGCGGGGGTGTTTTCGGGCATGGGCGGGGCTCCTGGATTTAGCGGTACTTGTCGATGAAGGTGATGGCGTCGCCGACGGTCTTGACCGACAGGGCGGCGTCCTCGTCCATCTCGATGCCGAACTCCTCGTCGAAGGCGGCCACGAGCTTGACGCTCTCGATGCTCTCGGCGCCCAGGTCGTTGGTGAAGCGGGCGGTGGGGACCACCTTGGAGGCGTCGACCTTGAGGACTTCCAGGATGACCTTCTTGACTCTCTCGGCAGTGTCGCTGGGCACGGGCTTCTCCTCTCTCTGTCTGTTCGGGTTCGCCGCCGACCGGCGGCCGGCGCTCTCCGCCGACCGCCGGGATTCTAGCCGGGGGGCGGCAAAAATCCAGGGCTGCGGCGGGTCGCTTGACAGGCGCCCCGGCAGGCTATAACTTATGTCGCGCGGGGACCCCCGCCGACGACACTGGAGGTGTGCCATGAGACAGCTGATCCCGACCGCCGCCCTGGCCCTGCTGCTCTTCTCCGGCCGCGCGCTGGCCGACGAGGTCTTCGTCCGGACCGCCAGCGGAGCCGAGCTCAAGCAGACCGGCACGATCTCCCAGGACGACTCCGAGGGCCTGGCCCTGCGCATCGCCGGCGGGCAGGGCGAGCAGGTCTTCAGGCCGCACGAGGTCATCCGCGCCAAGGTCAAGTACGAGTGCCTCCAGCGGCACTACGAGACCGGCCGCGGTTACGAGAACGCCAAGGAGTACGACCTGGCCATCGGCAAGTACGAGGACGCCGTCAAGGACGCGGCCGTGCCGAAGTTCGCCCGGCAGTACGCCTGGCTGCGCATGGCCAAGTGCTACGAGAAGCTGAACGAGATGGAGAAGGCCGCCGGCTCCTACAAGAAGCTGGTCGAGGAGATGCCCAAGACCGCCTTCCTCCGCGACGTGGCCGAGGGCCAGTTCAACTGCTACGTGCGCCTCAACAAGTGGGACGAGGCCTCCAAGAGCCTGGCCATCCTCCGCGCCCAGGGCGAGGATGGGGCCTTCCTGGCCAGCGTCTTCGACGCCGAGCTGCTGGAGCGCAAGGCCGAGCGCAAGGAGGGCGAGTACTCCAAGGCCGCCGAGGCCTACAGGGCCGTGGCCAAGAAGCAGCCCGCCCCTGAGGTGCTGTGCAAGGCCCACGCCGGCACGGCCCGCTGCATGCTCCTGGACGGCCAGGCCGCCGAGGCCGCCGAGTTCGCCAAGAAGGCCCTGGCGGTCAAGGGCTGCACATCGACCGCCGCCGCCGACGCCCACCAGGTCATCGGCGAGAGCCTGCTGGCCGGGCTGCCCGAGAAGGCCGCCGATCTGGCCCAGGAGAAGAACCGCGAGCGGGCCCTCGACGCCATCGAGGAGATGATGCGCCCGGTCCTGCAGTACCGGGGCAGCCCCTGGGCCGAGGAGCGCGCCTACTACTTCGTGGGCCTGTGGGCCGGGCGCCTGGGCGGCGCCGCGGTGGGCCCGGAGTGGGCCGGCCGCGAGGCCTGGGCCTTCAAGGAGCTCCGCGCCAAGTTCCCCAACGGCGCCATGGTCAAGCAGCTCAAGGACGCCAAGTAGCCCCGCGCGCCCTCAGCGCGGACCCGCCCTCACCCTGAAGCGCACCGCGGCCGCGGTTCCGGAGGAATCGCAGGCGGAGGCCTCGTGTTCCCCGGGCGCCATGGGCCAGGCCAGCGCCTCCCCGGCGGCGGCGCGTCCCAGCAGCTTTCCGTCCATGAACCACCATAGTCCATCGGGGCCGGCGGGCGACCTGGCCGCCAGGTGCAGGGTCTGCTGCTCGCCGGGGGCCAGAACATATTCGGCTCCCGGACATGGCGATTCGATGTGCATTGGGGCTGTTGGGGTGACAAGCGTGCCGGTCTCCTTGGTCGCCGGTCGAGCGGTTCCCTGCACCATGAAGGCCGCCACCTCCGGGGGCCAGACGGTGACCACTACGCCGCCTTCCACCCTGTGGAGCCGGCAGGGGGCCTCGTGGCTGACTCCGCCAAGGTATTCCGCCTCGACCCTCGCTGGGCAACAGTTTGACGGCGGTGCGCCAGAGAGGGCGCAGACCCGGCGGCAACCCACTGTCTCCGGCCGGCTCCAGCCGGCGGCGGCCAGCGCGCCGGCGAGCTCAAGCGCCAGGGGCAGCGCCGACTGCGCGCCGACCAGCGAGGGGTGGCCGGCGCCGCAGAGTCGCCCGCACCAGACGCCGATCGCGTAGTCTGGCGTTACCGCCATCGCCCAGGCGTCGCGGTAGTTCCAGGACGTGCCCGTCTTCCAGGCCGCGCCCCTCCCGTTGTCCGCGGGGGCGCCGAGGCAGCGCAGGGTCAGGTAGGCCGCTCCCGGGGAGAAGACCTGCCGCGCCTCGCCGTCCGGCGATCCGCGAACGACCCGCAGCGGTCGCCAGACACCGAGTCGGGCCATGGCTGCGTAGGCGTTGGTCACGTCCACCAGCCGGAGCTCGGGCGTGCCCAGGGCCAGCGACAGGCCGTAGCTCTCCGCCGGCCGCGGCAGGGCCAGCCCCAGGTTGGCCAGGTCGCGCGCGAGCGTCTCCGGCCCGAGCGCGGCCAGGGTGCGCACGGCCGGCAGGTTGCGCGATTCGGCCAGGGCGCGCGCGGTGCTGATCGGGCCGAGGAAGTCGCGGTCGAAGTTCTCGGGACGGTAGTTCGCCCACCGGCCGGGGACGTCGTAGGCGGCCGCCTCGGGGGTCAGTCGTCCCCCATCGAAGGCCCGCGCGTAGACGAAAGGCTTGAGCAACGAACCTGGCTGGCGAGGCACGATGGCGCCGTTGACCTCCGAGTCTCCGGAGCAGGCCACCATGGCCGCGAGCTCTGCGCGCTGCACGTCGATGACCACGACGGCCAGGCCATCCACGCCCTGCCGCCGGAGTTCGGCGGCATGTCGCCCGGCCGCCGCCCGGACCAACTTCTGGACGTCCGGGTTGATCGTGGTCCGCACCGTGCCGCAGTTCCGACCGAGCCGGGCGCCCAGCCAGGCGGCGCACGGGTCAGTCCGGCACCCCACGGACCTCTGGCCCTCCGCCACGATGGCGGCCACCGGCTCCCGCCTAGCGCGCTCGACCTCATCAGGCGAGGCCAGGCCCAACTCGAGCATCCGGCCGAGGACGTACTCCCGGCGCTCCAGGGCCGCTTCGGGGTGCCTGCGGGGGTTGAAGCGCGCCGGCGACTGGGGGATGCCCGCCAGCATGGCTGCCTCGGCCAGGGTCAGCTCGGCGGCGCCCTTGCCGAAGTAGAGCCGTGCGGCAGCCTCCGCGCCGACGGCGTTGCCGCCGTAGGGCGCGAGGTTCAGGTAGGTCTCGAGGATGCGCTCCTTTCCAGCGGCCCGTTCGATCTGCAGCGCGCGGCCGGCCTCGGTCAGCTTCGCCGGCCAGGTTCGCGGCCGGGGGCAGAGCAGCCGGACGGTCTGCATGGTCAGGGTCGAGGCCCCGGAGACGCGCCGGCCGCTCGACAGGTTCTGACCGGCGGCCCTGGCCATGGCCAGCGGATCCACCCCGGGGTGGCTGAAGAAGCGCCGGTCCTCGGCTGCCACGGTGGCCCTGGCCAGCCACGGCGAGATCCGGTCGAGCGGCACGGGCAGGCGGAACTCCTCGGCCGAGCCCACCAGCCAGGCCAGCGTCCGCCCGTCGCGGTCAAGGAAGAGGGCCGAACCACCACGCCGGGCTGCGTCCAGGCGCTCCGCCGGAAACGGCATAAGCCGGTCGAGCGTCGCCGCACTGGCGGCGGCCAGCAGGCCGAGGCCCGATCCCCAGAGGATCAGCCGGCGGAGCCTGCGCTTCCGGCCCTCGGGAGCCGCTGCGCTTGGCCCGGGCCCGTTCACCTGGCAACCACCTCCACCTTGCCCCCGCCGTTGATACTGAAGATGCCCGGGTCGTACATGCATTCGGCCTCGGTCGGCGGGAGCACGAACTTCCCGGCAGTCACCGCCCGGACAGCGTAGCGGTACTCGGCCCGCCCGCTCCAGAGGTTGGCGAAGACCAGCAGGCGGTCGTCGCGTCGCTCGATGTGGCGGGCCGACAGCGTGTCGACCCCCGTGGACTGCCCTGCCGTGGCCCGGCCCGCGCTGCCAATCAGGTCGGGGTTCTCGATCTCCAGGCCCGCCGGCAGCAGGTCGGTGATGACCACGTTGTCGGCCCAGCGCGGGTTCTCGACTACCAGCCGGACTTGGTAGAGCCGGCCCTGTTCCAGTGTGGCTCCCTTCGGCAGGGGTCTGCCGTCGGCGGCCAGCATCTCGCGGCGGATCGAGAGCCCCGAGTCCTCCTCACGGATCCGTCCGTCCCGGGGCACGCCCTCGGCGTCCCAGAAGGCGTAGAGCCGGCCCTTGCCCTGGTCGGCCCGGATCCGCACCGAGTCGCCGGGGCGCAGCTCCTTCAGACACAGACCCTGCCGCGCGCCGAACCTCATCTCCGATCCGTCCGGGAGCACCGCCGTCCCGCCGAGTTCGGAGGTCTGGCCGAGCCGGCGGGCGTACTTGCCCAGGGCCATGAGCGCGAAGGCGTTGTCCTGGGTGGTGCCCCAGCGGCCGGCCTTGGTCGCCTTGCGCAGGCGCTCGGCCAGCGCCGGGACCTGCGTCGATCCGGGGTCAGCGTCCAGAAGCACGCCGAGCATCACCGCCGCCTCGCGGACCGGGGAGTCGAGACTGCCACCGGTCTCGCGGAGCGTGCAGGTCGGCCGGGCGTCGGCGGTGAATTCCCGCGCGACTGTGGCGTGGCCGGAGGCCAGGAAGGCTGCCGCCAGGTGGAAGCGAGCGCCGGCCGGGACGCTCTTGGCATCGTGGCGGCACTGTTCCTCGAGACTGGCCATCCAGGCGTGCGCCGGCCGGCCGCTCCTGGCCAGGACATAGCAGGCGTAGGCCGCCACGGCTGGGGCGTGGCAGCCCGGGCCACCGGCGCGCGGCCCTGCGCCGACCAGCGGGCGGACCATACCGGTCGTCGGGGTCTCGTCAGGGTCCTCCTCCTCGGCGGGCCGGTCGGACGCCGCCCAGCTGTCCAGGCCCTTGCGAAGGTAAGCCAGCAGCGGGTCGATCAGATCGGCGGGCACATCGTGGCCGGCCTTCCTGGCCTCGAGCAGTACGTCGGCCGCGTAGGTGCTGCCCCAGGGGCTGGCTTCGGAGCCGCCCGGCCAGTAGCTCAGTCCGCCGCCCGGGGTCTGCATGGAGGCCAGCCGTGCGATGCCGGCGGCCAGCGGCCCCTCCACGTCCCCGTCGCCCAGCGCGCCCGGCGAGGATAGCGCCGCCAGGTCGCGGAGGTAGATGAGCGGCACGAGGCGCGACGTGGTCTGTTCCACGCAGCCGTAGGGGTACTGGAGCAGGAAGCCCAGTGCCCCGGAAAGCTCCACGACCGGGCTGGCGGCCACCACCAGTGAGCATTTGGCCGTCCCCGGATAGAACTCGGCGTCCGGGGTGATGCGCGTCTCCTCCCCGGCTTCGATGAGAGCGGTTCCGGACCGTTTGGCCATTGGCACCGGTGGCCGTACCGGCAGTTCGAGCGAGTCGGCGCAGCGTTCGGCACCAAGCGAAGCCGAAATCCGCACCGCGGAGCGACCGACGGCTCCGGCGCGGATATGCAGCTTCACGGTGCGCTCCCCACCTGCGGGGACCTCGACGACGGCGGGTGGCGGTTCGGCGAAGGTCAGGACCGCCGCGGAGCCGGCCTCCGCCACCCCTTCGACCAGCAGAGCAACCGGTCCGGCCGACGCGGTGCTGTTGAAGACGGTCACCGGCACCTCGAACTCGTCGCCGGGCGCGGCGAAGCGCGGCCAGGAGGCTCGGAGCATGAGCGGGCTGCGCACCGGTAGGGGCCGGGACTCGGCGCCGAAACAGTCGCCGGCGGCGGCTGAGGCCATCACTCGGAGTTCGCCGATGTACTCGGGCACGCGGAGCGTCACCCGGGCCGCGCCGTCCTCGCCGGCGGTGAGCGAGCCGGCCCAGAGCACCGCGGTCCGCACCCGGCCGGCTTCAACGGGACTGAGCCGCCGCGACATCTCCGCGCCGGTGTCTCCGTCATCGCGGGCGCCGCCGCTGTCCCCGCCTGGCGCCGCCGGTCTGGCTGCCTTCCAGACGAGCAGCTCCGGCGCCAGCCGCGAGTACATGTCGTGTTCGCGGACGGACAGCCGGCGAGGCGCGAAGAAGGCGCCGAATGGGTCGGGAGAGCGGAAGCCGGTCAGCGCCAGCACGCCCTCGTCGACCGCGGCCAGGACCACTGCCGCCCCAGGTCTGGCCTGGCCGTCGGCGCCCAGCACCCGGACGGTCAGGCTCACCTCGCGGTCGGGCCTGGCTTCCGCGGGCGACTCCACCTCCACCCTGAGCCGCTTGTCGGCGTTGTCCAGCGGAAGGCGCACGACGCCCGAGGCGCGATGCGGGCGCCACTCCTCCTCGGGCTCGGCGGCGCGTACCACCGCGGCGGTCAGGTAGGCGTTTGGCCGCCAGGCCTCCGAGACGGCGAAGTCGAAGGTGCCCTCCCCGCCGGCCGGCAGCTCTGCCACGCGGCTTTCCAGGACGCGGTCGGTCTCGACCGCCAGCAGCAGCGTGCCGCCGAAGGGCGCGCGGACCGCCAGGTGCGCGGTTTCGCCGGGACGGTATCTGGGTTTGTCGAGGGTCAGCCGGAGCGACTCAGGGTCGGCCAGCACCCCGCCGCCGCCCGGGCCTCCGACGTAGAGGTCGCAGGCCAGGCTGCAGCCGCCGGGGATCCCGACGACCAGCCGGTGTTCGCCGGCGCGGTCGGGAGTGACTTGGACCCGGGCGCGTCCGCCGGCGGTGTCGCCGGTGACCGTGGCCACCAGTTCCTCGTGGGGCATGTCCACGTATTCCAGCCGGCCGCGGCCGACGCGCTGCAGGACGTTGTTGTGGATCACCCGGTAGAGCGAGGCGCTGTAGCGCCCTGCCGGCTCGACCAGCCGTCCGTCGGGGCGCACCGCGGCGACCTCGAAAACCGCCGGTCGGCCGGCGATAGGCGGCTGCTCCGGCGGCTGCGCCCCCACATAGAAGGGCCAGGGATCGAGGTCGCGCACCAGCCGCTCGGACATGGCCCGGCCGCCGCTCTCGCGGACCTCGACCTCCACCTCGGCGCGGATTGCCGCCGGCGTCGCCACGTCCGGCGGCCTGAGCTCGAAGCTGGTCCGGCCGCCGGCGTCCAAGCGCTGCTCAACCAGGTGCTCGCGGGCCTCCCCCCGCCGGACGCGCAGGTCTCCGAACCGGAAGCCCTCCCAACCGCCGGGGGTGAAATCCACGGCCGTGAAGCGGGCGCGGCAGGCCGTCGCCAATCCGGAGGCGCTGTCCCCGAAGAGGTGTTGGACCTCGACGCCGGCCCTGAATGGCTCGCGGGCGCCCAGCCGGCCGGCGGGGGCGTCGAGCTTCATGCGCAGGGTGCGCGGCATGTAGTCGGCGACCAGGAAATCGCAGGACCCCAGGACCCGTTCCGTGGCCGGCAGCCGCCAGTGCGCGCGATAGCGGCCCGTCGGCGCGCCGGCCGGCACGGGCACGTCGAGGGTCAGCCGGCCAGCCGTGTCGCTGATCGCGGTCAGCCGGGTCAGGCGTCTGCCGCCGGGCCTGACCACCTCGACCTCCAGCGGCATCGGCGGCGGCGCCGCCAGCCGCTCGCCGCGAACGAAGGAGCTCAGGTGCACGACGTCGCCGGGGCGGTAGGCTCCGCGCTCGCTGGCCGCGGCCACCTCGTAGCCGCGGGAGAGGAAATCCCTGCCGCCGGCCGCGGCCGGCCCCCGGGAGCGCTCCCCCCTTTCGAGGTTGAGGTAGCTCAACGCCTCGCCGCGCTCGACCACCACCAACGCCGGCTCGTCGTCGCCGGTCGGCGGAGCGAACCCGAGCGTCGCCAGGCCGCCCGCGCCGGTGGTTCCGGAGCCCAGCGGGATCCGGCAGGCCGAGTAGAGGGTCGCCCTGGCCCCTTCCACCGGCCTGCCGGTCGCGATCGAGGTCACCCAGATCAGGGCCCCGCCTTCCCATACTCGGGCCGAGACGCCCAGGTCGGTGACCACCAGCATGACCGTCTCGTCGTACCAGCCGCGCTCGGGGTCGCCCTGGAGCTCCAGACAATAGATGCCATCGGGCCCTGCCGGGGCCCGGCCTGCGCCCTCCGCACCGCTCCGTGGAAAGGCGTGGGTGGCCAGCTCCCGCAGGTCCAGCAGGGTCTCGACCTCGCGGTTGCGCGGGCCGGCGACGGCCACTTCCAGGGTCGGTGCGCCGGCCGCTAGCCGCCGGACGCTGCGCTCGTTGCGGGCGACGTACTCGACCACATTATGCGCGTGGAGCTTCTGCAGTCCGATGCGGATTTTGGTGATGTTGGTGGTGCGCACCGGCAGCCTGAGCATGCCGCCCGGCGAGAGGTATCCGCCCTCGCCCGCGAAGCGCAGCTCCGCCGGTTTGTCCGGGAACCACACCGTCCGGGAGACGTCCGCGGCCAGCGGCCGGACTGCGCCGGCGGCGAGCCCGGCTTTGAGCGTGACCGTGTAGCGCCCGCCGCACTCGAAGGGCCCCAGGATCTCCAGCCCTTCGCTGCTTGGCTCTACGCTGAACTTCACTGGCGGGTCGATGTTGACTAGCCGGGCGGCCGGGCCCACCTCGGCCGGGGCGTTGAGGCGCACCCGGACGGTCGGGACGTCGCCTCGGAATTCCGGGCTCATGCCGAGGAGGCGCAGCCGGCCGGAAACGTCGACGTTCGCCGCGCAGGCCGCGGCCAGGCCCAGCGGCCCCTCCGTGCCGGCCAGGCCCGCAGCCACCTCCACGCGCAGCCGGCTCCAGGGCACGTTCCGGCAGCGCAGGCGCACGCTCCTTTCCGGGGCGCCGCCGAGCTTCTCGATCTCCGGCCGTGTGCCCTGGGGCGATATCACGGTCACGTTGCGCAGCAGCTCCGCGGGGCTCACCGGGAAGTTGAACTCGAACACCAGGGTGCAGTCGCCGGAGGCGTCGCGGTTGACCTGGGCCACCCGCAGAAGCTCCAGCCGCGGCGTCTCCACGGCCGCCGGCTTAGGAGGCGGCAGCTGGCCGCCCAGCCCACGCAGCTGCGGAGAGAACTCCAACCGGTAGGCGGTGGCGCCCTTGAGCTTCTCGTCGAGGAGGTAGACCAGCGTCCGCGGGCCGCGGAGCACAGTCCGCCCCGGGGTGAAGGGCACCGGGCGGAGGGTGTCGGCGGCCAGCGTCTCGGGATCGATCGGGGCGTTGAGCTCGACGGCCAGCTCCCTGGTGCTGTCCGGGTCCGCCGGGTTCGCCGGGGAGATGCCGACTGCCCGGAGGGATCGGCCGGCGCGGTTGCCGGCCTCGATCCGCCAGACGACCGCTGCCAGGCCCAGTGCGTTTAGGATCATGAACGCCGCCAGCCAGCGCCGGCTCCGGCCGCAGGCCGGCCCGGGTTGCGCCGCCGGTCTCCCGGTCGGAGCCGCGGGGGGCGTGGAGCCTAGGGCTGCGGGCGCGGCCTGGTTGACAGAGGGTGGGACGGGTGTGTCTCCGGCTTCCGGCATGGTGCTGCGCCTTTCATGCGGGTCCCCCCTCCAGACATCCATTGGGGGGTGTATGGGGCCGGGCTTTCGATTTTACCGGCGGCGTTCCGCCACTGGCGGCGACGTCGGGTCCCGTGAGTGCCCGTTACGACATACCCGCCGCGTGCGGTCAAACGGCCTCATGATGCCGGTTGCGCAAAGAAAGCGGCGGGGCCTGTCCCAGGCCCCGCCGTCCGGAAAGCGCCTTGGTCAGGGGCTCAGAGCGCCCCGGCGACCTCCCGCTTGTAGCGTTCGGCGTTGGCGGCACCGCCGGCGTGGAGCTTGAGGCCGGCCATGTTGGCGGCGATACGCTGGGCGCGGGTGGTGCCGTCCTTGTACACGGCGAACTCCTTCCAGCGGCCGCTGGCCCCGCCGGGCAGGCGCTCGATGAAGCGGCCCAGGCCGGCGCCGTCGTAGCCGGCGCGGGCGGCCCACTCGGCGCCCAGCAGGTCGGCCTCCTCCTCGGCCTTGTCGCCGTGCCGGTTGTTGACCACGCCGTTGATGCCCTGGTCGACGATGCCCTTGAACCCCGGGTACATCTCCTGGATCTGGCCCGGGCCGTACTTGGCGGCCTCCTCGGCGGCGCAGCTCATGCCCCGCTTCCAGCGCAGCTCGTTGGTGGTGTGGCGCTTGGCCACATGGACGAATTCGTGGCCCAGCACGCCGGCCAGCTCGCTCTCGTCGCGGCAGGTACGGAGCAGCCCGGTGGTCACGAAGATGTAGCCGGACGGGCAGGCGTAGGCGTTGGGCACCTCGTCGCGGACGATGCCCACCCGCGGGAAGATGTCCGGGGTCGCGCTGCGGGAGGCCACGGTCTGGGCCACCAGGTTGACGTAGGCGTTGGCCCGGCGGTCGGAGACCACCGGGTTGCTGCCGGCGACCTTCGCGGCGATGGTCCCGCCGATCTCCTTCTCCTCGCTCCAGGAGAAGGGCTTGATGGCCTGGGCCACCTTCCCGGCGGTCTGAATGCCCCTGGTGATCTGTTCCTGGGTGCAGCCCGAAGTCAGGGCCCCGGCGGCCAGCGCGGCCAGGAGCCCGGCGGCGCCGAGCGCGCCGCCGACGAAGGCGGTCGGCCGGCTCATTTCCGCGCCTCCTCTCCGGCGAAGGCGCCCACCCGGCCCTCGCGCTGGAAGGCGTCGAGCTTGTCGGGCTCGGCGGCCAGCTTGTCTAGGACCTCCTCGACGGTCCGGCGGCCGGCCTCGAGGTTGTGCTCGGCGGTGTACTTCCTGCCCAGCGGGCCGAGCTGCCGGGAGCCGGCGGTGAAGGTGGGGTCGGAGCTCGACGGCCCGCCGCTCCAGGCCGGGTTGCGGTTGTCCTTGGGGCGGCTGGTGTCCAGGTCCTCGGTGCGCACGTAGCCGGTCGCGCCGTCGACGGCGACCTTGTCCCACTTGTCGCCCCGCTCGGTGCGCTCCAGCCGGTCGCCGTACTGCAGCCGCCTGATCAGCTTGCTGTAGGGGTCCGGCTTCTCCACCACCCGGGCGTTGCTGACCTTGACGTAGACCGTCTCGGCCAGGGCCAGCGCTCCGGCCAGGACCACCGCGGCCGCGGCGATCATCAGGACCCTCGGGATCACGCGTGCTCTCATTTCCGCTCCTCCTGCCCTGCGGCGGGCCTCTCCGCCGCCAGCTCCAGTATCTCCACTCCGGCGCTGCGCCCCTTGACCTGGACGCGGCCGAGTTCCCGGAATTCGAACCGGCCGTGTCCGGCGCGCCCGGCGAAGTCCCCGGTGACGCAGATGCGCACCCGGAAGTCCTTGGTCAGGCCCTCCACCCGGCTGGCCAGGTTCACCGTGTCGCCGATGGCCGTGTAGTCCAGGCGCTGCTCGGAGCCGACCGTGCCGACGATGGCCTCGCCGACGTGCAGCCCCACGCCGATGTCGAAGGCCGGGCGGCCGGCGGCGCGCAGGCGCTCCTTGATGCCCTCCTGCGCCCGGATCATGGCCAGCGCCGCGCGCGCCGCCCGGGCCGGGTGGTCCGGACAGTCCGCCGGCGCGTTCCAGAAGGCCATTATGCCGTCGCCGATGTATTTCGACAAGGTCCCGCCGTGGGCCAGGATGCAGTCGCTCATGGCCCCCAGGTAGGCGTCGAGCACCTCGACCGCCGCCTCGGGGGCCAGCCGCTCGGACAGTCCGGTGAAGCCGCGCGCGTCGCAGAACATCACGGTGATCTCGCGCTTGCGACCCATGCCCGGGCGGAGGTCCTCGAGGTCCCCGGCGATGTCGTGGAGCACCTCGGGGGAGAGGAACCTGGCCATGCCCCGGCGCATCACCCGGGCCTGGCGGCCCTCGACCAGGTAGCCGGCCAGCAGCGAGCCGGCCAGGGCCAGCCCCAGGGCGGCCAGCGGCGCGGCCAGGTCGATCCACAGTCCGAACCGGCCGAAGAGCAGCAGCCCGGTTCCCGCGCAGGCCCCGGCCAGCAGCAGGGACGCCCCCGAGCCGATCAGCGCCGCGCGCCTGGCGCTGCCGGCCGCGAAGGCCAGCGCCCCGGCCAGTGCCGCGCCCAGGGCGGCCAGCGCCGACCAGCCCGGCCCGGCCCGCCGCAGCGAGTCGCCCCGGACCAGGTTCTCGATGGCCGCCGCGTGGATGAAGTGGCCGGGCTCCAGGCCCATGGGCGTGCGCCGGAAGTCGAAGCCCCCGGCCGCGCTGCACCCGATCAGCACGATCCGGCCCTCGAACATCCTGGCCCGGGCCGGCCACTCCTCCGGCCGGCGGGCCCCTTCCAGCACCCAGGCGGCCGAGGTGCTGCGGTAGCGGCGCAGCGGCTCCGGCCCGGTGCCCGGGCCGTACCAGCGCAGCAGCCGCCGGCCGTCAGGTCCGAGCGGGAACTCGACTCCCCCCAGGCTGAGGCGGCCGTTGCCCAGCGCCGGCCGGGCGCCCAGGTAGGCCGAGGCCGCGGCGGTGGACATCGACGGCCAGAGCCTGCCGCCGTAGGCGACCGCCGGGCTGACCGAGCGGGCGGTGGCGTCCTGGTCCGCCTCGAGCTGGATGGAACCGACCGCCCGGCAGGCCGCGAGCAGCCCCGGGAAGGGCCAGGTGGCGCCCTGCATGGCCTGGCCGGGCGGCGCCGCGCCGAGCGACAGCCTCTCGGCGTCGGCTGCCGGCAGCTCCGGGCGGCCCGTCGCGCCCGGCTGCCCGGAGGGGGCCGGGTTCAGGCTGCAGGCCAGGACCACGTTGCCGGCCGTCCGGCAGGCCTCGGCCAGGTCCCGGTCGGCGCCGGACTCGCCCCCGCCAGCGAAGAGCAGGTCGACGGCTATGACCTTGGGATGTCCCGCGGCGATGGCCTTGACCAGGTCGGCGTGGACGTCGCGCGGCCACTGGCCCCAGGGGCCGAAGACCTCCTCGTAGCACTGCACCGATGGCTCGTCGAAGTCCACGATCTCCACGAGGTCCGAGCGGCCGCCCGGGGCGGTCCGGCGCGCGGCCCAGTCGTGGGCGGCCAGCTCGGCCCGGTCCAGGGCGCCGGCCCACCTGAGCAGGAGGGCGGCCGAGGCGGCCAGCAGGCCGATGGCCACGGCCCGCCCCAGGCGGTGCTGCTCCATGAGCCGCAGGAAGCCCCTGCGACCGCCGGGGCGGCGCAGGGCGGTCGGTTCGGAATCGGTCATCGCCCGGCAACGATAGCCGCCGGGCCGGCCCGGGGCAAGGGAGAAAACGCCAGCGCCCCGTCCCCAGTGCGCCCCGAGTCCGTACCGCACCTGGGCTGGCCTCAAGGGCAACCCAGCCATGGGGTTACCCCCGCGGGGTCGACGTCTGGGCTGTTTCGGGCTGAGGCGCGTCGGGTCAGTCCTCGGATGGCTCCGCGTCCACCAGGGGGTCGTGTTCCGGCTTCTGGCCCTGCCGGGCCCGCCGGATGCCGGTGATCAGCGCCCACGAGATCATGACCCCCGCCACCGCCAGCGCGGCCACGAGCGTCCAGAAGCTGAAAGAGTTCAGGACGGAACGGGTCCCGGGGCCGAGGGCCACGCTGTCCAGGTCCGCGAGGTAGACCGGCACCTTGGCCGCGCGGCTCACCGCCACGATCAGCGTGACCACGCCCATCACCAGCTTGATGACGTGGTCCTTGACGTAGGTCGTGCCCAGGGCGCCGAGCTGCACGCCGATCAGCGAGGTGGCCAGGAGCAGCAGGGCCAGCCGCACGTCGATCATCCCGTCGAGGCCCCACTGGACCGAGGCCCACAGTCCCATGGCGAAGGCCACCACCAGCTCGGTGGCGCTGGCCACCATGGCGCTGACGCCGAGCAGGTAGATCATGCCGGGCACGCCGATGAAGCCGCCGACGGCAATGGTGGCGGCCAGGACGCCGGTGCCCAGGCCTATGGGGATGGTGATCCAGGCCGAGGCGGACACGCCGGCGGTCCGGAAGTGCATCATCGGGGGGATCTTCAGGCCCTGCAGGAACCGGGCTATCCGGTGGGTCTGTCCGGCGACGCGACCGCGGGACAGGCGCCAGGCGTCGCGGGTCACCACGCAGCCGACGACGACCAGCACGGCGACGAAGACCAGGCTGACGTAGAGGTTCGAGCCGGCCCCGCCCCACCGGTTCAGCACCGCCTCCTGGATGCGTATGCCGATCTGCACCCCGGCGACGGCCGAGGCGGCCAGCACCAGTCCCAGCTTGAGGTCCACCTGTCCGTACTTGTGCCGCTTGTAGGCGCCGACCAGCGCCTTGGGGAACTTGTGGCACATGTTGCTGGCCACCGCCACGGCGGCGGGCACGCCCATGGACATCATGCTGGGGGTGAGCACGAAGGCCCCGCCCGAGCCGATGAAGCCGCTGAGCATCCCGCCCACGAAGCCGATGGCCAGCAGGGCGCAGACCGTATCCAGGCCCAGGTCGAGGAACATGGCCGAGACGCTCTGGATCCTCTCGACGCCCTGGTCCGTCCGGGTGTGGACCAGGACCTTCCGGCCCTCCGGGATATTGCGGGGGTCAAGCGCGTCGTCGATCTTCAGCCTGACCGGTTCCGCGGACCGATCGGCCCTGAACAGCGCCGTGCGCTCGACGGCGTCGACCTCGGTGATGAAGCCGCTCCGGCTCCGTCCGCCGCCGGACCCGTCCCCCGCCAGCGCCGTCTGCGCGCCGCAGGACAGGAAGATGGCGCCAAGGATGGCCGCAAGGGCCGGGACGTGCTTCATCGGCTGTCCGGTTCCTGCCGGTCCCCGCCGCCCTCCCGCCTGCGGCCGGCGGCCTCGACGCCGAAGAGGGCGATGAGGTTGCTGGCGAAAGCCCCGTGGATCAGCGAGAAGTAGAGGACGCCCAGGACCGGCAGGACGGCGTGGCCGGCCCCGCGGGTCGTGTAGTCCATCACCCGGTCCTGAAAGACGAAGACCAGCGCGTAGGACAGCAGCGAGAGGCCGCCGAAGGCCACGGCTTTGGCCATGCGTCTGGGATTCCTGAACGCGGGCATTGCGGCGACTATAGGGCGGTCCCGGCCGCTGTCAAGAACGCCCCGGGGGTTGGCGGCGCTGCGGCTCCTCAGCAGCGGTTCCCCGTCGCACCGCCTGCGTCGCCGCGCCCTGCGCCCGGCCGGGCCGCGTCCCCGGCCTGTCCGGCCCGGGCTTCCGGACGCACTCTGAGCTGCGAGATGGACCTGTCCATGCTTCGGAACCTGATGATGCCTATCACCCCGGCGACGACTCCGCACGGGAGGCAGCCCACCCCGACTCCCCAGAACCAGCCCTCCTGGCCGAAGTGCATTATGGTGACGCCGGCGATGAGCAGGCCGATGGCCGAGCGCAGATAGGCCAGCAGCGTCCGCTCGTTGGCCAGCAGGGTCCGGTCGATGGCCAGTTCGTCGCGCAGGATCAGCTCGTCGTTCTGAAACTGCGCATAGGGCGAGCCCCGCAGTTCGCCCTCCGGGTCCCCGGTGGGTGCGCCGTGCGTGTCCATCCTGTGTTCTCCCGTGGGCTCAGATGAATCCCTGGGCGCGGAGCTTCTCCTCGGTGAGGGGGCCGCCCGCCGCGTCGCGCCCCATGATCCGCGCCGCGTAGCGCGCCAGGATGTCGGCCTCGAAGTTGACCTCGTCGCCGGCGCGGAGCGCCTCGAGCGTGGTGGCGCCGAGGGTGTGGGGGATGAGCGCGACCCGGAAGGCCTCCTCGGACAGGAGCCGGGCCACCGTCAGGCTGACGCCGTCGAGCGCGACCGAGCCCTTCTCGGCGACGTAGCGCGCCGAGCCCGCCGGGATGCTGAAGTCGATCTCCAGCCCCCCGCCGACCTTGCGGACGGCGATCGCCCTCGAGCGCCCGTCGATGTGCCCGGTCACGAAGTGTCCGCCGAGGCGCGCGCCGGCCGCGACCGCGCGCTCAAGGTTGACCGGCCGCCCGGCGCGCCAGTCCTTCATGGTGGTCCTGGCAACGGTCTCGGCCACCGCGTCGAAGCGCGCCACCGAGCCGGAGAGTTCCGCCACGGTCAGGCACGGCCCGGAGACGGCGATGCTGTCGCCGAGCTTGGTGCCCTCGGCGAGCCCGCCGAGGTCCACGGCCAGGCGCAGCGCGCCGCCGCGCGGCTCGACGGCCAGGAGCTTCCCGACCGACTCGACGATCCCGGTGAACATGCCTCAGGGCCTCCGCGTCCTACGGCCGCCGCCATTCGATCCGGCAGGCGATCTCCAGCCTCCGCTCGCGCGACCGAACCTCTGCGCAGGAGCGCAGCGGCGCGCCCAGCCGGAAGACCCGCGCGGTGCGCTCGACCTCCCGGCTGCGCTCCAGGATTATGCGGGCTGGCTGGCTCGCCGTCCAGCGGCAGACCGCCTCGGTCCCGCCGAGCCGGACGCGCAGCGCCCTTCCGGGCAACCGTACGGCCCGGGCGCCGAAGCCCAGGTGCAGCCACTGCCGGAAGGTCCGCGGCTGGGCATCGGCAGGCTCCACGGTGTCGCGGATCTCGAGCCACCGCCTGGACAGGTCGAAGCGGTAGCGTCGGGTGACCTTCATGCCCGGGAAGGCCCCGTGGCTCACCACCATCTCGCCGCGCGGCCCGTCAAGGTGCACGAGCTCCGTCCGGGCGGGCGGGCCCTCCGGATCGCCCCACCAGTCCCGGACGTCGCCCATCGCCCGGAAGACCGCCGCCGGCCGGTAGCCCTCCACGGTGAGCAGGTTGTGACTGAAGGCCGAGTAGTAGTAGCCGCGCTCGGCCGGGACGATCTCGTCGATGCGGTATGCCCAGGTGGCCGCGTCGTAGAAGAGCGGCGCGCCGTCGGCCCAGAGCTGGAAGGAGCCGAAATCGTGGTGGCTGTGTCCCGAGTGGCTCGCGCGCGGGTCGGCGGTGACGAAGAGCATCGAGTCGTGCGAGCCCCATCCGGTCCGAGCCGTCAGGATGCCACTGGCCGGCAGATGCCGAGAGAGCCTCAGTGGCTCGGCCGGCTTCGGGGAGCGACGGCGGGACGGGGCGCTGCACTCGGTGACCGCGCCGAGACGTCGGGCGGCGGCCTCGGCGCCGGTCCCGCTCCACAGCGACCGGGCCGGCTCCAGCTGCGCGCCGCGCGGCGGAGGCTGGCAGTCCCCGTAGGGGACCAGGCGGCCGTCGGGGGCGGAGAGATCCGCGAAGTGCTCGAGGAACCTGCGCACCCGGCGTTCCTCGCCGGGGCTCAGGAGCGGCCGGCGGTTGAGCCGTGCGACCTCGAGCGCCTGGCGGAACATGCCGGCCGCGTACCAGGCATAGCGGGAGGAGTGCTCCCAGCTGGTGCCGTCGGCGCGCACCGCCCCGCGCTCCTGGTCGGCCGCGTGGGCCCGGATCACGCCGCGGCCGGCGCGGGCCAGTCCGGCCGCACCTTCGAATTCGGGAAACATGGTCCCCAAACAGAACGGCACCGTGCCCAGGTCGAAGAGGTTGTGATTGCCCTTCCGGAACGGGCCGCCATCCCCGGCCTTGGCCCGGTGCGCCGTCCGGAAGAGCCCGGCAACGAACCAGAGGTACTTGAGCACCTCGAAGGCTGTGGCGTTCGGAACCGCTCCGAGCAGTCCGGAGTAGAGGACGTCAGTGAGCACCAGCGCGCGCCGGCCGACGTTCATGAAGATGTCGATCCCGGACGGGTCCAGGGTGTTGAAATCCCCCCAGCCGGACAGCCCGGCGTCGGTCGCGCGCGTGGGGAAGTCCTCCAGCCAGCGGCGCCAGCAGCGCTCGAAGACCCGGGCGTGGCGCAGGTCCCGGCTCATGGCGAAGCCGGCGGCCGGGAAGAGCGCCCAGTATGCGAAGGACATGGTCAGCCAGCCGGCCGAGCCCAGTTCCCGCACGCGGGAGCGGTCCCAGTCCACCGCCGGGGTCAGCCGGTGGTAGTTGCCGGAAAGGTTGTAGTCGTAGAACTCGTAGCCGAGCGCGCGCCGGGCCTGTTCCGGGCCCACGCTTTCTCCGAAGAAGAAGTTCCGGCTGGGCACACGCTGCGCGCGACGGCTTCGGAAGTCGAAGGCCCAGCGCGGCGAGCGCCTGAGCAGGAAGTGCTCAACCACCAACCGGCGGGCGGCTTCGGGGTCCACGCTCCAGAGCCGGCGGGCCCCGGCCAGCCGCGGGGAGGCCGGCCGCAGGGCGCGGATGAAGTCGGCGTCGCGGCACTCTCGCCAGTCGGCGGCCACCCGTCCGTGCGGCCGCCCGGCGCGGCCGGGTCCCGCGAAGAGCCGGCCGTAGGAGCTCACGGGCGCTCCGGCTCCTCATCCGCCGCCAAGGGGAGCCGGACCGGTCTGCCGCGTCTCGGCACGCGCGCATCCTGCCAGAAGGCCCGCTCGACCCGCCGGCGCCAGACCAGCGCCCAGGGGATCGACACCAGAGCCATCAGCAGGGCGCCGGCCGCGAAGTGGACCGGCAGCCCGCCCAGGACGGCGGCTGTTGCTGCGGCCGCCGTCAGGAGCAGTCCCAGGCCGCCGAGCCACAGCTGCAGCCCGTAGGCCCCGGCCCGGAAGCCCCGCATCACGTCGAAGACCCGATTGCCCTGGCTCACGCGCGATTCCTCTCTCCGGAAGCAGTATCGCATTGTACGGGCGACGCCGCAAGGGCAGGACCTCTTTGCCGTGAACCCTTGTTCACGTCCGGGGTATTGCCCCTTGTTGCTTGATCGCTCAACCATACAATCGTGCGGGCAGACTCCCCGTAAGAGAGGAAACGCCATGAGACGGACACGGACTTACGCAGGCCTGGCGGCGGTGCTGGTCGCGGCGTGTATGGGGACCGGCTCCTCCGCCGGAGAGCTCAAGATCCCGCTGACCGTCAGCGAGACCGCCGGCCAGGGCCGCGGCCCCGAGTGCGTGACCATCGGCGTGCCCTTCCTGCCCGGGCAGGTCAAGGACGCCAAGACGCTCCGGCTGCTCGACGCTGACGGCAAGGAGGTCGTTGCCCAGTTTCGGGAGCTCTCGCGCTGGTGGTACAAGGACAACTCGCTGCGCTGGGCCCTGGTCGACTTCCACACCGGCGTCGGCGACTTCGACCGCAAGAGCTTCACCGTGGCCGACGGGCGGGAGAAGGACTACGACTCGCCGCTCAAGGTCGCGCAGACCGACGAGGCCATCACCGTGACCACCGGCCCGGCCCAGTTCACGATCAGCCGCAGGAAGTTCAACCTCTTCGACCGCGTGCGCATCGACCTCAATGCCGACGGACAGTTCTCCGATGACGAGGAGGCGGTCAGCCCGAACCCGGCATCCGGCTCGGTGGTCGAGGACACCTTCGGCCAGAAGTACCTCTCCTCTGAGGGGACGGTCGAGGTCAAGGTCGAGGAGGCCGGCCCGGTGCGGGTCTGCATCGTAGCCAGGGGCATGCACCGGGCGCCGGAGGGCAAGGGCTACTCCCGCGGGATGTACGGCTACGACCTGCGCATGCACTTCTACGCGAACAAGAGCCTGGTGCGGCTCGACGCCTGCATCAACAACGCCTCCGCCCAGCCCATCGGCAGCCCGACCTTCGAGGACTTCTCGCTGGTGACCCGGCTCAACCTCAAGCCGGAGGTCAAGCCCGACGACCCGGAGGCGCCCAAGCTGGTGATGTTCCGGATGTACGGCGTGGCCCCCGTGGACGACGAACTCCGCGAGGGCGAGAGCGCGGTCATCTATCAGGACTCCAACGGCTCGGAGACCTGGAAGGTGAACCCGGGCGTCGAGGGCAAGGACACCGGCGACCTCAGCTCCTTCCGCGGCTACCGCATGACCCTCAAGGGCAAGGCCGGCGAGAAGGTCCTGGGCTCCGGCGACCAGGCCCGCGGGCTGGTGGCGGTCGGCGGCGAGAAGTTCGGCGCCGTGATCGTGCCCCGCTACTTCTGGCAGCAGTTCCCCAAGGCCATCGAGGTGGCCCACGACGGCACCGTCCGGATCGGCATCCTGCCCCGCGAGTACAAGGCCGTCCACTGGCTCCCGGACGCGGGAGGGGCCGGCCAGGAGCTGTGGCTGCTCTTCTACGGCCGGGGGATGAAGAAGGCCCCGGGCTACGAGTACGCCCGCGACAACCAGACCCGCAGCCAGTGGAAGGGCCTGCTCCGCGACCGGCCCTGGCCGCACGTGGTGGCCGACAACGTCAATCCGCCGCTCTACGCCCTGTGCCCGCGCGAGCACTACGCGGCCTGCGGGGCGCTGGCCGACATCGGGACCTACGCGACCATCAACGACGACAGCGGCTTCCCGCTGGCCGTCACCGAACGGCGCTACTTCACCACCGACTACCTCAAGGGCAACGCCTACGGCTGGCAGGTCTTCGGCTGCCGCTGGGAGGAGTACGCCGGGCACTCGCCCTGGAACTACGAGCCGATCTGGTCGACCAACTACCTCTGGCGGGCGATCAACACCCAGCATCCCACCTGGATGGAGTTCGGCTGGCGCCGGGACATGCACACCCGCAACATCCGCTCCTGCTACATCCAGGGCACCAAGCCCTTCGAGTACAAGGACTGGGGCAGCTTCAGCGCCAACAACGTCTGCGAGGAGTGGTGCAAGCGCGCGGCGCCCAACGACGAGGAGCTCAAGAAGTACAGCGCCGGCAAGTACGCCCGCACCGAATGGTACCTGCCCAACCCCGAGCACCTGGGGCTCGACGAGCACTACGACCTGTACTGCCTCTTCGGCGACAGCCGGGCGCTGGAGATCGCCCGCAACGCCGCGGCGGTCGGCGGGGCCTACGTGGGCACCAAGAAGGTCGGCATCGGCCGGGACACCGGCTGGTGCTTCCGGACGCTGATGCGCTACTACGACCTGACCGGCTCGGAGGAGTGCAGGGACTACGTCGCCAAGGCCATGGACAACTTCTGGGAGGTGGCCCGGGCCAACCGCAGCACGCCGCGCATCAACTACGGCAACGACTGGTTCTACAACGTCTTCAGCCGCTCGGTGGTGCTGGCCCACAACGTCACCGGCGACGAGCGCATGCGCGACCTGGTCATAGGCCTGGCCCAGGGCCGGACCGACGCCAAGAGCAAGTTCCCGGTCCAGAACGCGTTCGCCTGGGACCAGACCGGCAACCCGAAGTACCTTAGCGAGAAGCCCGAGAAGTACATCAAGCTCGGCGACGGCGGCTACGATGACTACATGCCCTGCTGCAACGCGTACCTGTGGATGAAGCTCCGGCCGGACAAGGCCGCACCCGCGGCGGTCAAGGACCTGACCGCCGAGCCGGCCGGCGCCGGCGAGGCCAAGCTCAGTTGGACCGCGCCCGGCGACGACGGCACCGAGGGCCAGGCGGCAGTCTACCAGGTCAAGTGGTCGGATATCACCATCGTCGAGCTCGCCAAGGGCGGCGGGGAGTGCTCCTTCTGGGGGGCCGAGAACGTCGCCGGCGAGCCCGCCCCGAAGAAGGCCGGCGAGAAGGAAGAGTTCACGGTCAAAGGCCTCAAGCCCGGCACCTACCACTTCGCGCTCAAGGCCCGCGACGAGTGCAGCAACGAGAGCCCGATCAGCAACGTGGTCAAGGTCGAGGTCAAGTAGCGGACAGGAGAATGACAATGCGCTCACTGGCACTGGCAATCGGCAGTCTGGTCCTCAGCGGCGTCCTGGCCCAGGCCGGTCAGCCCGCGGTGATCAACCCGCGGGTGACCACCGACAGCACGGTCGACTGCTCCTCGGCCGAGGCGGTCGTGAAGCAGATCACCAAACCCGACATGACCGACGAGCAGAAGGCGGTGGCCTGCTGGCGCTTCATGCTCGACCACTATTACCACTGGTACCCGCCGAAGGAGGAGTGCGTGCCGGAGTACGTCCGGGACTTCGCCAAGGCCATCAACTCCTACGGCTTCGGCCCGTGCTTCGTGAACGCCCCGGTGCTCACCGACCTGTGGGAGGCCGCCGGCTTCGAGACCCGCTCCTACACCATCACCGGGCACTCCATCCCGGAGGTCAAGTACGGCGGAGCCTGGCACATGCTCGACGCCGACGCGCGCGGCTGGCACCGCAAGGAGGACGGGCAGATCGCCTCGGTGGAGGAGCTCTCCAACGACGCCAAGCTGCTCACCGCCCCCAAGGAGAAGTCCGACCCGTTCTATCCCTTTGGCGCCCCCGACGCGGTGGTGAAGCCGCTCGAGCCCTGGGGACCGCCGTCGAAGATGATGGACCTCTACCTCTCCAAGAAGGACAACTACCAGTACAACCGCCGCGCAGTGATGGGCCACCCCATGTACCTCACCTTGCGCTCCGGAGAGAAGATCACGCTCTCGTCGGCCAACGAGGGCAAGTGGTACAAGTTCGGAGCCATGCCGGACACGGCGGTGGCCTCCGGACCCATCAACGTCTCCAAGGAGATCACCTACGGCAACGGCCACCTCACCTACAAGCCGGACCTCAAGACGGCGCAGGCCGCCGAGTTGCTCTGGCTCGGCTCCAAGAACGTCAAGCTCGACGGCGGCAAGATCGTCGCCGAGAAGGACGGTGAGCCGGCGGTGGTCGTCCTGCGCACCTGGTGCCCGTACGTGCTGGTGGAGAGCAAGGTCCTGGTCGCGCTGGCCGGCGAAGGCAGACCCAAGGTGGAGATCTCGACCGACAGCGGCGCGGCCTGGGCGGAGCTGGCCGACCCGGTGCTCAAGGTCGGCGCGGACGGCAAGTCCCTGGAGCTCGCGCTTGAGGCTCAGGTCGCCGGCAAGTACGAGTACCTGCTGCGCTTCACCCTCGAGAAGGCGGGGATCTCCGGACTTAGCTATGACAACCTCTTCCAGTGCGCCCCCCTGGCCCTGCCGCGCCTCAAGCCTGGCAAGAACAAGGTCACCGTCTTCCGCCTGGCCGACGAGGGCGCGGTCCAGCTGGTCCTCGGCAACAACAAGGAGGCCAAGGAGCGCTACATCGTCGACAAGCAGGGCCTGGGCGACCCCCTGAAGTCGATCCAGCCCGCCAAGAACGGCGAGCCGGCCTACGTGGTCTACAAGCTCACCGCGCCGGAGGCTCTGACCGCGCTCTCAATCGGCGGGCAGCTGACCATGGACCCGGGGACACCCGAACAGTACATCGAGGCGCTCTACTCGCTCGACGGCGGCAAGACCTGGACCTCGGCCTGGAAGCTGCCCAACCACAAGAACTGGGGCAGCTCGCAGTTCGAGCTGGACAAGAAGTTCGAGCTCAAGAACGACGCCGGCGCCAAGGAGGCCCTGATCAAGTTCGACATGATCCGCGGGTCTAAGTACTTCGCGGTCGCCGGAGTGCGGCTCTATGGCTTCTACAAGCAGCCCCAGCCGGCCGGCGCGAAGCTCGCCGTCGAGATCGTCTGGCAGGAGAAGGCCGGCGACAAGTGGGAGGAGAAGAAGCAGGCTTTCACCGCCGAGAAGTTCCCGCAGGACTTCGAACTGACCTGCGGCGGCGAGGCGGTGAAGCTCGCGCGGGTTTCGATGGGGGTTGAGTAGGGCCT
Organism: Planctomycetota bacterium; assembly: GCA_022703445.1. GTDB lineage: Bacteria > Planctomycetota > SZUA-567 > JAKLDR01 > JAKLDR01 > JAKLDR01. Next base: position 1,815 of record JAKLDR010000013.1, on the reverse strand, counting down.
CGGCCGCTTCCTGACAGGGCCGCCGGGGCCGGCGGGCCCCAGGGGTTGCGCACCGCCGCGGCTTTCGGGGCTTTCTTCGCCTTGACACCCGCATCCGTGCGGCCTAGAATTGCGCCCAGTTCGATTCGGCGAAGCGGCGGCTCCGCAGACGCGGGGCCCGGACCCATCTAGGGGGTGCGCCATGCGCGGCAACGTCATCGCCATCATCGCCCTGGTCTTCTTTGTGATCGGCGCCGGGGCGACCGGCTACTGGGCCTACAACACCTACTTGGCTGTCGAGCGCCGGGAGGGCGGCGACGGCCTCCGCGCCCAGCTAGACAAGCTGACCGAGACCCGCAAGAAGAGGGAGGCCGAGCTGGGCAAGCTGCAGCTCGAGATGGCCGCCATGCGGGAGAAGTACCAGGCCAACTACGAGGAGCGCCTGCGGGAGAACGTCAACCTGACCATCGCCACCACCATCAGCGATGCCCAGAAGTCCATCACCACCGTGTCCTCCGACTGGAAGGCCGCGGTGGAGAAGACCCCCAACGTCTCGGCCGACATGGTCCAGCCTCTCGAGAAGGAGATCACGGACCGCATCAACGCCGCCCGGACCCTCAACGACCAGCAGCGCGACACGATCATCGAGCGCATCAAGAAGCTGGCCGAGGAGACCGACAAGGTCAAGAAGGAGGCCGCCAAGGTGATCGGCCGCCTGGGCGGCGAGAAGGTCCGCCTGAACAACGAGATTTCCGCGGCCAGCGGCGAGATCGAGCGCATGATCAGCCGCGAGCCCCTCAGCAACGGCGGCATGCCGCCCGCCGGCCGGATCCTGGCCGCCGCCGCCGATACCCGGCTGGCGGTCATCAACCTGGGCACCAGGGTGGGCGTCAAGCGCGGCATGCGCTTCGAGGTCTTCCAGGTGCGCTACGGCAACCGGCGGGTGCACAAGGGGTTCCTGGAGGTCAAGTCCACCGAACCCGAGGTCAGCACCTGCTCGATCCTCGTCAAGGAAATCCGCCTGCCGCGCTGCCCGATCTGCAACTACACCGCCGAGCAGTCCGAGGAACTGTACTGCCCGCGCTGCACCGCTCCGGGCAGCCCGCAGGCCTTCCAGCGGCTCAGCGGCACGCCCAAGGTGGCGACGGTGGGCCAGTCCGAGACCGATCCGATCGTCAAGGACGACCTGCTCTACAACCCGCTCTTTGCCCTGCGCCCCGGGGTCCGTTACGCCGTGGTCGGCGAGCCGCTGCAGGCCCCCGTCCCGCGCCCGCCGGATGACCGGGTCACGCCCGCACTGCTCGACCACATCCGCAAGACCGTCGAGTTCTACGGCGGCAAGGTGGTTGCCGAGGTCAACGCCGAGACCGACGTGGTCATCGCCCTGCGCGGGGCCAAGGAAGCCGTCAGCCGCGCCGAGGAGATGGGCATCCCGGTGGTGCGCGAGTTCGAGATCTTCCGGTACCTGGAGAAGTAAGAGCGACCCTTAGCCGCCGCCGGGCCGGGGGCAGCCGCCCGCCGGCCAGCGGAGTGGAGGAAAACCGTCATGGGCGATCGCAACACCATAGTGGCCGTGGCCCTGGTGGTCTTCGTGACGCTTACCGCCGCAGCCTCGGGGGTGGGGTTCTACTACCACCTGGAGACCGAGGACCTCGCCAAGAGCATCAAGCAGGAGGATGCGCGGATCAAGGAGCTGGCGGTCAAGCTCAACCCCGATGCCGAGGGAGAGCTGATCAAGGAGACGGCCAAGCTCAAGACCGCGGCCGACCTGCTGCTCGACAACGCCAAGGAATCGCCCGAGGAGCGCGGCGCCAAGCAGATCCGCGAGCACGTCAC
>JAKLDR010000129.1 GCA_022703445.1 Planctomycetota bacterium | reverse complement strand
AGGTCCAGAACGTCATCGCCGAGGACACCGGCGCGGCCCGCGGGGCGGTCGAGCTCCTCAAGCAGCGCCAGCTGGGACGCGCCACCTTCCTGCCGCTCGACCGGCTGCGCTCCGGATGGCGGCCCACCCCCCAGTCGCTCACCGAGCAGGGCGTGCTCGGGCGCGGCGCCGACCTGGTCGAGTTCGAGGAGCGGCTCCGGCCGGCCTTCGAGCACCTGCTCGGCAACGTGGTGGTCGTCCAGGACCTGGACACCGCCGTGCGCGTGGCCAACAACGGCTGCCGCGACGGCGTGGTGGTCACCCTCGAGGGCGAGATCTTCTACCCGTCGGGGGCCATCACCGGCGGCGCCTACCGCAACCGCATCCCCGGCATCATCAGCCGGAAGAACGAGATCAGCCGGCTCACCGAGGAGATCGCCGCCGGCGACTCCGAGCTGGGCTCCTGCAACGCCCGCCGCGCCGAGGCCGAGGGCGCCCGGGGCGCCTGCAAGGCCCGCGCCGAGGAGCTCGGCGCCGAGCACAGCGCCCTTTCCGCCGGCGAGATCCAGATGCGCCAGGGGCTGGAGATGGTGGCCCGCGAGGCCGGGCGCCTGGCCGAGGAACAGGTCCTGGTCCAGCGCGAACTCGACGACCGCCGCGAGCGCCGCGCGACCCTGCAGGGCGGCCTGGACGGGCTGCGCGCCGAGGGTCAGCTGCTCTCCGGCGAGGAGGAGTCCATCGGCCGGGCCATCGGCGAGATGGCCGGCGAGCTCGAGAAGGCCGAGGCCGCCCGGGCCGAGAGCCGCGAGGCCCTCACCCGGTTGCGCATCGAGTCGGCCACCCTGGAGGAGAAGCGCTCGTCGCTGGGCGCCCGGGCCGAGGCGGCAGCCAAGCTGCTGGTCGAGCGCCGGGCCGAGGCGGACTCGCGCCGCGAGGCCGCGCGCAGCGCCGACTGCGCCGCCGGCGAGGAGCGCCGCAAGGCCGGCGCCGCCCGGGCCGAGCTGGACGAGGCGGTCAAGGCCGCCGCGGCCGCCGAGGAGGCCGGCACCACCCTGGCCGTGCAGCGCACCGAGATGCGCGCGGCCATCGAGACCGCCCAGGCCGCCGAGCGCGACTGCCGCGGGAAGCTGGCCGCCGCCGGCGCCCGGGCCGGGGAGATCCGCCTGGCCGAGCGCGAGCTGGCGCTGCGCCTGGAGTCGCTCCTGGAGCGCGCCCGGGCCGAGGGCCAGGATGACCTTCCGGAGATGGCCCGGTCCATCGACATGGCCGCCCTCAACATGGAGGAGCTGCGCAAGCAGCTCGAGGAGGGCGAGGACAAGCTGCGTAAGATGGGCGAGGTCAACCTCTCGGCCATCGGCGAGGAGGACGCCCTGCGGGTGCGGCTCTCCGACCTGGCCGTCCAGAAGACCGACCTGGAGGAGGCCGACAAGCTGCTGCGCGACGCCATCGCCCGGATCAACAAGATCAGCCGGGAGCGCTTCACCGCCACCTTCAACCTGGTCCGCGAGCACTTCCACGAGACCTACCGCAAGCTCTTCGGCGGCGGCCGCGCGGACATCATGCTGGAGGAGGGCGAGGACGTCCTGGAGGCCGGCATCGAGGTGGTGGCCAAGCCCCCCGGAAAGGACATGATGGTCATGTCCCTGCTGTCCGGCGGCGAGAGGACGCTCACCACCATCGCCCTGCTCTTCGCCATCTTCAAGGCCAAGCCCAGCCCGTTCTGCGTGCTGGACGAAGTGGACGCGCCGCTCGACGAGAGCAACATCGACCGGTTCATGCTCATCCTCCGGGAGTTCCTGGAGTCGAGCCAGTTCCTGATCATCACCCACAACCGCCGGACCATGGCCACCGCCGACGTGATCTACGGCGTGACCATGCAGGAGGCCGGCGTCTCCAAGCGCATCGCCGTGAAGTTCGAGGAGGTCGGCGAGGAGTTGGCGGTCGCGTAGCGCGCGGAGGAGACAGCAGGAGTCAAGCAGTACGGGGGCCCGACGCGCCGGCGGGCCCCCGGTTGTTTGATGGCTTAGGTGGTCCTACGCGGAGAGGGCGCGCTGTCGCAAGGAATGGCCATGCCGCAAGATGGCGTGAACATGACTACCACGAACGAGACGGAACGCTATGCATTGCGTTCCTTCATAAGGGCTGCTTCTGAGCTGAGCGCATCTCCATACTTTTCGGAAGATGAGCCCAGGGGTATTTCTCAGGAAGTTGACAAGCGGGGGAAAGCTCGTTGGCGTATCAGGGTCGGCGACGAACACATCTTCCGATCTGCGCTATGGCCATTCCGTCGCATCTGGATGCAGGGTGAGCCAGCGAACTTCTTCAATATCTGCAATATTGCTCACAGATGCTCAGACCATCAGCGCAGGGCATTCGTTGTGCAGCTTAGGAAGCAGCACTCGAAGCTTCAGCGTCAGGACAGAAACTTTCCATACCCGTTCAAGCCAAGTTCCGAGTCACCGGCGCGGAGCCTTGCCGACATTGTGAACCTTTACCTGAACACGAGATTTGCACATGCTGGGAGCAAGAACAAAGGCGCTCGGAGTGCTGGCAAGTTTGCAGAGGCCGATCTTCATGCCTTTGAGAATGACGTTGGAGCGTCTGAAGGTGAATTCATGTTCAGACTGGCTGTCTTTGAGTTCGGACTGATCTACATCAGCACGATGTGGCTAGCTCAGTCAATCATCGGAGAACCGCAACATTGCCCAGGCGGTTCGTCTGCAGACTCAGCTACAGACAACAAGGAACGTCCGCCGCGCGCCCTGATCACTCGGCACAGCCCTGGCTATAGTCGCAGTGAGACCCGATCCGAGACTGTAGACAGGCTGCTGGCCCGATCGAGAATGCGGAACTTGAACAGCATGCTTGGTCAACTCGGGCGATCACCTGAGGATATCGTAACAGCGCTAGACCACGACTGGGGCATCGAACAGATCGCCTCACAGGCTGGGTTCCGGCTAGTTACCGGCGATTCTGCGCCCGACGATTCGACGGTATTCAGTATCTGGCTGGACGAGGAGACCAGATCCGTGTGCAGGCTCGCTATGCTCCGCGAGAGCAGGACCATCCGCGCGAGTTCGAGTGCGATGATGTGTCTGAGCAAACAACTGGCGGAATTCAAGAGACTTGTGGCTGCTGAGAAAAGCAAGAGGGGACAGAACGCTCTAGACTAGATTGAAGCACATCCGAGACGTGCCTCGACTGTGCTTGAGTCTTTGACTGGGGGCTACGAGATGGGTCAAGAACCACTCGGGCTGGATGAAGCGCTGGGCCAGTGGCGTTCGTGGTTGGACGAACTGGTTGTGCAGGTAGTTGAACTTCGCGAAAAGCGCGACCTGTTGCTTGCGCTCCAGAACAACCGCACCGCACTTGAACAAACTCCCCACTTGAGGGAATTGTGTTCACAAACGGCATGGCTATGCCTTGAGTCCATCATCACAGATATACGACGGTGTGTGAGGGGAAGAAAGGATAGCGTCACGCTTTCCGGCCTCATGGAAAGCATTAGGGACAAGGCGGACCTGCTTACACGAGAATGGTTTCTTGGAAGATTCAAGCGAGAACTCATGCACATCGGGGCCTCTACCTTTGAAAGATTCGGCCCAAACGGTGCTGCCTCCATCAGTAGCACGATTGTTCAAAAGGACGTCGACGAGTTGAGGGAAGTAACTAAGAGCCTATGCACGATTGCGGACAGGGCAATAGCTCACATTGACAAACGGGCTTGGGAGAAGAAGGACCAATATGCTTGCTCTGCCCCTTATGTAGCCCAGTGTGTGGAGTACATCAGCAGCGTCCTCGGCCGGTATTACCTGTTGGTGCGCGGTAGCGATCTTTCTCCGGACGCCGCGAACTTGCCAGACTGGGACTTCATTCTGCGGCAATTGGCTGCCAAGTGCCACAGATAGCCAGGAGGCCGGGACTTCGGGAGATACGGGCGCGCCGGGGTCAGTTCTCGGATAGCGAATGGCGACGCCCCGCCCCGGTTCCCTCGCCGATCTCACGACCCTCGGCGACTGGTACTGGGGCGTGGCCGAAACCGGCCGGCCAACCCTTGCGGCAAGTGCCCGTACGAAGAGAATCCCATCGGTCAGGGAAGGAGCCACAGCCTTGGACATCGGGCTTCGCAAAGGTGAGGTCTACGTCTGCCGGAACCCGGCCTGCCGCGTCGAGGTCGAGGTCCGCCGGGGCGGGCGCAGCGAAGGGCTCTTCTGCTGCGGTCAGAAGATGGCCCCGGCCGTCACCGAAGCCGACGCGCTCGACCGGTACGCGGAGGAGGTCCAGGGGTCGTGCAACGAGGAGGGGGCGTGACGAACGGCGGATTGCCGATTGACGATTGCTGATCGTTGATTTGAGAGGGACGGGGGAGGTTGGGGACTACGTGTACCGGATATTAACCAGGCAGATGAGCGAACGCGAGTTGCAGATCGTTCGGGAGCAGCTTCACCCGTCATTCTTCTTCAAGTTCGCGGCCACGCTTGGCGGGATTTTCGCGGGACTGGCAGTGCTCTGCTATGGGCTCAGCTTGGCGTTCAAGCCGGAGTCGGCCGGCAGTAACTGGCTGGTGGTATCGTCGCTGGTTCTGGCTGGTTGGACCGGAGCCGTGCTCTTGCTGATATGCGGCCAGGCGGTGAAGGAGTTGGTCACTCGCCGCAAGCGCAGGATGGTAGTTGAGGTGATCACCGATGGCAGAGTGGAGGTCGAGCAGATCGAAGCCACTGCCGTCGCCGCGCTACCCGAGAACCCCAGGAACCGTACAGAAGGACCGGGGTTCTTCTTCGATATTGGCGAAGGCAAGGTGTTCTGCTTGCGAGGGGAAGAGTGCTACAGGGATCCGGATGGACCGCTGCCCAACACGCGCTTCGAAGTGGTCAGAACTGTGAAGCACGGTGTTCTGCTAGGCGTATTCTGCAGTGGCCATGAATTGGTCCCGGTCCGCCAGTTGGACAAGCGGACGTTCAACTACGATCATCTCTATGCCAGCCGGGTTTTCGCCGGGACTCTTGCCACGCTCGAGGAGGACCTGCGCGGGCTGGCGGCGGAAAGCGGAGAATCATCGGCGGACGCAGGCTGAACCAGGAGCCCCCTCGTTGCGTTAGCCTCAACCAGATGGCTGAGGGCTCCGCATGCGCCGGCACGGCCTCGACGAGTTGATAGCCACCCCCTTCGCCCAGGCATCGGGGATGCGCCGGAACCTCCTGCGCTTCGCGCCGGAGACCGCCGCCGCCGTCGTCTGGCTCAACCTGCCCGTCGCCTGGTTATTACTCCAGTGGTCATCACCACAGCCCCTGGCCGCCGCCGCTGCCTGGTGCATCCTGTTGGGCGGTCTCGTGCTGGTGACGGTCCCGGCCGCGCTGGCCGCCCAGTCGTTCGCCGCCGAGCGCGACCGCGACACCCTGGACGCGCTGCTGCTAACCCGGGTCAACCGCCGGAAGCTGGTCTGGGGCCGTTACTGGGGCATCGCGCTGCCCTGGCTGCGGTTCGTCCTGTGGACTCTGCCCCTCTGGATCCTGTGGATTGAGAGCGTGCCCCCGCCGAACCACTGGCACTGGGGCTGCTGGTCGGAGATATCCAACCAGCAGATCTGCGCCTTCGGGTCCCGGCCGCTGGTCGGCGCCTTCTGCCTGATCTACGGCGATGACATGCACGGCAATCTGGGGGATCCGGTGTTGGCCCTGGGGTTACGCTTCCTGTTCGACTCCCTCGACCTGCTGCTGGCCACGGCCGTCGGCATGTATCTGTCGGTCCGGCTGACGAGTTCCACCGCCGCCACGGCCTCGGCCCTGATCGCCGCGCTGGCGGTGGGCAGTGCCTTCGGCGCGGCTGATTGGGAGTGCCTGAAGGACCAGAGCATCCCCTGCATAGGCTTCGCCTGGCTCCTGCTCAAAGTGGCGGAGATTCTGCTGACCGTGAGCCTGGTGCGGATGGCCGCCGGCCGCTTCGACCGGTGCGTCCACACCGGGACCAGCGCTTGACCGTGGCCCGGGGCTATATGGCTTCCCCCCGGCCGTAGCCGTTGGCTATGGCTGGATGCCTCCGTCCGGTGCGCGCCGGCCTGGATGACGGCGGCATGGGATTTGCATTCCATGCATTCCGGGAGGAGGGATTCGCCATGAAAGCCAAGCGGATGTTTGCGGCGTTCGGCCTGAGCGGCGTCATCGGCTGCGTGATGCTGGGATGCTGCCCCGGCCCGGAAACGGACGGGGCCGCCGCCGGTGACCATCCTACTCTCCCAGCTCAGAACGAGGTGGCCGACACCGAGGTCCAGTGGCTCCGCTACGGCATGGACGTCACCGAGAAGGTGGCCGAGACCGCGGTCAAATGGCTTCACGACCAGAACGACGTCATCGATGTCCTGGATCCGCAGGTCGGCAGGCGCGTCCGGCTCACCCTGCGCACCGTGCACCGCAGTTCTGTAACCGCCATCACCACCCGCAGCTATTTCGTCAACGCCGACTTCTGGTCCCCGGCCGGCCACGCGTACAGCCTGGACCTCTTCTTCGGCGGCACCGATGTGGATGGCCTGGAATTCATCCGGCTGGACATCCGCAGCGTCAACGGCCAGCCGCGGTACACCTGGTCCCAGCAGGGCGGGGTGTGGAAGCAACGGCCGGTCCCCGGTGCGCCACCGATCCCTCCGGAAGAGAAAGCTCCTCCAGATTAGGTCCCCCGGACCGGACTTCGACGCCGCCCGCAGCCAGTGTCCGGCGGTCTCCATCGGTCCGGTTCGACCGGGCACCTGCAGCCCCGGCTGTTCCGCGGCGAGAGCTACCGGGATTCTCCCGGAACCCGGGACTATCCCGCCAGGCCCTCCGGTTATCAAGATCAGAGCGATGCCGAAGAGGTTGGGGTGGAGGTTGGCCCGCTCTGCGCCCTGGTCCCCGACAGCGGGCCAGGGCGCTGTTCTTGGGACGTGCCGGACGCCGCCCGCCTCCGGAAGACCGGGACTCAGGCTTGCTGCGCAGAGAGCGTGCTCATCCGCCGCCAAGCCCCAGTCTCATCCTTCGAAGTGGCTGCCCGGGGCCGTTCCCTGACCGGAAGTCCTCGGCCCCCGGGAATTGCCGTGGACCGGGGCGGGTTTTCTCTTCGGGCCGGTCGGCGGTGACGCCGAAGGGAGGTGCGGCCATGGAAATCGAACTTCACAAGGGCGACGTCTTCGCCTGCCAGGACCCCGAGTGCCAGATCGAGGTGGAGGTGAAGAAGGGCGGCCAATGCCGCGGGCTGGCGTGCTGCAGCCGGGAGATGGTGCGCACCTACTCGGCCGCGGAAACGCTCGACGGCTACGAGGAGGATATGCGCAGCCAGTGCGACCAGGACGGAGGCTGACGCCCGGACGCCGTTGACCGGCCCCGCTACTTCCCCTTCACCACCACGTCGACGACGTGAGTGGTGAAGTCCTGGCTGGGGTTGCACACGTCCAGGTCTCCGGAGAAGTGCCCCTCGGCGACCGCCTTGAGCGTGAAGGTCACCGTCAGCTTGCCGCCCGGCGGCACCGCCCGGCCGAAGTCCCAACTGCGCTGGTCGAGGACCGGCACGTGCGTGGTACCCGTGGGCTTCGGTTCCACGGAGAGCACCTGGAACCCGGCCAGGAACGAGTCGGCCACGTCGACGCTGTCGAGCCCGACGGCCTTCTGGTGCGGGTTGGAGACCTTGACCACCAAAGAGACCGTCGAGCCCAGGGCTATCTCCGCGGGAATCTCGATCGAGGCCTCCAGCTTCGGCTTCTCCCGGAAGAACATGAACCCCGCCACGGTCAGGACGGCCCCGACCGCCAGGAAGGTCACCAGGACTATTATCAGGGCCTTCTTCATGGCCTACTTGCCGCTCTGCTCAGGCGGAGTCCCTTCCGGCTTCTTCCCGACGATCGCCTGGCGGATTCCGACGATCATGGATATCCCCCCGATCAGCCAGAGCAGGCCGGCGCCGGCCCACTTGCCTCCCAGGTTGTAGAGGGCCGCCAGCAGCCAGTTGACCCGCATGGACTCCTTCTCGCCGGTCTCCAGCTTGCTCATCTCGCCGAATATCAGGTAGCCGCCCAGGATGATCAGCACCCCCAGCAGGCACTTGCCCCACCAGCGTCCCAGAATCCTGTCGAACCAGCCCTCCTGCTCGCCAGCGTCGCTCATGGCCTTCCTCCCTAATAAGGATGCTCCAGACCGGGGCCGTACCGGCGGCCCCCGCGGAATTGTCTCCAGACCGCGGCCGGGCTGCAAGCGCACGGAGGCCCTCGTGGCCTCCGGCTGCCGTCCCGCCGGCAACACCACACCGCACCTCGCACATTGATTTCCCCTTCTCCCCGGAGAGGATGGTGGCGGAGGAGGCGCCCGATGCCCGAGATCCTGGTAACCACCGGCCTGGCCTACGGCCCGCACGATAGACAGAAGCTCGACGTCTTCCGGCCGGCCGGCGCGCCGAGGGCGCCGCTCGTCCTCATGATCCACGGCGGCGGGTGGGCCGGCGGCTGCCGCGAGCAGTACTGGCGCACCGGACTGCCCCTGGCCGAGGCGGGCATCGCCTCGGCCTCGATCGGCTACCGGCTCCTGCCCGACGCGGCCTGGCCGGAGATGCCTTACGATGTGCTCCGCGGCGCAGAGTTCCTCTGCCGCAACGCCGGGGAACTCGGCATCGACGCCTCCCGGGCGGTGACCTGGGGGAGCTCGGCCGGCGGGCACCTGGCGCTCATGCTCCAGGCCTGGCGCGACCGCTGGGTCCGCGAGGGCGTAGTGCGCCAGGCCCCCGAGATCGTCGGCACGGTCGCGCAGTGCCCGGTGGTCGACTTCCCCGACCCGGTGCCGGAGTCGATCAACCGCAAGGCGCTCATGAACGGCCACCCGCACTCGGAGGTGAGCCCGATGCACGCCGAACCCAGGCTCTTCCGGAGCGTCCTGGTCGCTCAGGGCGACGCCGACGATCTCACGCTGCTCAAAGGCGCCCGGGCCTTCGTCGCGCGCCTGACCGCCGCCGGCGTCGACGCGAGGCTCGAGGTCATCCCCGGCGCCGGCCACGGCTTCGGCTATGACACCCTGAGCGACCACAGCAAGGCGTGCTTCCGAGTGGCGGTTCCGTATGTTGAAAAAAGGAGTGAGGTCTGATGGGCTTGGCACCAGAGTCCGAGGCGTTTAGCGGCAACCTGTCTCATCTTTCCGTGGGAGAAGACGAAGCCGCCAACACTCGGCAGAGACCAGACGACCCGCACAGTGCCGGCAACGGCAACTCCTTCGCGACCGACCGTGCGCGCATCATGCAGAGTCGCGCTTTTCGGCGACTCATCCACAAGACCCACATGTACCTGGCTGAGGATCTCGACGATCACATACCCACGCGCCTAGGGCACACGCTTGATGTAGTCAGGATAGCGCGCGAGATTGCCCGAAGAGTCTCAGCCAATGAAGATCTTGTAGAAGCCATCGCCCTGGGGCATGATCTGGGGCATCCTCCGTTCGGTCACTGGGGCGAACTGAGGTTACACTATCACGCCTCCCAGAACCAACAATGTGGGTACATGCCTGACCCTTCCATCGAGCCAGCAGGTGGCTTCAAGCATAATCAGCAAAGCGTATACACAGTCGACTGCATCGAGTCCGACAGCCCATCTGCCTGCGGGCTGAACCTCACTCTCTGGACTAGGGAGGGCATGCTTAAGCACAGCAGCATCAATTACGGCGTCGGTGCGAGCGTAGCGATTCTTCCCGAAACGGTTCAGAAGGAACTGAGATGTGATAGACCCTACTCCGTCTCCCTGGAAGGGCAGATTGTTGCTGCGGCGGATGAAATCACGGAAGCCACGCATGCCATCCAGGATTTCGTGCAGGCTGGGGCTGTTGACTATGAAGATGTGCTAGATACGGTGAAAGGCTTTGGGGCGGAGCATAGAGATCCCGGAAGACTCCTGCTTCCTCATACTAGAGCGGCCCTGCTGGCGCGCGACCTCGAGTCGACGCTGATGACTCTTTGCACCGCTCACGCGCTGAAGGAAGCAGCAGGTGCGCGTCGCGTCCCAGACGGGACAGGAGTAAAGTGCCTGCAGCAGGAGGTGTTCCCAAGGGATCTGTCTGTCTGCTCGTCCATGTTTGGTAAGCTGAAGGAATATGTCGCTGAAATGATGGCGCACTGCCCGACCCTCGCGCGAATGGATGCCCGAGGCGCACACATTATCCATGAGTTGTTCACCTCGTATTACAGGAACCCGCTCTTGCTGCCAGATAACGTGTGGCGCGGATACTGTCTAATGCTGTCTCCCAATTGGTACCAGTGGCCGAGATCAGCGCAACGGCCCGAGTTCCTTAGTCGCCTCGGATTGCAGGCAACCACCCCTTCACCAGATGTGGCAGCGATAATCAGGGGCGAGTTGCGGAAAGCCCGCCGCCAGCTTGAGAAATGCCAGGGCAAGTGCGCAGACAGAGAAGGGGCAGGACCATCAAGGGACATCCAGGCACAACTCTGGTACGATCCCCTCTTCGTGCGCGCAATCATTGACCACATCGCATGCATGACAGACGTCTTTGCACTCCGCGAGTACAGGAAAGTGTTCGCCCAGCATGGTTTTCTCAGGGAGTGATCCGTTCGTGTCGACGCTAACTGCCATGACCGGCATCTTCGTCACCGCCACCGACACCGGCGCGGGCAAGACCGTCGTCGCCGCGGGGCTGGCCCGGGCGCTCGCCGACCTCGGCGTGAACGTGGGCGTCATGAAGCCCGCGGCGTCCGGCTGCCGGTTGAGGAAAGGCCGGCTGGTCTCCGATGATAGCCAGCTGCTCCGCGAGGGCGCGCGGACCGACGACCCTATGGAGCTGGTCACCCCGGCAACCTTCGCGCTGCCGCTGGCCCCCTCGGTCGCCGGGCGCATCGAGAAGAAGCGCTGCGACCCCCGTGCGGTCCTGGCCGCCTATCGGGAACTCGCCCGCCGCCACGACTTCGTGATCGTCGAGGGCATCGGCGGACTGCTCGTGCCGCTTTCGGACAAGCTGCTCGTCGCCGACTTGGCTGCGAAGCTCCGGCTGCCCCTCGTAGTAGTGGTGGCCAACCGGCTCGGAGCCATCAACCACGCGCTCCTGACCCTGGCCGAGGCCCGCCGGCGGAAACTCCCGGTCTGGCGGGTCGTCCTCAACGAGGTCCAGCCCAAGCGCGCGGACCTAGCCAGGGCAACCAACGCTGGAGTGATCGCCCGGGCCGGGAGGCTCGAGTCACTTTTCCACCTGCCGCACTGCCGTTCTCTAGAGGAGACCGCCCGGCGCCTCGCGCCGCTGGCTAGAAAGATCAAGTCATGTCTGAAATGATCACCAGCCCCCAGAACGACCACGTCAAGCACCTGGCCGCGCTCCAGAAGGACGGCGAGCTCCGCAACGAGCACCGCCACTTTCTGGTCGAGGGCCCGCGCTTCGCCGAGGCGGCGCTCTCCGGCTCGGCGCGCGTCGAGGAGCTGATCTACTCCCCGAATCTGGCCGGCGAGGACCACCCGCTCGAGAAGCTCGCGCGATCCAAGGGCGTCAAGGTGACGCTCATGAGCAAGGACTGCTACAAGAAGATCGCCGACGTGAAGACCCCGCAGGGACTGGCGGCGCTGGTGGCGTTCCCGGAGCACAAGCTCGACGAGGTAGTTGCCAGTTGCCAGTTGGCAGTTGGCAGTAGCGACGTCAAACCCGCAACCCCCAACCCCCAACCTCCAACCCGCGAGGCGCTCTTCCTCGTCGCCTGCGGCATCCAGGACCCGGGCAACCTCGGAACCATGATCCGCACCGCCGACGCCGCCGGGGCGGGCGCCGTCCTGGTCATCAGACCGGCCGCGGACATCTACAACAGCAAGGTGGTCCGCTCGACCGCCGGCTCGATCCTCAACCTGCCGGTGGTCTCCGGTACCGAGGAGGAGATCCTGGCCGCCCTCCGCAAAGCCAAGGTCCGCCTGGTCCTCGCCGAAGCCCGCGCCGGCGATGACTGCCGGAAGGCCGACTGGTCGCGCCCGGTGGCCGTCGCCGTCGGCGCCGAGGCCGCCGGCTTCACGCCGGCCGTGCGAGAGGCCGCCGCCGGCACGGTCAACATCCCCATGTGGGGCAGGGCCGAGAGCTTGAACGCCGCCACCGCGGCCGCGCTGTGTCTGTATGCGGCGAGGTGGGGCTCGTAGGGGCACGGCATGCCGTGCCCCTACCCGGTCACGGAACTGATGTTTCTGCTTGCTGAAAACCACGCGGACCTGCATATAATCCCCCGGCACGAAGGAGGAACGCCATGAAGATCCTGATCGCCGACAAGGTTTCCGGCAAGGTCGTCCAGGCCCTCAAGGACGGCGGCGCCGCCGTGACCTTGAACCCCGACCTCAGCGACAAGACCCTGCCCGGGGCCATCGGGGACTCCGAGGTGCTCATCGTCCGCTCGACCAAGGTGACCGCCGAGACCATCGAGGCCGGCCAGGCCCTGTCGCTCATCATCCGCGCCGGCGCGGGCGTCAACACCATCGACCTCAAGAAGGCCAGCGCCCGCGGCATCTGCGTGGCCAACTGCCCCGGCAAGAACAACGACGCCGTGGCCGAACTGGCGCTCGGGCTGATCATCTCCGCCGACCGGCGCATCCCGGACGCCACCGCGGCGCTGCGCGACGGCAAGTGGAACAAGAAGGGCTTCGGCAAGGCCCGGGGCCTGAAGGGCCGCACCGTGGGCATCGTGGGCCTGGGCAGCATCGGCTCGGCCCTGGCCGCCCTCTGCCGTGGGCTGGACATGACCGTGGCCGCCTGGTCGCGCAGCCTGACGCCCGAGAAGGCCGAGGAGCTTGAGTTGGAGTATTGTCCGGATATCGAGACCCTGGCCGCCCGCTCCGACGCGGTGAGCGTGCACCTGGCACTGGCCCCGGAGACCAAGGGGATCATCGGGAAGAAGTTCTTCGACAAGATGCGCCAGGGCGCGATCTTCGTAAACACCTCCCGCGGGGAGGTGGTCGACGCCGCGGCGCTCAAGGAGGCGATCGCCGCCAAGGGCCTGCGCGTGGGCCTCGACGTCTTCGACGGCGAGCCCTCCGCCGGCGAAGCCCCCTTCGAGGCCAGGGAACTGGCCGGGGCGCTGGCCGCGGCCACGCCGCACATCGGCGCCTCCACCGACCAGGCCGAGGAGGCCATCGGCGACGAGGTGGTCCGGATCGTGAAGGCCTACAAGGCGACCGGCCGGCCCCTCAACACCGTCAACTTCCGCCACAAGCGCTCCGCGCACTCCCTGGTCGTGCGCCACTTCAACCGCGTGGGCGTCCTGGCCTCGGTGCTCGACCTGCTGCGCGAGGACGGCGTGAACATCGAGGAGATGGAGAATACCATCTTCGACGGCGAGACCGCCGCGGCCTGCTCGCTGAGCCTGGACCGGGCCCCGTCCGAGCAGACCATCGCGGCGATCCGCGCCTCGAAGGAGGTCATCCGGGTGTCCCTCGAGCAGGCGCCAGCGGCAGACCGGTAGAACCAGCACCGGGAGGACAGGCCAGTCTGGCACCCGATGCCAAGCCGCGCAGGGGCCGGCTTTCGCCCCTGACGCGGGAACTCCCGATTTGCCTCTTGCGGGAGGCACCTTCCGCGTGATAATGCGCCGCGACGCGGGCCGCTGGAGCGGCTCATCACCAGTCATCACCCGATGACTTCTGACGACAATCAGGGAGAGAAGATGGCAGTAGCGACGACCAACAAGAAACTCCTGGCTTGGGTTGACGAAGTGGCCAAGATGTGCCGCCCGGACAGGGTGGTCTGGTGCGACGGTTCCAAGGCCGAGTACGACTCGCTGATGCAGAAGATGGTGGCCTGCGGGATGGCCACGCCGCTGGCCAAGAAGCCCAACAGCTTCCTCTTCCGCAGCCACCCCTCGGACGTGGCCCGGGTCGAGGACCGCACCTACATCGCCTCGAAGACCAAGCCCGAGGCCGGCCCGACCAACAACTGGATCGACCCGGTCGAACTCAAGAAGACCATGACCGGCCTCTACAGCGGCTGCATGCAGGGGCGGACGATGTACGTCATCCCCTTCAGCATGGGCCCGATCGGCTCGCCCATCTCCAAGATCGGCGTGGAGCTCACCGACAGCCCCTACGTGGTCTGCAACATGCACATCATGACCCGGGTGGGCGACAAGGTCATCCAGACGCTCGGCGCCGACGGCGAGTTCATCCCCTGCCTGCACTCGGTGGGCGCGCCGCTCAAGCCCGGCGAGAAGGACGCTCCCTGGCCCTGCGCGCCGATCGAGAAGAAGTACATCGCCCACTTCCCCGAGGAGAACCTGATCTGGTCCTACGGCTCGGGCT
>JAKLDR010000128.1 GCA_022703445.1 Planctomycetota bacterium | reverse complement strand
CCCGCCCGCCCCGCCGCCCTCGGCCGCTGCAGTTTTTATTTTTTTATTATCGCGGTGATAGATAACCGACGCCCCGAAGGAGAAGAGGGGGGGGGGGGGGGGGGCGAAGCCCTCTTCCTCTCAGGCCCCCTCTCCCCTTGGGGGAGAGGGCGGGGATGAGGGGTGTGCCTGGGCTTCGAACCCCTCACCCTTTCCCTCTCCCTCAAGGGGAGAGGGGATCTGCAAGGAGGCGGCGCCCCTCAAGGTCGCCGCTTATACAACTCCGGGTTGAGCGTCGGGTCGTTGTACATCTTGAACTGGCGGTAGACCCGGAACCGGCGCGCCCCGGCCCGGGCGGCGGCCAGGAGTTCGTCGAAGCACCCGGCCAGGTCGGAGCGCTGCAGCCGCAGGACTTCGAGCTTGCCGGCGCACCGCGCGCAGTGTTCGGCTCCGGCCTCGGTCCGGCGGCTCTCGCGCTCCATGTGGTGGCATTTGAGCGCGAGGATCGCCAGGCGGTCGATCATGGAGCCGGGCGTCTCGCTGTTGAGCGGCGCGCGCTCGTTCATGGCCGGGCCGACCGCGGCGATCAGAGCCTCGTCGAGCTTCTCGATCAGGTCGTTGCGGCGCTGGTTGAGCTTGTCGATGGCCCGCTTGACCCCGGCGATGGCCGCGTCGCCGACGTCGGTGCGCCGGGCCTGGTCCTCCTGGTTCCAGAGCTGATAGTTCTGGGAGCACTGCTCCAGGGCCAGCGCCAGGAAGGCGTCGGCGTCGGCCGCGGCGGGGACCGTCGCCCCGGAACCGTACCAGCCGGATATCGCCGCAGCCTGGCGCTCGGCGATCGCACGCCCGGAGGGAATGTTGGCGCTCATGACCGACAGGATACCGGCGTCCTCGCCGCCGTCAACGGCAGGCCTGGGGCGGACCATCACAGGAACCTGAACGCTCCGTTCTCCCCGCGCGCACCTCAAACGCAGAGACGCAGCTCTAGCGGTTGCGCCGGCGGTAGTCGCTGGCCGTCTCGCCGACGGTGCGCTTGAAACGCCGCGCGAAGTAGAGGGGGTCGGAGAAACCCACCATCCGGGCAACTTCGCCGACGTCGTGGCTGGTCTGGACGAGCAGCCGGCAGGCCTCGCGGATGCGCAGCCTGGCGATGAACTGACCCGGGGGCACCCTGACCATGGCCGCCCAGCGGCGCCGGAAGTCGGACGGCGAGAGCCCCCGCTCCAGCGCCAGTTCGTCCGGGTCGAGCGGCTCCATGTAGTGCCCCTCGATGTGGGCGCGCACCGCCTGGACCGCCCGGTCGCGCCCATCCAGCGGCGGGGAGGCCGCGCTGATCAGGCTGCCGACAACCAGCGACTCGCACATCCGGTCGATGAGGTCCACCCGGCCGTAGCTGTCGATGTCGCCGAGCGCCTCGATCACGTCGAGGACGCCCCGGCGCAGAGCCCCGGCGCCGTGCACCGGCCAGACCGGGCGGTCCGGCGCGAAGAGGCCGCGGGCCTCCGCCGCAGCAGCGTGCTCGGCGGCGAAATTGACGTAGAACTCCTCCCAGGCCCCCTCCGGTCCGAACTCCTGCTCGACGCCCGGCCGGTTCACCAGCACGCAGGGCCCCTCCACCGGCCGCTTCCGCCCGCCCACGATGTGCTCGCCCCTGCCGGTCAGGATGAAGGAGAAGCTGAGCCGCTCGTAGCGGCGGCGCACCCGGTCGGTCTTGGCCGGCACATACCCGAGCGCCCGCACCGGCAGGCCGGTCGGGTAATGCCGGGCCATCCGCCGGAGGTCGCGGTAGACGGGCTTTCTGCCGCCGGTAGTATTGTCCATGCAATAGAGTGTACCGTCCATATGATGCCGATGCAAGCGGGGTGTATTCCTCGATGCCGAAGACTGGCAGATCGTCCATGGCTGGGAGACACATAATGAGGCACCTTGGCGCAGTGGCGGCAGTGTGGGCCCTGGCAGCGGCGATCGCCTCCGCCGGCGAGGCGACGTTCTCCACCAAACCGACGGCGACGAAGGACGGGCCTTCGACAGGCTCAGGGCCTGGCGGCGTCAAGATCAGCTTCGCAGTCTCCGCGCCGACCGACGTGGAGGTGGCGGTCCTCGATGCCAAGGGCAGCGTCGTCCGGCACCTCGCGGCCGGCGTCCTCGGCGGGAAGATGCCGCCACCCGCGCCGCTCAAGGCCGGCCTCGCCCAGGAGCTCCTCTGGGACGGCAAGGGCGACTGGGGCCTCGCGGCCGGGACCGGACCGTTCACGGCCCGGGTCCGCCTGGGCCTGGGCGTCCGCTTCGGCCGGACGATCGGCGACAGCCCCTACAACTTCAACACCATGATCTGCCGGGGCCTGGAGGTCGACCGCAAGAACGGCGACATCTACCTGCTCATAAACAACCGCGACCCCGCCACCATGCGCTACGCGCTGCGGGTCTACGACCGCGACGGCAACTACCTCCGTGAGATCCTGCCCTACCCGGCGAACGTCGACGAGAAGAGCCGGGAGACCTTCGGCTCGGTGACCGTGCCGGGCTCGGCCGCGCCGGTGCCGCGCTACTACAACAGCTACCCGGTGATCTACCCGTTCGAGCTGGCCAAGTTCGACCCGGAGCAGGAGTCCACGGCCATGGTCTGGCGGCAGTTCAACCTCGCCGCCCTGCACCCGTCCGACGGGACCGTGCTCCTCCTCTCCGACCACCTCCGGGCCTTCTACCGGATACGCCAGGCCGACGGCGGCGCCGTGGCCCAGCCCTTCGCCGAGCCGCTCTGGCCGGAGGGGACCAGGATGACCGGGATCTACGACTGCCCGGTCGGGCCGGTCACCGCGGCGCTGGCGCCGGATGGCAAGACGCTCTACGTCACCGCCTTCGCCGTGGCCACCGACAAGAAGGACACCCTCCACCCGGACTGGCCGGAGGGCCGGATCTACAAGGCCGAGCTCGGCAAGGCCGACATGCGCAAGTTCGCGGACGTCCCGGTCCCCGCCGAGCGCCCGCTGATCAAGAAGATCCTGGGCGGTCCCGGCTTCGGCGGCCAGACCATGCACGGGCTGACCGTCGACAAGGACGGGCGGCTCTTCGTCTGCGAGTCGACCGGCGGCAAGGTCTGGATCTACTCGCCGGACGGCAAGGTCGCCGGCTCGGTCGCCGTGCCCGACGCCTACGACTGCGCGCTCGACGAGAAGACCGGCGCCCTGTACGTGCTCACCTGCCGGCCCGGCCAGTGGCAGCAGAACTTCAAGTCGCTGGTCAAGCTCTCCGGCTCGGGCGCCGACGCCAAGGTGCTCGACACGCTGACCTTCCCGGAGAAGGGCGGCTCGGGCCAGCCGCACCTCGGCGCCGACTTCAGCGGCCCGGCGCCGCGCTTCTGGGTCTGGGGTTGCCCGGGCTGGAGCAGTCTCGCACGCATCGAAGAACAGGGTGGCAAACTCAAGATCGTCGAGGATCTGTCCGAGCGCGGGAAGATGGCCACGGGCTTCGCCGCCCACGTCGACGTCGACCGCGAGAAGGACCTAGTCTACATCAAGCAGGGCGCGCAGATGCTGCGCTACGACGGCGTCACCGGCGAGTACGCCGGGGAGCTCGCCGGCGGCCGGCCCAAGCCCATCGACGCCGCCGAGCACTGCATCCGCCGCGACGGGATGATCTACCTGAGCGGCTCGAGCTACGACGGCGGCGGCTGGGCCGGGGGCTGGCGGCGCCTGAACCGCGACCTGACCCCCGCGCCCTGGCCGGGCGGCCAGAAGGAGGTCGGCTTCCGGACCGGCCACCGCCACCCCCTGCCGCTGTGGTGGGGCATCCAGGGCGCCTGCGTCACGCCCGACGGCCGGGTCTACGCCAACGCCATGGCCGCGCGGCGCTACTCCTCGGTGTTCGAGATGCTGCCCGACGGCAAGGCCGGGCGCTGCCCGCGGACGCCCGAGGTCTTCGCCACCGCGCCGGACGCCAAGCCGGTCGGCTACGCTGCCGCCGGCTACACCGGCTGCCTGGTCGGGCCGCTCCAGGACGAGACCGGCGGGGTGCGGGTCGACCAGGCCGGGAACATCTACGTGGGCATCCGCGTGTCGCCGCCGGAGGCCGAGATGCCGGCTGACTTCGCCGAGCTCGACAAGCTGGGCGCGAAGTACTCCGTGCCCTACGACCGCACGCTCGGCTGCGTGGTCCGGTTCAAGCCGGACGGCGGCGCGCTCTGGCCGCAGGGGGCCAAGCCCGGGAGCTTCCACAAGCCGGTCTTCTGGAGCAACCCCGGGCCGGGCGTCAAGCTGCCGGAGAAGCTCGACGACGGCCTGGCCATGGGCAAGGCCCTCAAGATCGGGAAGGCCTTCCTGGAGGGCGCGACCAAGGCCTACCCGGGGCTGACCGGGTTCAGCTCCAGCTGCCGCTGCAAGACCCCGCGCTTCGACCTCGATGACTACGGGCGCGTCTATGTGCCCAACGCCCTGACCTGCTCGGTGCAGGTGGTCGACAATGCGGGCAACGTCATCGCCCGGTTCGGCGGTTACGGCAACGGCGACTCCGGCGGGCCCAAGGCCCGGGTCCCCGGGCCGGAGATCCCGCTGATAACGCCCATGGGCGTGGCCGCCTCGGACCGGCACATCTACGTCGCCGACGAGATCAACCGCCGGGTGGTGCGCGCCGACCCGAAGTACGCGGCTGAGGAGACAACGGCGGTACCGGGTTCGTAGTTCCGGGTTCCGGGTTGCGAGGACGCCAAGACGAGTTGGCCGGTCGGCCCGGTCGTTGCCCCTACCGGCCGTGCTCGGCCCGACCTTCCGCTTCCCACCATTCGCGAAGCGCGCGACGCCCGGCGGCGGCGGCTGCGGCCGGCTGGTGGCTCAGGTACTGGCCGGGGGCGAACTGCCGTTTCGCAAGCCGTTCGGCGGAGCGGATCGCCTGCAGGGCGACGAGGTCATCGGCGTCTGATGCGGCCTCCAGCAGTATGGGCAGCCCCCACTTGTCTGCCTCTCCCAGGGCGAGCGCCGCACTGATCTTCACGGCCTGGTCCGGAGAGCGCATCAACCTCCTGAAAGCGGGCGCGGACGCGGGACCGATGGAGCAGAGCCGGATCGCCTCCTGGGGAGTTGAGTAGGCGAAGCCGGACGTCCCATCCGCGAGCGTAAATGTTGCACACACCGAGAGCCCGGTCGCGGCGTTCTTGCGGAGCTGCGTCTCCCAGCGATAGGCCTGCAGGGGCTTCCAGAGCAGTGCCGCCGCCACAACAAGCGTGGCTACGACGCCAATCGCGATGTAGAAACCGACCATGCTCCGGCTGTGCTTGGTTGGCTGATCAGCGGGCTCGGGCATAGATCCTCCGGACTCGACGGCAGTTCCTGGTTCCTTGTTCCTAATTCCTGGTTGTGAGAGCCGCCTAACCAGGAACCCGGAACCAGGAACTATTCTCCCTGTGTCCGAGCCCAACGCAAGCGGACAAGCCGCGTCCCCATGCCCCCGTGTCCCCGTGTCACCCTGTCTCCATGTCGCCCCGTTGGTAACCCCGTCCATGCTTTAGAGCGGACTGTCCATAGGTATCGCCACGCCGGCGAGTGTATTCCCCGATAGGTTAAGACCCCTACGGAGATCTCAACATGATCAAGCGCGCCGCTCTCGTCCTGGTCACCGCCACCGTCGGCCTAGGCTTTTCGGCCCTCGCCGGCGGATTTGAGGTGAAGCTCAGCGTCGAAGAGCCGGCGGGGCTCGCCCGCCGCGCCGAGCCGGTCTCGGGTGGCATCCCGCTGCCGGCAGCCACGTTCAGGAAGGACCAGCCCTTCGCCGTCTTCAACGGCGCGGGCGAGGTCCCCGCCCAGGCGCTGCCCATGGTGGTCGACGAGAAGGGCTTCGTCCGCTGGCTGCTGGTCGACTTCCAGACCGACCTCGGAGCCAGGGAGACCAAGACCTACACGCTCCGGGCGGCGAAGCCCGCGGTCGCGCCGGCCTCACCGCTCAAGGTGGCCGACGACGCCTCGGGCGTGACCGTGGACACCGGCCGGATCCGCTTCGTCATCTCACGCGAGAAGCCCTTCGGCCTCTTCGGGAGTGTCTCGGCCAACGGGAAGGATGTCGTCACGGGCGGCGAGGCGCTCTACGTCGACGCCACGGTCGAGGGCGGCGAGCCGAAGACTTTCCTCGCCGACAAGCCCGCCTCCGTGGTCGTCGAGTATGCCGGCGCCCTGCGCGCCACGGTGTGCGCCAAGGGCCGCTTCGTCGGCGACGACGGCAGCAAGCTGCTCTACATCGCCCGGGTCACCGCCTGGGCGGGGCGCTCCGACGTGCACGTGAAGTACACCCTGGCCAACTCCAACGACGAGCACTACTCCTGGCGGCGCATCAGGGAGTCGACGCTGCGCCTGAAGCTCGCCGGCGGATCGACCGGCTCGCTCGTGGCCGCCGGCAAGCCGCTCGAGGCCGGCGCGGAGGTTTCGCTCGCCCAGGGCGCGCGCACCGCCTCCGCGGCGCTGCACAGCGACGACAGCCTGGAGTGGGCGAAGTGGTACCGGTCCGCCCCCGGCGCCGCCGGCCCCGGCGCGGCCCGGGCGGTCTCGGGAGAAAAGGAGCTCTGGACGAGCGCCAAGGGCGAGACCAGCGAAGGCTGGCTCCTGACCAGGCTCGCCGGCGGCTCGGCGCTCGCTGTCCACGACCTCTACTTCGTCGAGGACCCGCCGAGGCGCCTGGCGCTGGCCAAGGGCGTGCTCGAGCTATCCGGCGTCGCGCCCTCCTTCGAGGGCGTGAGCGCGCCCTTCGGCGACCGGCTGCGCTGGATCTCGGACTGCTCGCACCTCTCCTCGCAGTACTGGATCGACTTCGCCGCCGCGGCCGACGGCGCGAGGCTCTCCGAGCAGGCCAAGGCGGCACGGGCCCGGCCGCACGTCATGGCCCCGCCGGACTGGTACTTCTCGACCAAGGCGCTGGCCGCCGGCGAGTTCGGCACCCAGGCCGACGAGATCGCCTGCTACGACCAGTGGGGCTGGAAGTACGACAAGAAGGAGATCCCGGCCGGCCCCGAGGGCAACTTCAAGAACATGCCCCGCTGGATGTGCGGCGACGACAACCACCGCACCAGCGAGCAGGACTCGGCCGAGGCCATGATCCTCATGTACCTTCGCACCGGCCGGCGGGCCTTCTTCGACCGCTCCGAGGTCCTGGTCAACTACTTCATGGACCTCCAGGCCTGGCGCACCGACGGCTGGCGCTGGAAGGACGGCGCGCTCTGGTGGGCCGAGAAGGGCGGCCCGCTCGGCAACCGGCCGCAGCGCGCGGCCGACCCGCTCACCGGCTGGGGCAGCACCAACGCCAGGGCCTCCTTCCCGGCGGCCTGGACCAAGGAGCACAAGGCCCCCGGCGCCGCCCAGCCCTACGGAGAGGGGACCTGCAAGGAGATCAACTTCCAGGCCGAGGCCAAGGCCTGCTACTGCCACAACTGGGGCGAGGGCAACCTGGCCTGGTACTGCCTCACTGGCGGCCGCGACGCGCTCGAGGCCGGCATCGACACCGTGGAGATGAACTACGACGGCCAGAAGCGCGGCTTCGGCATGACGCCCGGCAAGGCGGTCAAGGACTTCGGCCGCTCCTTCAACCGGGCCTGCTACATGAGCAACGCGGCGCGACTGTGCGTCCCGACCGACCCCTTCATCGTCGAGGCCAACGACTACCTCTCGAGCTGCTTCCTGACCAGCCCGGGCCGCGAGCCGCGCGGCTACCTGGGCGTGGCCGGGCCGATCGAGGTCCCGAAGAAGAACGGCCAGTCTCCCGAGGAGGCGCTCAACGCCTTCCTGGTAGCCACGGTCGGCGAGAAGGGCGTTGCCGAGATGAAGAAGCTGGGCGTGACCATCGACCCCAAGACCTGCGAGCTCTCCGATCCCAGGACCGGCGCCAAGTGGTTCCCGATCAACAAGGTCGGCAACGCCGAGTGGCCGCCGCTCTCGCGGGCCATGGAGGCCTACTGGCGCATCACCGGCAACGAGGACGCGCTCGACTGGACCGTGGCCTTCGGCGAGGCCCAGGCCCACGTCTCCTTCCAGCCCAAGCACGGCAACCTCAGCTACCGGCCCAACTGGGCGGACTTCCCGGTCAAGGGCTTCTTCCAGGACGTGGCCAGCTGGCAGCTGCCGGAGGGCAGCACCGAGGGCGAGGGCGTGATGATCAACGGCTACAACGCCTGCTTCCTGCCGGACACCTGCGCTCGGGCCTACGCGCTGGCCGGCGACCCCTTCCTCAAGAAGCGCGCCTACGACTGGTGGTACTACGGCAGCCACCGCGGCTACAACGCGATGAAGATGAACAACCTCGGCCGGGTGGCCCAGTGGATCAACGTCTTCAAGACCCACGACGAGAAACAGATCGTCTTCAGCGGCCGGACCTTCCGGGTGTGGGCCCACCCGCGCGCCGACGAGCTCCCGCCCAAGCCGGTGACCGATCTCAAGGTGGCGGTCAGCGGCGGCCAGGCGACGGTCACGTTCACCGCCCCGGCCGACGAGGGCGGTGGCCGACTGGCGCGCTACCAGCTCAAGTGCTCGGACAAGCCCATCGTCGACTACCGCGCGTTCCTCGAGCGCTGGAAGGAGAACAAGGACTCGGCGGTCACCAACTGGTGGCAGGCCGCGAACCTGGCTGGCGAGCCGGCGCCGGGCGCGCCGGGGGGCAAGGAGTCCTTCACGGTCTCGGGCGTGCCGGCCGGCGCGCGCCACTTCGCGCTGGTGGCCTTCGACGACTCCTCGAACCGGAGCGGGATCAGCAACGCCGTCGAGGCCGGACGGTAAGTTCTCACGCCAAGCCGCCAAGCCGCAAAGAACCAGAGCCAGAGGCTTTCTGCCACGAGCACGACACCTGCTGTTCTTGGCGACTTTGCGGCTTAGCGTGAGATACCCGTCGCCTATTCCCGGCTCCGCCCCGCAAGCGTCTGGTGAAACCGTCCATGATTTGAACCAGAGTGTCCATATACTGCCGACTGACGTTCCGGGGTATGCAGCACTGGAAGGAGACCGCCCGATGAGACTCGCAACGACGACCCTGCTGGCTGTCCTGAACGCCGCGGCGCTGGCCCGCGGAGGCGAGGCCGCCCCGGCCGCGCCGTCTTTCACCGCCAAGCCGACGGCGACCAAGGCCGCCGACGGCAAGGTGAAGATAGACTTTGCGGTCAGCCGCGAGACCGACGTGACCGTCTGCATCGAGGACGCCAACGGCAGGCCCGTCCGGCACCTCGTCTCCGGCGTCCTCGGCAAGAACCCGCCGCCGCCGCTGAAGCCCGGCCTGGCCCAGAGCATCGAATGGGACGGCAAGGCCGACTGGGGCAAGCCCGCGCCGGCCGGCGCGTTCAAGGTCCGGGTGATGCTCGGGCTCGGCGCCAAGTACGACAAGGAGGTCGTGGCCGAGCCTCTGTCCATCGGCGCGATCCAGACCATCGCGGCCGGGCCTGACGGCACGCTCTACGCCGTGGTCGGCGCCGGGAGCTCGGTCCCCAACTGGCCGTCCCAGCGGGTGGTGGCCATCAACCGCGACGGGACCTTCGGCCGCACGCTGGTCCCGCCGCCAGCCAACGCCACCAAGGAACAGCTCCAGGCCATGGGCGGCGTGCCCGTTGAGGTCGGCGGGCGGACCGTCCCGATGGTCCTGCACGTCAACCAGCGCCGGCACACCACGTTCCAGATGCGCGGCCACGCCGGGCAGACTGCGGTGACGCCCGGCGGCGGACTGCTCTTCGTCCACGGGGGCGAATTCATCGGCATGCTGGACGTCGCCAGCTCCAAGGCTCCGCCGCCGCTGGCCGCCCCCAAGCCTCTGCCGTCAGTGCCGGCGGCCAGCTTCCGGACGCTCAACCCCTACGAGCCGGAGAAGAGCTACATCTGCGCCTCGGCCGATGGCAAGTTCGCCTACTTCAGCGGGCTGGCCAGGCAGGCCACGCCCTACGGCGACAAGAACAAGATCGTTCCGCCCTACCCGGCGGTCTTCCGGGTCAAGCTCCCGGAGCGCACCCCGGCCGAGCCCTTCTTCGGAGACCTCGAGAAGGCCGGCAACGACGAGACCCACCTCGGCGGCCTGCCCCGGGGCATGGCCGTCGACGGCAAGGGCCATCTGCTCATCTGCGACACGGCCAACAACCGCGTGGTGGTCGTATCCGAGGCCGATGGCAAGTTCGCCGGGGCCTTCCCGGCCGAGGGCGCCGAGGGCGTGGCCGTCAACCGCGAGAGCGGCGAGGTCTACCTGCTCAAGCCCGGCAAGGACGTGGGCGCGGAGCTGGTCAAGCTCTCCGGCTGGAAAGATCCCAAGCAGCTGGCCTCGACCACGGTGACGTCGCCGGTCTGGCCCAAGCGGCGGGTCAACTGGCAGATGGCCGCCGACGTCAGCGGCAAGCCCCCGGTCTTCTGGTTGGCCGGCGAGGGCTCGCCGCTCCTGCGCATCGAGGACCAGGGCGCCAAGTTCAGCGACGCCGCCAAGATCACCGGCAAGCAGGACATCGGCGACGCCGGCTTCGTGGGCATCTCCGTGGACCACTTCCGCGAGGACCCCGAGGTCTACGCGCGCATCTCCGGCGCCGGCTACCGCATCGGCTTCGTCCGCTACAACGAGAAGGCCGACAAGGTCGAGCCGGTGGTCATCAACACCTCCACCACGGCGTCCGGCTCGCTGATCGAGGCCGGGCCCGACGGCAACCTCTACGTCCAGGGATGGCCCGAGCAGCTCTACAAGTGCGACCGCAACGGCAGGCCGCTCAAGTGGGAGGTGCCCTACACGCCCAAGGACGAGAAGGCCGCCAAGGTCTGGCCGGGCAACGCCATCTTCAGCCGGGTGATCATGGTCTACATGACCCACACCCTGGGCATCCGCGGCGACGGGCAGCTCTTCATCTTCGACGGCCACCCGACCGAGGGCAAGAACGGCACCCACGCGCTCTTCGAGTACTCCCCGTCCGGCGCCGGCGGCCCCGGGCCGGGCAAGCACCCCATCGTCTGGGGCGCCTCCGACTCGGTGGTCGGCCCGCGGTTTGACCAGCAGGGCAACATCTACGTGGCCGAACAGATCCGGCCGGTCGACGAGCTCGTGCCGCCGGAGTTCGCCGCCGTCACCGGCCCGGTCAAGATCGGCACCGGCTGGCGCGGAGACGACCCCCGGGCCGCGATCGGCACGATGTACGGCAGCATCGTGAAGTTCGGCCCCAAGGGCGGCCGCTTCGACTTCCAGTTCTACAAGGCGCGGGCCGACGAACCCAAGCCGGACCCGGCCTGGAAGACGGTCGAGGCGGCCAGCTGGATCTGCCAGATCCACGACAGCTTCTCGCCCAACAAGGTGACCGGCGCGCTCTGGATGCACATGGGCGTGAGCCACGTGTCGCTGCACAACTGCAACTGCGAGAACACCCGCTTCGACGTCGACCCCTACGGCCGGGTCTGGTACCCGGACCTGGGCCGCTACCGCGTCGGGGTGCTCGACACCAACGGCAACCCGGTCACCGCGTTCGGCGGCTACGGCAACGCCGAGAGTCGCGGGCCGGAGTCGAAGGACAAGGCCCTGGCCGAGCCGGACATCGCCTTCAGCTGGCTGATCGGCGTGGGCGCCACCGACCGCGCCGCGTACATGGGCGACAGCCTCAATCGCCGTCTGCTCAAGGCCAGGCTGGTCTACGCGGCGGAGGAAGCCTGCGACGTGAAGTGAGATGGCAGGAGCCGCGCGGCCGGGGATAATGCCGCACCAGGGCTGCCGGCCTCGGCCCCAAAGGAGGATGGCGCATGCGCAGGCTCCTGCCGCTGATCGTCGTCGCAGTACTAAGCGGTTGCACCGCGCCCCCCCCGGACTCGCCGGCTCCCACCCCAAGCGCAGTCCGCCAAGGGCTCCGCGTCAAGGTGGTCAAGCTGGTCGGCGACTTCACCATGGACCCGCCGACGGGGCAGCGCGTGCCGGAGCTGGCTCCCGTGCACGTCTTCAGGGGCCGGGTCCAGCCCTTCGAGAAGCCCGATCCCAAGCACCCCGCGCTGGTCAGGGTCGTCCGGCCCGGCAAGGACGGGCGCTTCGAGCTGGAGCTGCCGCCCGGCGAGTACACCCTGGTGCTGGAGATCGACGGCAAGCTCTACCTCAACAACTGGCTGGAGGACGGCAGCTGGGCGATCACCGAGGTGAAGCCCGGGCGCTGGACCGAGTATTCCGTCGAGAACGTGCTCGAAGCCAACTTCTGAGGGGAGACCGACGATGCGCGCAGTCCTGCTCGCGGCGGCACTGGCCGCCTTCCTGGTCGCGGGCCCGGCGTCCGCGGAGGAGCCCGGCGTCACCGGCATCAAGGCGGCCTGCCGCAATGGGCAGACCTTCGTGACCTGGAAGGACGCGGCCGAGGGCGAGGCCGGCTCGAAGTTCCGCTACTCGCTCTACCGCTCGGACGCGCCCATCACCCCGGAGAGCCTGGCCAAGGCGGAGCTCTGCTACTCCGGCGTGCCCAACAACTCCTGCAAGCAGTTCGGCTACGCCTTCCATATGAAGGACCGCCTGGACCCCAAGAAGCCCACCGCGGTCATCGAGGAGGGCAAGGAGCCGCTGCCCCTGTGGACGGGAGTCGCGGTGCGCACGGTGAAGAAGGACGGCAGGAGTTTCTACGCGGTGATGGTCACCGACGAGAAGCACCAGCCGGTCGGGAAGATCGTGCCCGGCGAGAGCGCCACCAAGGAGGCCGTCGAGGAGAAGGTCGCGCCCATCCAGCCCATCCGGATAGCGTCCAACAAGGACGGCACCAAGATCACCGGCAAGGCGGGGCTCCCTCTGACCGTGAGCCTGCACGGCAGCCAGAGCACCGGCGGGGCGGTCAGCAACAACGGGGACGTCTACCTCTACTTCGGCACAACGGAGATGGGCTGGCGCGACGGCCTGCCCGGGATCTTCTGCGTCTACGAGCAGGCCGGCAAGAGCCTGCTGCTGGCCTCGCGCGACGCCATCGAGAACCCCAAGGGCGACGGGGTGGTCGAGACCTGCTGGTTCGGCTACTACTGCATCCCGGTCGGCGCCGAGCACAAGGAGCCCCGGGCCTACCCCTTCACCGAGAACCGCGTGGAGTGGATGGTCAAGTGGACCACCGCCAAGTACCAGGCCGACCCGCTGCGGGTCTACTCGGTCGGACAGTCCATGGGGGGCATGGCCGCCACCCAGTTCTCCTGGCGCCGCCCGGACCTCTTCGCCGCGGTCTACCCGCGGCTGACCCGCTTCCAGCAGAGCTGGCTGCCCTCGGTGGCGCCGGGACTGCCCAACTCCATCAACCTGGGCCGGTGGAAGGACCCCGCGCCCATGTACGACGGCAAGACCGACTACTTCAAGGACAAGATGTTCGCGCCCAAGTACGCGCTCGAGCACCACGAGGACCTGCCCTTCTACGGCTGCTGCGCCGGCCGCAACGACTGGGTCGACAGCTGGCAGCACGCCATCGACATGGTCAAGGCCCTGACCGCGAGCCACCACGGCTTCGCCTTCTCCTGGAACAACGGCGGGCACGACGAGGTCGGCGCCAAGGCCATGGAGCCGATCAACAAGTACTACCCGGCCTCCAAGTTCGCCCGGGACCGGAGCTTCCCGGCCTTCGGCAACAGCTCCATCGACGAGAAGATGGGCAACGGGGACAAGGCCGACGGCGACCTGGTCGGCGGCATCAACCTGGGCTTCGACTGGAAGGACGTGGTCGACGAGGACGGCAAGTGGTCGGCCCGGATCACCAACGAGCTGGCCAAGGCGGAGATGACCGCCGACGTCACCCCGCGCTGGTGCCAAAAGTTCAAGGCCAAGGCCGGCGACAAGTTCAAGTGGACCAACTCCGCCGGCGGCGCGGGCGACGTGACCGCCGACCAGTGGGGCGTGGTCACCGTCGAGAAGGTCAGGATCAAGCCCGGCGAGGGGACGGTTCTGATCATCACGCGGTGATGGTCACGGCCGGCCGGGCCCATAACATGGACTCCTCCCCCAGGATATGGACAATTGCGTCCGGAAGGCGGCAGTGGTGGCATTCACATCTTTTTGTGTGAACCTGCCAACGGAGCCTCGTTCTGTACTGCAACGCTGTGCATTCGCACACCGCCACTCGCAGGAGACGCAGGAATGGCCACTTCAACCGACCTTCGTTCCGCAATAGAGGAAGTCCAGAACCAGTTGCCACCTGATCAGGTGCAGGCCGAAGGGGAGCTCCCTCTGGAGGCCGAGTCCGGCTGGACATCGCGCCTGGAGCGCCGGGTTGGGGCGCTGCCCTGGTGGGTGATCTCGGCGGCCACCCACGCGGTGCTCTTCCTGCTCATCGCGCTGCTGGCCACCGCCGTGGCGCCC
>JAKLDR010000127.1 GCA_022703445.1 Planctomycetota bacterium | reverse complement strand
GGGCTGATGAGCCAGGACACCAGCAAGTCCGTCACCCAGGTCCCGCTGCTTGGCGACATCCCGCTGCTCGGCCATCTGTTCCGGCATACCAAGAACGACATCTCCAAGACCCACCTGGTCGTGGTCATCAAGGCCCAGATCATCGATCCTTCGGGCCGCGGCTACGCCGACCACGCCGGTCCCAACGGGGCCAACGGTCAGGTGCGCAAGGAACAGCCCTCCGCCGGGCCCTGGTTCGTGGCCGAGCCGCTCGCGCCGGCTGGCGCCAGGTAGGCGGGGCTCGGCAGGGGAGACCTGCTTTGGTCCGGACCGCTACCGGCGTCAACCTGGGAACCACGGCCATCCGGGCCGTGCGTCTGGCCGAGCGTAACGGCCAGCTCGAGCTGATCGCGGCGGCCTCCAAGGATCTCTTCTCGGCAAGCAACGGCACGGTTACTAAGGCCGCCGGGAGTCCGTCTGCGGCGCAGGCCGGGCAGCCGCCCGCGTCCGGTTCGGCACCGGTGGAAGTCGACCTGGCGCCTTCCGGGGAAGCCTCCGCGGGGGATGGGGCGCAGCCTCAGACCGTCGCCGTCGAGCCGGCCCCGGCCTCGGTTCCGCTGCAGAACGTGCCGCCGCAGGTCCAGGCCGGAACTGCCCGGCAGTCCGGTCGTCAGGATGCCGACCTCGATCCGGAGCGGGAGCGCGAACTGCGCGCTGATCTCACCTCGCTGCTGCGCCGCAGCGGCATCCGCTCGGGACGGATGGTGCTGGGCCTGAGCGGTCCGCAGGCCCTGATCCGCTACATGCAGGTGCCGCCGGTTCCGCCCTGGAAGCTCGAGATGATGATGAAGTTCGAGGTCCAGGAGCAGGGGCCGTCCGGCGAGCCGTCGGCCTTCGATTACCGCATCCTCGACCTGCCGGACGTCGGCGGTCAGATCACCGTCATGCTCAGCCAGGTGCAGGAGCGTAAGCTGCTGTCCAGGCTGGAGCTGGCGCGAAGGGCTGGCATGGGTCGGCCGGACGTCGATCTGAATTCCATAGGAATCTTCAACGCCTATGTTCACGGGCACGGAGCCGACCCCGACCGCACCGTCATGGTGGTGGATATAGGCGCCGAGAACGTCGACATGATCGTGGCCCGCGGTCCGGCGCTCTACTTCGCGCGCAGCGTCAGCGGGGGAGGCGCTCGTTTCACCGCCTCGGTGGCCGAAGTGCTGCGGATGTCCTTCCCCGAGGCGGAGAACCTCAAGTGCTCGAAGGGGGCTATCCTGCCGCCCGACGCAGCCGGGGACGAGACGTTGCCCTACATCCAGAGACGCCTGTCGGCGGCGCTCGAGAGCGAGATCGGCGCCCTGGCCGGGATCATCGACAGCTCGCTGATGTATTGCCGGGCCCAGACCAAGCAGGCCAGGCTGCGTCCTGACGAGATCCTCATCTCCGGAGGCGGGTCGCTGCTGCCCGGGCTGAGCGAGGCCCTGGCCCGGCGGTTGCGCATGCGGGTCAGCCGCCTGGAGCCGTTCAAGAAGATCAGCCTGGGTGGGCTGTCCGGCCAGGAACTCGAAGAGGTCAGCGCCAACGCGCCGCGCTACGCCGTGGCTCTGGGGCTGGCCGCCTCCCGGCTGATACCCGGGTCGGTCAGCTTCTCGATGGTTCAGGAGTCGGTCAAGGCCCGGCGGCGTTTCCTCGAGGGGGGGATCTACGTCTGGTATGCGGCCGCGGTGGTCTGGCTCGCGGCCGGCGTGCTCCTGTGGGCATCCTGGCGGAACAAGGAGATCCTGCTTGAGGCCCAGGCGGGTCGCGATGCGCTGCTTCTCAAGGCCGAGGAGTCCGACCGGCAGTTCACTCAGAGTTTCGCTAATGTCCAGCAGCGCAAGGACGAGATCGAAGCCCTGGAGGAGCGCGTCTACTCCGGGCGTGACATCGTCCGGGTCATGAGCCATCTCATCAAACGCACTGGGGGCGCCTACCGGGACATCGTCATCCTGGAGGCCAGCAATGTCCCCCCGGCGGCGCTGGGGCGCATCGACACCGCCGCTGGCGTGGCTGCGGCGGTCGGGACCGGTTCGGCGGGGACCGGCGCCTCCGGCCAGGCGCCGAGCTTCCAGAAGGCCCGCCGGGTGTTCGTGCGCGGGACGGCCTCCGTGCGCTACGCCAGCTCCGGCGGGATTGCCGCGGAGGAGGCCGCCGTCCAGAAAGCCCAGAAGCTGATCGAAGGC
This sequence comes from Planctomycetota bacterium, assembly GCA_022703445.1. Lineage (GTDB taxonomy): Bacteria > Planctomycetota > SZUA-567 > JAKLDR01 > JAKLDR01 > JAKLDR01. The sequence goes on along the minus strand of JAKLDR010000127.1, from coordinate 12,136 downwards.
TACCTGATGGAGCTCCAGAAGCAGGACAAGGACGACGCCATCGTCTCCCGGGTGACCGCGCCGCTCTTCCCGAGCGACAAGCACATCACCAAGGAGGGGGGGCTGGTCAAGGCCCCCTTCGTCCTGGAGCTGGTCCTGGCACCCGTGGAAGTCACCGTGACCGCCCCGGCTCAAGCGGAGGCCCGCGGCAAATGAGCTTCTGGGACACCCACAAGAACGCCCTGTACGTGGCAGGCTTGGGGGTCTTCGTGATCGTCGTCGGCTACTTCGCGGCCATCCGCCCGTGGGGCCAGCAGGCCGACGCCAGCAGGGCCAAGGTGGCCGAGACCTCGACGAAGCTTGAGGAGTACCATCCCAGGCTGAAGAGGGATGGCAAGGCCACGCTGATGCCGAGCATCTCCATGGTCCAGGAGGACTGCCGCAAGCGCTACGACGAGTACGGCCAGCAGCTCAAAGACCTCAAGAAGCGCCTGCGCTTCCCGTTCGAGGATTTCGAGTATATCCAGAAGCTCAAGGTTCAGGAGCGTGCCGGCATCTACCTGTCGTCGACATATGTGGACGTGAAGTTCCAGCTGCACAAGAGCGCCATGGACCGCAACGTGCCGGAGATGCTGGAGCGGGACTGGATGGGCTTTGAGCCCCCCACGCGAACGGACTGGGTGTTCAAGACTGCCAAGGACCTGCCGCCTGGCAAGCCTCCGGCCGGTTCTCCCCAGCCGGTGATCGCCGAGGAGGAGCTGCGCAAGCTCTGCCTGGCCGAGCAAGTCACCCAACTGGCACTCCAGGCGGGAATCAGCCGAGTGATCAAGGTGGCTCCTTTGAGCAAGGTTGAGGAGGCCGCCCTGCACCTGCAGCCCAACCCGATCTTCCGCCCGGGGAGCAAGGAGCCCGAGAAGATCCTGGTTGAGTATCCCAACCGCTTTATTGTGAACTATCCGGTGAGCGCGATCATGGTTGGCTCGCCGGATGCTGTGATGCGCTTCTTTCACAGCGTCCGTCAGGAGAAGCGTTTCCTGGTCATCCGATCCTTCCGGATCGTCAGCCGGGAGGACAAGGAGTTGTCGGGCGAGATGGCCGCCCGGATGCGTCCCGGGGAAGTCTACGTCGAGATATCCGCAGCCTGCATGGACTTCCGGGAGGGCGAGGCGAAGAATGCCCCGGTCCCGGTCAAGCCGACCGGGCCCATAGGACCGCTGGGGGCCTGAAGATGACTGCTGCACGTTCCGCCTGGCTTAATCGTGAGAAGATGGCCTTCATCGCCGGCGCGGCGCTGCTGGCCTTGGCGCTTCTCTATGCGGTCCACAGCCTGCCGGACATCCTGGATCCCGGCGACCATCTGGTCAGTCGTGGCGCCCCAGGCCGGCTGGACGTCGGCCTTGACGCCCTGGCCAAGACCGAAGACATCAACAACTTCCTGAAGGGGCCACGGCCCAACCCGTTCTCGACCATGGGGGAGGCGGTCGTCATCCCGACCCCGCCCACCTTCCAGCCCAAACCTGTGCTGAAGCCCCCGACCATCCCGCCTCCGCCTCCTCCGGTTGTCAAGCCGCCACAGCCCAAACCGGTGGTCTCACGGCCTCAGCCGTGGCAGGTTCCGGTTGACTTCCGCGGCATCGTGGCGACTGAGGCCGGTGACCTCAATGTGCTTCTGAAAATCAAGGCCACCGGAGAGAATCGCCGGCTGGTTGAGGGCGACATCTGGCCGGAGACTGGGCTGCGCATCGTGAAGATCACCCAGTCGAGCGTTCTCCTTGAGAACGACAAGGGGGAGCGTTTCCTGATGCGCGACACCTACGGTTCCAAGCTGGCCCCGCCAAAGAACCCCTAGCCGTTCGCCAGAAATCGCCGGCAATTACCTGAATTTGCCCGCCAACTGACCCGTCGGTCAGCTGACGGGCGAAAGAGACGCCCGCCTGCAAGAAGGAGGGCGACGATGAACCCGAAAACAGGAAGACAGGCGATCTGGGTTGCCGGGCTTGGCTCGATTCTAGGGGCCATCGCGGTTGCGACTGGCTGCAGGGCCGTGATCGTTGAGTGCCCGCCCCCGCACCGGCCGGTGGTGGTAAGGGAGACCGTGACCGTCAGCCCCTGCCCTCCGCCTCCGCCAGCCACGCGGGAGGTGATCATCGAGAGGACGGTGGTCCAGCCCTGTCCGCCGCCGCCTCCAACAACCCGTGTGATCGTCGTGCAGGAACCGCGCTTCCTTCCTGCCCCGCCGCCACCGCCGCCGCCGTGCCCGGCTCCGCGGGTCGTCGTGATCGAGAAACCAGTAGTCGTCTCGCCGCACCCCCCCCAGGTGATAGTGGTGGAGAAACCGTGTCCTGCGCCGCCACCGACCGTGATAATCCACAATGAGCCGCGGGTCATCGTCAGACATCCTGCGCCGCCCCATCCTGTCCCGCCTTCGCCCGCACCGTCGCCCTGTCCGCCCCAGCCGTCCGGCAGTGGCAAGGGGCAGGGCAGGGACAAGGACAGGGATGTCCCGGAACCCCAGCCAGGTCCGGCTGGCAAGGGCGGCACAGTAAACATCCACAACAACACACACAACAACATCCACAACAAGATTGGCGATGACGACAGTGACGACCCCAAGGTCAAGCCGGTCCAGGAACCCAAGGCCAATGGGCGGAAGGCATCCGAGGCCAGGGCCGAGCCTGAGTCCGGAGGCGGCACCTCGGGCAATGCTGGTACATCCGTCGTCAGGGAGCAACCCAGGACTGCAGCTCCCGTGCTGGCCAGCCGTGAGCCTGTCCGCAAGGCCGCGCAGCAGGAGCCCGCTCCGTCCATCAGAACTGGTTCGGTGGGTGTGACTGCCGACCGGCCTGACGATTCCGGTAAGAACGAGGACAAGAACAAGGACAGGGACTCGGGCAACGACAAGGCCAGCAGAGGGCGCACAGGCCCGAGTCTGAGCCGGTAGACACAGGTTGCTCGCAGAACGCCCTGGGCGGGCGCGGGAGGGCGTGCTCCCGCGCCCGCCGCATTTGCATCGCCAATATGCCCCGCAACCAATGACCTGGCCGGGCGTCCAATGGTTAGAAGCTCCCGTTTCACGGTCTCTTGGAGAAAGTGATGTACATCCGGCGGCTGATCATGGTGTTGCTGGCCACGTACGGGCTGTCGTTGGGCAGCTTAGCGCCTGCCGTGGCCGGAGAACCCGATGGCACTCCCGATGGGCTGGCTGCGGCTGCGCGCGCTGCGCTCGATTCCTGGAAGTACGAAGCGGCCGGAGATGCTCTGGCCAAGCTGGCCAAGGCCGCTCCGGGTGATCCACGGCTGCTGCCGCTCCGTCTCGAGTTCCTCGTCCGCGTCGGGCGTTTCCGGGAGGCGGCCGAGGCGGCCGGATCCGCTGACGCGGCGCTGGCCGGGCAACTCGGTCTGGATTCCGCTCTCAAGGTCGGGCGCAGCCTGGCGGCCTTCGGCCATCCCGACGAGGGCAGGCGGTGGGTGTTGGCGGCTGTCCGGCGGGCCGGTCCGGCCCAGACCGCGCGTTTCGCCGACTCGCTGGCGGTGCTCATTGCGCCCAGGGGGGCGCCAGGTCTAGTCACGCCGCATTTCGCGGCGGAGATGGCGTTGCCCGAGGCCGAGCGGGCCGAGGCTGCCGCAGCTTACAGGATGGTCGCGGAGACCCTAGGAGCAGATGGCCATGGCGGCTCCCCCGGGCTTATGCGGGCCGGTCAGGCCGCCAAGCGGCGTATGCAGGAGTTGCTCGGCGAGGCCGGGGCCGACCTCGCCAAGGGACGCCTGCTCTGGCAGGTGCCTGTGGGGATCGATGAACAGCCGGAACACGTTATAACGGTCTCGGGAACCGCCCTGGTCGCCAGTCGGGCGAGCGGGCAGCCCCTGCCCGGCATGCCGCTGGCCGACAAGCTGAGGGCCTTTGACCTCGGCTCCGGTGCCCAGCTCTGGGGCCTGGACATGGCTCCGGTCGTGCCTGCGGCCGATGCAGCCGGGATCCCCGGCCCCTCGGCGTCCTTCTGCGGGCGTGTCGCCGGCATGGTTGCCGCCGGAGAGCGGGTCTATGTTCTGGTCAGGACTGAGCGCTTCGAGATGCGCGGTGCCAGCCGCACCGGGTCGGTGGTCGGGGCAGCAGTTGTCGCACTGGAATCCGCCAGCGGCAAGAGGGTCTGGTCAGCGGAGGCGCCTCGCGAGTCCGAGCGCCTCTATCGCATCGATGACCGGCTGGTGGCGGCGGGGTTCCGCAGTCTGGCCGGCTTCTCCGCCAGGGACGGCGTTCAGCTCTGGGCCCAGGAACTGGAGCGCGCCCTGAGTGGGGAGGGGGCTCCGGCGGCCGGCAGCCTGGTCATGCCTGGCTGGCGCGAGACGGTTGCGGTGAATCCGGCAGACGGGTCGGTTCGCTGGACGGTTCCGCGGCTGGGGGCCGCCGCCGCGGTCGTGCGCAGGACAATCTCGGATGGGAAGGTGGTGGCGTTCGGCGAGAGCGAGCCGGGGACCGACACCATGCGCCTGCTGGAGGCTGGCGGCGGGCGGAGCCTCTGGACCCGCACCTATGCGGTGCCGCGCGCGGAAGGCGGGGAGATGGCGATGGCCCTGGCCGAGAGCACGCTGGTCGTTGCCCGCGGGGCGGTCCTCAGAGGTCTTGCGATCTCCGACGGCAATGCGGTCTGGCGGGCGGTGTTGCCGCCTCCGTCCAACCCGGAGAGTGTCGGGACGGCGGCCGAGGTCCGGCTCGCCATGGCCGGAAAGCGGGTGCTGTGGGCCGCGGGCGGCGCGCTGGTGGCGCTGGAGCCAGCTACGGGCAGAGTGGCGTGGTGGGCGTCGGCGCCCTCTCCAGAGGCCAGGCCGGTCAGCTGCCCGGAGGCTCCGGCCATGGCGCTGGCGCTGACCGGCTCGGCGGTCCGGTCCCTCTGTGCCTGGCGGCTGCCGGATGGCGCCGATGCCGGAGCAGCCGTGCTTCGTGATGACGGCCGCAAATTGGCCGAAGCGGCGGAGAAGCTTGCCAGGAACGGCCAGCACCGCGCGGTTGCGGGGCTCCTGGACATCGCCAGGACGGTGGCCGCTCCTGGTTCGCTCGACGTTGAGCTGGCGGCTCTGCGCGCCGAGGCCGAGAACGCCCCGGCCGGGACCTTGCCCCCGTTCTTCGCCTCGCGCGGGCTCTTCGTTAGCGCCGTGGCGGCTTCAGCGGGGGGGGGCGAGCGGGACGCCGCCATCGTCCTGGGCGCGTCGATTCTGGGCAGAGCCGGCGCCTCCGCCGGATTCAAGGTTCTGGCCGCTGCGGCCCTGACCGTCCTCGGCGACGAGAGGGGCCGGAAACACCTGGCGGGCAGCCCCGCCGATTGGGCTGGCAGGCCTGAGCTGATGCCCGCAGTGCTCTGCGCCTGCCGGGCAGCCGGAGCCGATGCGACGCCGGTTCTCCTTGCCGGTCTGGGCGCAGCGGATGGTCCCGCCCGGGCCCAGCTGGCCGAGCTCCTGGCTGCCCACACGGCCCCCGAAGTTCGGCCGGCGCTTGAGAAACTGCTCTCCGACCCGGACCGGACGGTGCGCATGGCCGCTGCGGGCAGTCTGGTCACCCTGGCCGGCATGGAGGTGGCCGATGTCCTTGAGGGGGCCTACCGCCGCGAGGATGACGCGGTAGCCAGGCAGCGGTTACGGGACCTGCTGTCCTCGCTGGGGCGGCGTCCGGCGGTTCAGCCTCAGCCCCGGCCGCTCCCGCCTGGGATAGGGCCTGATCCCATCCCGGACCCCGGTCCGGGGCCCGGGCCGGGCGCCAGCCTGACCAGGGAGGCCGCGATGGCCAGGCTTGGTCGGGAGGGCAAGGTGCTCTGGGCCCGGGACGATCCGGTGGCCCCGGCGCTGACCTGGATGGCCGTGGACAAGAAGTTCGTCTTCGTGCACAACTCGGCCGACGGAAGCCTGGCCGGCTTCGGCGACTTCATCAAGCTGATCGGCCGGACCGACGTCACCGTCGCGGGACTGGCCATGGGCGCGGAAATGGTCTGGGCCGGCACCGACCGGGGGGCCTTCTGCTATGACCGGCGGACCAGGGCATGGAGCCAGATCGTCATCAATCTGGACATGGATCTGGTGGAGGCGGCGGTCGAGAAGGTCGAGCTCATCGAGGCCGGCGTGGCCTTCACGGTCAAGGGGCGCGGCCGATTCGAGTTCAACACCCGAACCAGGAAGTGGGCCAAGGGCTGAAGGCCGTCCCTGGGCGGTTCCCGCGTTCATGCCCGTCCCGGACACTTGCATCTCCGCCGCCGGGATGGTAAGCTCCGCGAATGGTTGCGGGCCGCGGTTCCGGCCCGGCGCGGTCCCCGGAAGGAGGCCCCTGTGGCGGTTCTGCGCGGACGGGTGTGGCGTTTCGGCGACGACGTCAACACCGACGAGATCATTCCGGCAAGATACCTGAATACCAGCGACCCCAAGGAGCTGGCAGCCCACTGCATGGAGGACGCCGACGCCGGTTTTGCCAAGAAGGTCAAGGCCGGGGACTTCATCGTCGCGGGCAAGAACTTCGGCTGCGGTTCATCCCGTGAGCACGCTCCGGTGGCCATCAAGGCAGCCGGTGTTTCGGCCGTGGTGGCGGAGAGCTTCGCCCGGATCTTCTTCCGCAACGCCATAAACGTGGGGCTGCCCATCGTCGAGTGCCAGGGCGCCAGCCGGTTGGCCAACGGGGGCGAGGGCGAACTCGACCTGGCCAAGGGCGTCTTCCGGGCCGGCGGCGTGACCCTGCAGGGGGCGCCCTATCCGGAGCCGATGCGGAAGCTCATCGATGCCGGAGGGCTCATGCCCTACGTGGCCAGGAAACTCGCCAGCGGCCGGAAGGCCTGATCGGAGCCCCAGCTTGCCGGATCCGAAGGCCGGGCCGCCCAAGAGCGAGATACTAAGCACCCAGACCGACGAGGCGCTCATGGCCCGGGTCGGGCGCGGGCAGGCCGACGCCTTCGAGATCCTGGTCGACCGGCACACCAACTCGGTGACCACGTTCTGCTACGCGTTCTGCCGGGACCGCGACCAGGCGGAGGACCTCATGCAGGAGGTCTTCATGCGGGTGTACCGCAACGCCCGCAGCTACAAGCCGGTGGCCAAGTTCACCACCTGGCTCTACCGCGTTGCGGCGAACCTGTGCATCAACGAGGCCAAGAAGGCCAAGCTCCGCAAGATGGTGTCGCTCGACGGGCCGATGGACGCCGACCCCGACGCCACCCGCATCGTCGAGAAGATGGCCACTGACGACCCCGGGCCGATCACCGAGGCGGAGCGCCGCGAGGCCAGCCGGCTCATCGAGCGGGCCATCGAGGCCCTGCCGCGCGACCAGCGGGTCACGCTCATCCTGGTCGAGCGCCAGAACCTGCCCTACAAGGACGTCGCCGAGATCCTCGGCGACGTGACCGTCAGCGCCGTCAAGATGCGCGTCAAGCGCGCCCGCGAGAATCTGCGCGAGGCGCTGCGGTTCCTGGAGGCCGCCAAGGGCGGCGGCTGATGCCGCCAGGCGGAAGTCACGGAGGTGTCGCTGTGAAATGCGAAGAGGTCAACGATCTGCTCTCCGCGTTCCAGGACCGGGAGCTCTCCGTCGAGGAGATGACCGCGATCGAGGGCCATCTCAAGGACTGCGCCGCCTGTGCCGCGAAGAGCAACGTCATGGTGGGCCTCTCCAGGATCGTGAGGCACTGGGAGGGGGTCAGGTCCTCCGACAACGCCCGGCGGCGGCTGCTGGAGAAGGCCTCCACCGCGGCGCCGGAGTCCGGGAGGGCGGTTGGGCCCGTGGCCCTGTGGATCCTAGGCCTGATCGCCGCGGCCCTGCTGGGCGGCGGCGCCGTGGCCCTGGCCTACTGGTACTTCGGCCGTGAAGACCGTTCCGCGGCCGACGCCGGTCCGCGGCGAGCTCCTGTTGCCGTATGCGTTGCGGTCGAGGGGCGCGTCGAGCTCGTTCAGCCCGGCGGGGCCAGGCTTGACCTGCGCGGGCGGCGCGATCTGGAGGCTTCCCAGGAGGTCTTCTGCGACGGCGGGTCCGCCGCCCAGCTGGAGCTGCCCGGCGGGCTTTCCCCGACCGTCCTGGTGCTGAGGGGCAGCGGGTCGATGGTCTTCGGGCCGGCCGGTCCTGTGCTCAAGGGCGGGCGTCTGGTCTTTCACGTGCCGGCCTCCCCGGGCGACAAGACGGTCAGCATCGCCGTCGGCTCCTGGCGCGTCGAGACCGGTCGCGCGGGAGCCGTTGGGCTGGTCGAACTCGGCCGCGACGAATCAGTCCGCCTGGCGGTCCTGCAGGGCAGCGCGAGACTGACCGGCGTGGCCGCATCCGAGGCCGGGAGGGCTGCCGGCGGCGGCCTGGGCGTTTCGGCCGGCAAGGAGGTGTCCGTGGTGACCGATGCCGGCGGTACCCGGGTGCGGCCTCCGTGCGACATATCCGACAGAAACGCTTTCGGCCTGCTCTCCGGAGCGGCTGAGGACAAGGACAAGGTCAGACCGCCAGCTGTTGAGGCGCAACCGGCGCATTGATGCGGCTTGTGTCTGGGATCCGGGGCGGCTCCTGGGCAGCTGGTTTTATCGGACTTTTTGCTTAATATTGTTGTGACCGGTCTTTTGTCGTTGGGTTCAACTACCGCTATGGCGCTGTTTCCAGGTTCACCAGGACACCATGCTGATCAAACGGGGAAAGCGTGACATGAGCAGAAGATTGCTTGCGGTCTCGTTGCTCTTCAGCCTGGGCATGCTGGCCATTCCGGCGGCTTCTGCTCCGGCCGGCGAACCCGCCGGTGCTGAGGGCGGAAAACCCAAGGAGGAGGAGTTCGACCCCCGCGTCTATCTGGAGGAGGATGACGAGGTCGCGGGGATGATCCGCGCTGCCTGGCGGGCCCGCGAGAGCGACAACTGGCGGCTGGCCATCGACAAGTATCTCGAAGCGGCACGCAAGTACGGGCACACGGTGTTCCGGCAGAACGAGCGTCTCGGGCTGCCCGTCCGGGTTCTGATCCAGCGCGAACTTGCGGCCATGCCGGCCAAGGGCCGGGAGATCTACCGGGTTCTCAAGGGCGCTGACGCCGACCGTGCCTATCTGCGGGCCGCCGCGGCCTCCGATGAGCCGGCACTTGAGAGGGTGGCGGCGGAGTACCCGTTGCTGGACGCCGCTCCGCGTGCGTTGTTCCTGCTGGGAGAGATGTCCAGGGCCAAGGGCGAACCGGGGCGGGCGGTTTTCTACTGGCGGCGTCTGCTGGCCGACTACCCGGAATGGTCCGAAGGGTCGCGGGCTGCCCTGCTGGCCCGTGCCGCGGCGGTGTCGGTAGAAAGCGGTCGCCTGGCTGAGGCGGCGGAACTTCTTGGCCAACTCAAGATGGTGGCCGGGCTCACCAAGATGCGTATGGGCGGGTCCGAAGTGTTGGCCGCCGAGGAGTTGGAGAAACGCCTGACGACAGCGTCCCAGGGGACAGGCCAGGTCGTGTCCGCCGGTCGGGAAGGTTGGTGGCCAACCATCGGCGGAGACAGCTCCCGGGCCGTCTCTGCGACGCATTTCGTTGACGCGGGCGTCTGCCGCTGGCAGCGCAAGCTGGCCAAGGACGGCATCGCCAATGAGCAGATGATGCGGAATTACGGGGTGAACCCCGGATCGATGCCCGCCCAGCCGCCCAAGCGCCACCCCGTGGCGGCCGGTGGGACGGTTGTCCTGGCCGGTGATGGCAGCGTCACGGCCGTCCGGGCCATGAGCGGCTCCGTGGTCTGGAAGGCGCCGCTGCAGTCGGCCAGCGACAACCTCCCGGTCACCCGCCAGGTCGTGCCGGCCCTGGGTGATGGTCGTGTCTACGTGTGCATCGGCCAGCCCAATCCGGCGCGGCGCAACACGTTCGGCATGGAAGGCAGGGGGCAGCCGGGTTCCGGCGTCGTGCTGCGCGCTTACGGGATGGAGAGCGGCAAGCTCATCTGGGAGTCCGGACGCAACGACGAGAAGGTCGACCAGGAATTCCTCAAGACCGTCGACCTGGTCGGTACGCCGGTCTACTCCGGCGGATACGTGTATTGCCCGGCGGTCAAGCGCGGGTCCATAAACGATGTCCACCTTCTGAGCTTCGATGCAGGCAGCGGTCGCCTGGCTTGGAGGACCTTCGTCTGCGCCGCCCAGCCGCTCTCGGCCGGGCAGTACTATGCGCAGACCCAGATCACTGAGGACTGCCCACCGGCATCGGTGGGGGAGGGCCTGGCGGTTCTGGCCACCAATGCAGGCGCGCTTGGCGTGCTTGATGCCGCCTCGGGCCAGCTGGTCTGGGTGTATCTCTATGACCGCCTGGATGTCGGTTCGCCCAAGGATGGAAATGCCGCCGCCATGGGACGCGCGGCGGTCCAGATCCCCAATACCTGGGCGGCGTGTCCGCCGATCATCCAAGGGGGCATGGTCTACGCTGCGCCGCAGGACTGCGGTGAACTTCTGGCCATGGACCTGGCCACCGGCAAGCTCAAGTGGAAGGCCCGCCGCGGCGAACTCAGCCATGTGGTCGGGCTGAGCAGCGGGCGCCTGGTCCTCTCCGGCAGCAAGGAAGTCGTGGCCCTCTCCGCGCTCAACGGCAAGAGGCTCTGGTCGGTTTCCCTGAACTCGGAGGGCACCGGGCTTGGCCTGGTCGGCCAGGACTTTGTCATCATTCCCACCAAGAAGGCCCTGCAGCGCTTCGATCTGGCCACCGGCGCGCTCAAGGCCACCTACCTCTTCAAGCAGGGCGAGGCCGAGAGCGGCAACCTGGTGATCTCCGGCGATATCATGGTGAGCGTCGGAGCCGAAGCCGTGGCCGGGTACTATGCCTGGGATCACATCGTCGGGAAGCTCCGCAAGGAGGTCGAGACCACTCCCGAGGCCGCCGGCCCGCGGGCCGAACTGGCCGAGGTGCACTTCTCGGCCGAGAAGTATCCCGAGGCCATTGCTCTGTTCAAGGAAGCCCTGGAGCGGGTCAAGCCCGGTGAGAACCAGGGCGGGGTGCCTCTGGACAACACTATCCGCAAGCAGGTCTGGGAGGCCTACTCCCGCCTGGGCCGGGCTGCCGAGAAGGACCGGGGGTTCGAAGACGCACTGAAGAACTACCGCGATGCCCACAACTATCGCACCTCCGCCAACGAGGAGATGATCGGCCAAATGCGCTTCGCGCAGTGCCGGGAGTCCCTGGGCGATCTCCCGGGCGCGGTCGCCGAATACCACGCGGTCATCTCCTCCAAGCTGTCCGAGGAGGGCTATTCCCGGGCTGGAGCCGGTGAGGTGCAGGCCGGGCGCTTCGCCCAGGTGCAGATCGACAGGCTCATCAAGGAGAAGGGCCGCGAGGTCTATGCCCGCTTCGACGGGGAGGCCGAGGCGTTGCTGGGCAAGGCCCGCGGCGAGAAGAGCCTGACCCTTGTCCAGCGGGTCGTCAAGGAGTATCCGAACAGCCAGGCGGTCTCTCCGGCGCTGATCCTGGCCGGGGAACTGGCCCTGGCCGCCGGCAAGCCGGCCGATGCTGCCGTCAGCCTTCGTGAGCATCTCTGGAGGCGTTCGGGGTCGGACCGCGAACCCGAGGTCCGGGCGCGCCTGGCCATGGTCTACCGGGCCCAGGGCATGGAGTCGCTCTGCCGTGGGATGCTCAACCGTCTTGCCCGGAGCGCCCCCGAAAAGGCTTTCGAACTCGACGGCCGCAAATGGACGGTCAAGGATTTCGTCGCCGACCGGCTGGCCGGCGTCAAGGTGCCGGATGGAGGGACGTCTTCGGGAATGCCGGACCTGACCCCTCCGCTGACCACCGCGTGGAAGACCTCACTGGGCGCTGGCAATACCTGGCTGGTGCCGTCTGATCCCTCTGCGGGCGGGCCGGAAGGCTTGGCCCTGTGCATGTCCATGGACAATCAGGGGCGCAACCAGGTCACGGTTTCGGCCATCAATGCCGCCAGCGGCAAGCTGGCCTGGAAGAACACGGAAGAGGCCCAGCCCCACATGATGGGTGGCACGCCCGCCCTGGCCTTGCCCGGCTCGGTACTGGTGCGCTCCGGCAGCAAGCTTCGGTGTCTGGCGGCCGGCAGCGGGCAGGTGATGTGGGAGCGTGAACTGCCGATGCAGCAGGTCAATCCGCAGTGGGGCGGGAACAATCAGGTGTTCCTGGCGGGCGGAGAGGGCATGGTGGTGGCAGTCGCCAGCTCGATGTCCTTCAACCCGCAACTCGGCCGGCAGGATTTC